>NZ_LLZH01000307.1:0-89925 GCF_001509495.1 Actinoplanes awajinensis subsp. mycoplanecinus | reverse complement strand
CTGGACCGGCCACCCCCTCGACCGCACCCGAACCACCCACCTCCAACGCCTCAACTTCACCCTCGCCGCATAACCCCACCGAATAAACCAACAGGGTCTCCGCAGGCTACAAGCCGCGTCCCGTGGTGATCTCGCGCGCGACCGCTTCCCTCCGGCGCCGGCCGCGCGTCCCGGCTCGTGCCACTCGCCGCGCGACACCGCTCCCACCCCGGACCGTTGCGCGCCTCCGCGCGGCCGGCTGGTTCCTGGGGGTGTCTCCGGCTGCTTGAGGCACCCCCGCGAACCAGCCCGCGATCGTGAGCTGGTTGTCAGGGGTGACTCCGGCCCGCGGCGGCGTCTGTCAGGGCGTGGAGGAGCCGGGTGGTTCTCGACTGGTCGGCGGGGGTGCCGAACGGGGTGGCCATGAATTCCGTGACGCCGGATTCCTCGAGGCGCTGCAGCTGGCGGGTGATCGCGGCCTCGTCGCCGACGATCGCCACGTCGCCCGCGCCGGTGGCGTTCTCCAGGGCCAGGACAGCCTGGTACTCCGGGACCTGGGCGGCCATCGCGTACCGGGTCGCGATCTGCGCCCGGACACCCGGCTCGTCGTGGGTCACGCAGATCGGCAGGCCGGCCACCACCTGGGGCGCGGGTCGCCCGGCGGCTTCGGCGGCGGCCGTGATCAGTGGGACCACGTGCGTGCTGAGGGCTCGTGGGCCGGTCATCCAGGTGACGGTTCCGGCGGTGGCCTCGCCGGCGAGCTGGAGCATCTTCGGGCCGAGGGCGGCGAGCAGCACCGGTGGAGCCTCGGCGCCGGGGATCGCGGCGCTGCCGATCGCGGTCAGCATCTCACCGTGGTGCTCGACCGATTCCCCGCGCAGCAGCGGGTGCAGGACGGCGAGGTATTCGCGCAGGTAGCGGGCCGGGCGGTCGGCGGGCAGGCCATACATGCCGGTCAGCATGGCGCCGATGCCGGCGCCGATGCCCAGGGTGAGCCGGTTGCCGGTGGCGGCCTGCACGCTCAGCGCCTGCCCGGCCAACACGAGTGGGTGCCGCTGCCGCACCGGAACCACGGCGGTCCCGAGCCGGCTCGTGGCTGTCCGGGCGCCGACGAGGGTGAGGGTGATCAGGGCGTCCCAGCCGGACACCTGCGCGGACCACGTGGTGGCCAGGCCTTCCGCGGCGGTGGCCTGTGCGGCCAGGTCGGAGGCGGTGGCCGGGCCGCGGACTTCGCCGATCATGATGCCGATGCGCATGACTTCCCCTTCCGGAGAGGTTCTCCGTTTGATGGACGGTAATATACGGAGAGCTTCTCCATTTATCTACCCGGGGGTCCGGATGCGCAGCGACGCTCAGCAGAACCGCGATCGGGTGCTCGCCGCAGCGCGGGTGGAGCTCGCCGCTCAGGGCGCGGGCGCCTCGCTGAACCGGATCGCCCAGCGCGCCGGTGTCGGCCCCGGCACGCTCTACCGGCATTTCCCGTCGGTGCAGGCCCTGCTGGTAGCGATCATCTCGGACGAGGTGGCGGCGCTCTGCACGCGCGGCGAGGAGCTGCTCGAAGCGCCCGACCCGGGACTGGCCCTGCGCGCCTGGCTGCGCGCGGTAGCGGTACACGCGGCGGCGATGCGCGGCTTCGTCGCCGTCGAGTTGCTCGGCGCCGCGGAGAGCCCGGCACTCTCCGGCTGCCACGACGCCATCCGGGACGTCGGATCCCGGCTGCTGCACCGGGCCTCGGTGGAGGACGCCGTCGACGACGTGCTCGCGGCGGTCAACGCGATGGCCTGGGCGAGCGAGCAGCTCCCGGCCGACCCCGCCCGCCTCGACCGCCTGCTGACCCTGATCACCCGCGGCCTCCCACACTGACCCCGTGCGAGCGTGCCTCGCACCCAAACTCCCCACGCAAGCCCGAAACAGCAGCTGTGTGTGAAGTTAGGGTGCGCGGCGCACCGAAAGTCCCCACGCAAGCCCGAAACAGCAGCTGTGTGTGAAGTTCGGGTGCGCTGCGCACCGAAAGTCCCCACGCAAGTCCGGCACGGCGGCTGTGTGTGAAGTTCGGGTGCGTTGCGCACCGAAAGTCCCCACGTAAGTCCGGCACGGCGGCTGTGTGTGAAGTTCGGGTGCGTTGCGCACCGAAAGTCCCCACGCAAGTCCGGCGCGGCGGTCCGGGGTGGGAGCGGTGTCGCGCGGTGAGTGGCGCGGGCCGGGGGCGCGGCCGGGGTCGGAAACGGACGCGGCCGGGCGCGAGATCACCACGGGACGTGGCTTGTAGCCTGCGGACGTGCGCTCCCTGTTCGTACCGAAAAGGGGTTTCAGAACAGGGCGGTTTGGCCTGGGGTGGGGTCGCGGCGACCGGACATCGCGCCGTGCAGGACGCGTGGTTTGGGCGCGACCCAGGCAGGTTCCGGTTCCGGGGTGTCGACCGCCTCGGCCGGGGGGTTGCCGCCGGTCAGGGGCCAGAGGGAGGGGCCGAGGTTGATGCCGTGTTCGCGGAGGGCCTGGCGCATGGTGAGGCGGTCCAGCGGCAGGCGGGCCGACTCGGGGCTGGGGATCGGGAGGTCGCGGCGCATGGCCATCAGGCGACGGTTGCGGTCGACGATGTCCCGGGCCGCGGGATCGGTCAGGCTTGTCGCGGCGAGGTCACCGACGATTTTTCGTACGGCGTCGACGCCGGCCAGCCACGCCTGATCGACCGAGCCGAACGCTTCCAGCAGCCGCGCCGCGGTGCGCGCCCCGAACCGCCGCACGCCGGGCAGGTTGTCGGACGGGTCGCCGCGCAGTGCCGCGAAGTCCATGTACTGCCACGGGTGCACGCCGTAGAGCGCGGGCAGCGACTCGTGGTCGACGAGCACCGAGCGGTCGAAGCCGCCGTTGCGCACGCGGAGCACCGAGGTGGCGTCGTCGATCAGCGCGAACGCGTCCCGGTCGCTGGTCATCAGCACCGAGCGCCAGCCCAGCTCGCGGGCCCGGGTGGCGCAGCTGGCCAGGATGTCGTCCGCCTCGTACGCCGGTGGGACGACGGTGCTGACCCCGGCGGCGCGCAACAGGTCCGGGGCGATCTCCAGCTGGCGGGTCAGCTCGGCCGGTTTCGCCGGGCGGTGCGCCTTGTAGTCCGGATGGTCGACGCGCCGGGCGGAGTCCTTCGGGCAGTCGAAACCGACCATGACGGCGTCGGGGCGCAGGTGCCCGGCCGCCCGGGCGAGATACCCGAACAGGCCACGCAGCGCGGGCGACGGCTCCGGGGAACCGTCGCTGGCGTGGTACGCCCGATGCAGCAGGCTGTTGCCGTCCAGGACCAGCAACAACCCACCCGTGTGCGACACCCGACGAGCTTAGCGGCTCAGATCGTGCCGGCGGTGGGTGAGCTTCTCCACCACCCGTGCGGGGACGAGCCGGCGCAGGGTGAAGACGACTGGGGCGTTGCTGCCCACCGCGTACCGTTGCCGGGGTTTCTCCGCCTCGGCCGCGGTGACGATGGTGGCCGCGACGCGCTCGGCGGTGATCCCGGCCTTCTCGTTGCGATCCAGCGCGGTCAGCATCCGCTCGAAGTCGGCGCGGTGCGGGGAGTCGGCGGCGAGGTACTTGGTGCGCCGCTCGCTGATCCCGGTGTTGATCGAGCCGGGTTCGACGGTGGTCAGCCACACGCCGTACGGCGAGTACTCGTGCCGGGCCCCGTTCGCGAAGCCCTTGATCGCGGCCTTGGTGGCGACGTAGGACGAGCGGTAGGCGAGCGGGAACGACGCCAGCATCGACCCCACCATGATCACCCGGCCGTGGCCGCGGGTGCGCATGCCGGGCAGGGCGAGCTGGGCCAGCCGGACCGGGCCGAGCACGTTGACCTGGAAGAGCCGGCGCAGCGCGTCCATCGGCAGTTCCTCGAAGGGGCCGGACTGGCTCTCGCCGGCGTTGTTGACCAGCAGGTCGACGGTGGCCAGGGTGTCGGCGAGGGCCTCGATCGACTCATCCGAGGTGAGGTCGAGGGGGAGGTATTCGACGCCGTCGACGCGCTGTTTGATCGTCGCGGGGTCGCGGCTGGTGCCGAGGACGCGGTAACCGCGGGCGACCAGGGCGGCGGCGGTGGCCAGACCGATGCCGGAGGATGCGCCGGTGACCAGGGCGGTGCGCTTCATCCGTGCACGATACCGGGTGCACCAAGATCCACGAGCGGGATACAGTGCCGTCGCTCGATATCTGCTCGCGGGGGAAAAGCCACACGTGAATATCATGAAATCAGTCGTCGCCACGGCGGCCATCAGCGCCGCACTGCTCGCCGGATGCGCCTCGGAAACGCCGGAACCTGTCGCACCGTCCACACCGGCCGACAATGGGGTGGCCGCCCTGGCCGTGCCGGAGATCCTGGAGCGGGCCGAGCAGGCGCTCACCGCGGCGAAGTCCTATCACCTGGCCGGCCAGGTGATCCAGGACGGCCAGCCATCCCCGGTCGACCTCAAGAAGTCCGGCGGAAACACGCTCCTGTCCACGTCGCGATCCGGGATGACGCTGCAGCTGCTCACGGTCGACGGCCAGACCTACTTCCGCGCCGACGAGAAGCTGCTCGCGTCGCTGATCGGCCCCGAACTCGCCGAGCGTTCCGGCGCGATCATGGCCAAGTCGTGGATGAAGCCGCCCGCCGGCGACCGGACCTGGGCGGACCTGGCGAGCGAATTCCGCGCCGAGGCGATGCTGGCCTCGCTCAAGGGCTTCACCAAGGGCGGGACCAAGGTCTCCAACGGCCACCCGGTCGTGGTGCTGCAGGACCCGGCGAAGAAGGGGATCCTCTACGTCGCCACCACCGGCGAACCGTACCCGCTGAAGATGGGCGCCGAGCAGGGCGTCGGCAGCCTGCTCTTCACCGAGTTCGGCGCTGACTTCCCGGAGATCAAGGCCCCGGCCGCCAACGAGATCCTGCAGCTGCCGGCAAGGAAGAAGTGAGCCTGCGCGGGCCGGTCGCGGCGATGACGGCCGTCGCCGTGCTGCTCGCCGGTTGCGACGCGGGGGAGCCGGGTGGCGACGTCACCACGCTCTCCGCCCCGGACGTCCTCGAGCGGGCCACGGCCGCGCTCGCCGCCGCCGGCTCGTTCCGGGTGCGCGGCATGCTGCAAGAGGGGACCCTCGCGGTCGGCTATGACCTCAAACGGTCCGGTGCCGACTCGCTGGGCGTCTTCGAGGACGGCGAGACCGAGTTCGCCCGGCTGGTCATCGACGGCCAGGAGTATTTCCGCCTCGGCGAGGAGTTCCTGGCCACCAAGATCGGCGTGGCTGAGGCGCACGGTTACGCCGACCGGTTGCCGGACAGCTGGGTCAGGTACGACTCCCACCGCGACGACGGCCTGGCGAAGGCGTCGTCGGTCTTCGACGTCGAACGCTGGTTCACCAACGGTGGCAGGCTCACCAAGAGTGATCCGCCGGCCGTCGGTCAGCAACAGGTGATCAAGCTGTACGGCGTCGGTGATGTCGCCGACGGCGGGACACTCGCCGTCGCGATCGAGGGCGAACCGCTTCCGCAGGAGCTGATTCCGGCACGCGGCGGCCATCTGTGGTTCAGCGAGTTCGGCGCGGACTTCCCGGAGGTCACCGCGCCGGGCGCCGACGAGATCATCGAGATCCCGGTCTGACGAGACCGTGGGCCGGCGCGAGGTTCGCGCCGGCCCTTTTTTGTACGGCTACAGCGTCACCACCTTGCCGCCGATCGTCACCACCAGCGTGCCGGTGGACGAGAAGGACCAGGCCAGCGCGCCGCTGTAGGTTGCGCAGCGCGAGCCGTTCGTGCCCGCGTAGAACTGGTTCGAGCTGTCCGAGTTCCCGATGATCCGGTCGTTCGTCCCGCCGCTGAAGAAGCAGGATGTGTTGTTGCGGAACACCGACGTACCCGCGTCGAAGTTGAAGTTGCGTTCGCCGTTGTCGATGCTCAGGTTGTTCGAGATGGTCAGCGAGCCCGGGTTGCTGTTGTAGGTGAAACCGTGCTTGCCGTTCTGGTAGGCGATGCTGCGCCGCACGATGTGGTTCACCGCGATGTCCTCGCCGCCCAGCTTGTAGCCGTTGCGGTCACCGGCGCCGGCCTGGGAGCCGTCGGTGAGCGTGCCGTTGTCGTACGAAAGGGAATCCTCGATCGTCACCGGCCCGATCGCGCCGGTGTCGGTCTTGGTGTAGAGGTCCCAGCCGTCGTCGATGTTGTTGTGTGACACGGCGTAGCGGAAGACGTTCCCGGTGCCGACGGTCAGCTTGGCCGCGAAACCGTCCGCGTCCTCCCCGTCGGAGTCCGCGTTGTCGTGCGATTCGGAGCTCAGGATCAGGTTGTTCGCCGGCCACTGCGCGGTCGGGGTGTTCGACGCGATCCGGGAGATCTGCAGGCCGCTGTCGCGGTTGAACCTGGTCACCGTGCGTTCGACGGTGTTGTTGCTGCCACCGATGAAGATGCCGTTGTCGCCGGCGCGCTCGACGACCAGGCCGTAGACGCGCCAGAAGTTGCCGTTCAGCGCCAGGCCGCGCGCCGCGGTGTCCTCGGCTTGCGCCGAGAAATTCAAGACCGGAACTTCTCCGGGGTACGCCGACAGCGTCTTGAGCGCACCCGCCGTGCCGTTGTTCCCCGCCGCGACGGTGACTGTCTGTGCGTACGAATAGGTCCCGCCGCGCAGGTAGATCGTGCCGCCCGCGGCGATCCGGGTGATCGCGGAGGTGAGCGTGGTCGGCGCGGATTGCGTGCCGGCCGCGCTGTCCGAGCCGGTGGGGGAGACGTAGAGGGCGCCGGTCGCCGGACTCGTCGAGGGCGTCGGCGATGTCGAGGGCGACGGCGACGGCGACGTCGAGGGGGATGTCGACGAGGTCGGGCTGCTCGTGGGCGTCGTGGTGCCGCTGTCATCCACCACCACGTCGTCGAAGCGACCGGCCGCGTACTCGGTGAGCAGCCCGATCCGCCCGCTCGCGATCGACGTGTCGGTGGCCGTGCCGACCGTCGTACCGTTGACGCTGCCGCTGATCGTGCTGCCGTTCACGGTCAGCTTGAGCGTGTAGAACGTGCTGGTCGAGATGGTCTGGGCGAGGCCGGCCAGCACCGTGACGGCGCTGCCGTTCATCGCTTCCAGCTGCACCCGGCCGGCGCCGGTCAGCGACAGCCGGTACATCTTGGTGGCGCTGCTCGCGCGGGCGGTCAGCGCGACCACGCCACTGGTGGAGCCGAACGCGGTGGCCTTCACCCGCGCCTGCGCCGAGTAGTTCGTCCAAGTACTGGTGCCGCCGAACTCGCGGGCCCGGGCGCTGCTGGTGTCGGACTGCTGCAGCACCTGGCTGCCGTCGGTGACGATCGACCAGGTGCCGCCCGATTTCGACCACGCGCTTGTCGAGCCGGACTCGAAGTCGGCGCTGAACACGGTCGCCGCTTCGGCGGTGGCCACTGTGGCGGCGAGTCCGACAACGACCAGTGTGGCGAGTGCGCCGGCACCGGCCAGCCGGCGCCTGCGTACGGATGGTGACATGGGTTTTCTCCCTGTCGGAAAAGTGATCCCGCCGGCATTTATCGCCGTTGTCAAAAGGGCCGGCTTATCTGCGGCGCCTTTCGCGCAGCCCAGCTCTGACCTGGGCCGTTCCGGGGATGGAATGGGGTGCCGAGATCGAATCTCCCACCGTTGTCGCGGGCCCGTCAACGATTCTCATTTGCAGGTTTGTTGCAGGATCATCAGCCGGTCCGAGATCTGACTCTCCAGTGCCGATGAATCGGCTTATGGTGGGCGTGATTGGCGCTGGTCTATGCACCGAGAGCGCCTGCCGTCACGGGGAAGGGGAAACCATGCCACGCCTGCTGCACGGACGGATCGTCACCGAGGAGGAGCTGAACCGGGCCGCCGGCGACGTCGCGGAGTTCAGTGCCCGCTCGCCGGCCAGATTCGCGTTCACCCCACCGCTGGACTCGCACAGCTTCGACTACCTGTTCCCCTCGCTGCAGGACGACGAGGCGAACCTGCTGCCTGAGGCGGCGAACATGCCCGAGCTGCTGAAGAAGCTCGGCGCGTCGATGGCCCAGGCCGACGTGCCGGCCGGGGACAGCGCGATCCCGGCGGCGTACACGTACCTCGGGCAGTTCATCGATCACGACATCACCCTGGAGGCCGGCTCCGGGGCACTCGCCGATCTGCTCGACCCGGGCATGACGCCGCTGCCGGTGGCCGAGATCCGGCACGTCGTGCGCAACCTGCGGACCGGCGCGCTCGACCTGGACAGCGTCTACGGGCCGCCGGCGCCGCGCGACGGCGCGAAGATGCTGATCGGGAACGTCAGCTCGCTCGGTGGCACGCAACCGCCGATCAAGCGCCCGCCGGGCAAGGGCGACGACAACGACCTGCCGCGCGAGCCCCGCAGCGACGACATCGAGCACGACCGGGCGGCGTTGACCGGCGACCCGCGCAACGACGAGAACCTGATCATCAGTCAGCTGCACGTCGCGTTCCTCAAGGCGCACAACAAGCTGGTCGGCCAGGGGCTGTCGTTCGGCGAGGCGAGCCGGGTGCTGCGCCAGCACTACCAGCACATCGTGGTGCACGACTTCCTCAAGCGGATCGCCGAGCCGGCTATCGTCGACGACATCGTGACCAGCGGCAACCACTGGTTCGACCCGGCCGCCTACCCGTTCCGGATGCCGCTGGAGTTCTCGTTCGCCGGGTACCGGCTCGGCCACACGATGGTCCGGGCCGCGTACAACTTCAACCTGAACTTCAACCTGCACGGCGGGATCCCGGCGAGCCTGGAGCTGCTGTTCACGTTCACCGCGCTCAGTGGCGACCTCAACGACTTCGACACGATCCCGGACAACTGGATCATCGAGTGGGAGAACGTGATCGGCACCGGGCCGAACGTGTCGCACGCCCGCAAGCTCGACACCAACATCGCCAGCGTCAACGACAAGGCCCTCTACAACCTGCACACCCTCACCGGTGCGACCGAGACGCCGGTGGACGCGGCCCGGCTGCCGGTGCGCAACCTGCTGCGTGGCTACCGGCTGCGGCTGCCCACCGGACAGGCGGTCGCCCACCTGCTCGGTGTGCCGGTGCTCAGCAAGGACGAGATCCTCACCGCCGTGAACAGCCCGGCACAGGCCGCCGCGCTGCAGGCGGGTGGCTTCGAGTCCCGTACGCCGTTGTGGTTCTACGTGCTCGCCGAGGCGAACCACTTCCACCAGGGTGAGCGGCTCGGCCCGGTGGGCAGCACCCTGGTTGCCGAGGTGCTGATCGGCCTGGTCCGGCGCAGCGAGGACTCGATCCTGCGGTTGCCGGCCTGGAAGCCGTACCTGCCGTCGGCCCAGGCCGGCACGTTCGAGCTGGCCGACCTGCTGCGCTTCGCCGGGGTGCTCGGTGGCGCGCAGCCGCCGAGGACGTACACGGTGAAGAAGGGTGACACGCTCACCGCCATCGCGAAGTCGCAGCTCGGCGACGGCAACCGGTGGCCGGAGATCTACCTGATGAACCGCGGGACGATCCGCAACCCCAACCAGATCTTCCCGGGGCAGGTGCTGCTGCTGCCGCCGGCACAGCCGACCGGTCCGATCCCGAAGCTCTACACGGTCAAGAAGGGCGACACGCTGAGCGGCATCGCGAAGGCCAAGCTCGGCAACGCGAACCGGTGGCCGGAGATCTTCGCGCTGAACCGGGACGTGATCACCAACCCGGATCGGATCATTACCGGTCAGATCCTGGTGCTGCCCAACTGATCCTCGCTGTTCCCCGCCGCGCCGAGCAGAACCGCTCGGCGCGGTGGTGCGCGTGTGGGGGACCGGAAACCTTGAGGTTTCTTTACAGAAGTCTTGACTTCGTGTTACGACATCTAGTTAGGTCTATGTACCCCCATGTCCCCCTCGCGCCAGTACGTCAGTAGACGTACGGAAGGTGAGCCATGCCCAGAAGACGTCTTATGTCGATGGTGGCTACCGTCAGCGTCGTCGTGGCCGGAGTCGCCGCGGCCCTGCTGCCCATGACGGCGTCGAACGCGGCGGAAGCCTGCGTCGCCGCGTACAGCAGCTCGGCCGTCTACACCGGAAACCAGCGCGCCTCCTACAACAGTCACAACTGGACCGCCAAGTGGTGGACCCAGGGTGAGGCGCCCAGCACCGGCGGCTCCGGTGTGTGGGCCGACAACGGCGCCTGCGGTGGCGGCGGCACGACCACCCCGCCCGGCGGCACGTGCAGCTACCCGAGTTGGGTGGCCGGTCAGTTCTACGCGGCCGGGTCGATCGTGAAGTACACCAACGGGCAGTACTACCAGGCCTCGCACGAGAACCCGGGGTACGACCCGGTGATCAGCACCTGGTACTGGTCGCCGTACACCTGCTCCGGCGGTGGCACCACCACCCCGCCGCCCACCGGGTCCGGGAACTTCCCGGTCAGCGAGGCGCAGTTCAACCAGATGTTCCCGAGCCGGATCGGGTTCTACTCGTACGCCGGCCTGATCGACGCGATCAAGAAGTTCCCGGCGTTCACCACGACCGGCAGCGACACCGTCAAGAAGCAGGAAGCCGCGGCGTTCCTGGCCAACGTCAACCACGAGTCCGGTGGCCTGGTCTACGTCGAGGAGATCAACCAGGCGAACTGGCCGCTGTACTGCGACCGGAGCCAGTCGTACGGCTGCCCGGCCGGCCAGAACGCGTACCACGGCCGCGGGCCGATCCAGCTCAGCTGGAACTTCAACTACAAGGCGGCCGGTGACGCCCTCGGCATCGACCTGCTGAACAACCCGGACCGGGTCAAGAACGAGACCTCGGTGGCCTACCAGACCGCGATCTGGTACTGGATGACCCAGCGCGGACCGGGCACCATGACCCCGCACGACGCCATGGTCAACAGCCGCGGCTTCGGCGAGACGATCCGCAGCATCAACGGCTCCCTGGAGTGCAACGGCGGCAACCCCGCCCAGGTCCAGAGCCGCGTCGACGCCTACAACCGTTTCGCCGGCATCCTCGGCGTCACCCCGGGCGCCAACCTCTACTGCTGACCCCCTGATCTGGGCCCGCGGCACCTGCCGCGGGCCCATTTCCCTGCCCCGGCTGGTTCTCGGGGGTGTCTCGCGGGGTGCGAGGCACCCCCGAGACCCAGCCGACTTCCGCAACGCGCGCCGCTTCCGGACCCGGGCTGGTCCTGAGGGGTGTCTCGCTGTGCTTGAGGCACCCCTGGGAGCCAGCCGACTTCCGGGACGCGCGCCGCTTCCGGGCCCCGGCTGGTGCTGGCGGTTGTGTCAACGGTCGCGAAGCGACCGTGAGCACCAGCCGGGCGCTCGCGGCTACGGGGTGGGTTCGAGGGAGAGGGTGAAGCGGGAGCCGCCGGCCGGGTTGGGAGTGTGGCGGATGTCGCCGTGGTTGGCCTGGGCCAGGCCCCGGACTATGTAGAGGCCCAGGCCGGTGCCCTTGACCGTGGTGGCGTCGCGGTCGGCGCGGGCCAGGCGTTCGAAGAGGTGGGAGCGGAACTCCTCCGGGACGCCCGGGCCGTTGTCCTCGACCGTGATCTCGACACGGTCCGGGATGGCGAGCTGCCCGGCCACGACCGGGACGACCGCTACGTGGACGGCGGTGGCGCCGCCGCCGTACTTGCGGGCGTTGGAGAGCAGGTTGACCAGGATCTGCTGCAGGTGGCCGGCGTGGCAGAGCACGCCGACGTCGGGACCGTGCACCGGGACCGCGTCGGTGGCGTCGACCGCCAGCAGCGCCCGGTTGATCTCCTCGAGGACCATCAGCGGCTGCCGGTCGGCGCGGATCGTGCCGGAGTCGATGGTGACCATGGCGAGGACCTCCTGGACGATCTCGTCCAGGGCGCCGGCCTGCCGGGCGATCGCGCCGATCGCGCGGCCGCGGCGTTCGCCGGAGAGCTCCTGCCAGTGATCGGTGAGGATCTCGGCGTTGCCGCGGATCGAGGTCAGCGGGTTGCCGATCTCGTGGCCGAGCATCCCGATCAGGTCGAGTTTGAGCTGGTTGGCGGCTTCCAGCTCGGTGTTGCGCTCGGCCAGCGCCGCGGACGCCGCGTCCCGGGCCTGCTCGGCGGCGCGCCGGGCGGTGATGTCGGTGACCACGCCGATGACCAGCCGCGGGTAGCCGGACGGGTCGCGGACCAGCGAGATCGCCGCCTCGACCGGCACCCAGTGCCCGTCGGCGTGCGCCAGGCGGGCCTCGGTCGTGTAGGACTCGGTGTCCCCGGCGAACAACCCGGCCATCAGCCGACGGTGGGCGACCAGGTCGTCCGGGTGCAGCAGCTCGTGGTCGTGGCGGCCGGTCAGCTCGTCGTCGGTGCGGCCGAGCATGGCGGCGAAGGCCCGGTTGGCGCTGATCAGGCTGCCGTCCAGCGCCGAGATGCTCTGCCCGACACCGGTGTTGGCGAACTGGGCGCGCAGCCGCTGCTCGCTCTCGGCCAGGGCCCGCTCGGCCTCCCGGGTCGCGGTCACGTCCGAGTTCACCTCGAGGACCTGCGCGTTCTCCGGGTCCGGGTGGTGCAGCACCTGACGGCTCAGGACATTGACGGTACGGCCGTCGGCGGTGACGTGGTCGAGCTGGCCGTTCCAGAACCCGTCCCGGCGCAGCGCCTCCGCCTGGTCTTCGACGCTTCCATCGTACGAAAAAGTGGTGTGCAACAACCGGTGGGACGACTTGCCCGCGGCCGCGGCAAGCGGCCAGCCATAGAGCCGCGTCGCGCCGTCGTTCCACCAGCGGATCGTGCCCTGCAGATCGCGGACGATGACAGCGGCCGGGATCAGCTCGAAGAGCCGTGCGAAGCGGCGCAGCTGCGCGCCGGCCTCCCGGGCCGCGGTGATGTCCTCGATCTGGTTGACCACGTAGTTGGCCTGATCGTTCTCGTCGGTGACCACCGCGACCCGCACCGACACCCAGATGGTGTGCCCGTCCTTGTGCCGGTAGCGGCGTTCGACCGTGAGCGTGTCGATCTCCCGGGCGATCAGCTGGCGGGCGAACTCCCGGGTGCCGGCCACGTCGTCGGGGTGGGTCAGGTCGGCGACCGTCATCGCGGTCAGCTCGTCCTGCGACCAGCCGGTGATCGTGGTCATCGCCGGGTTGGCCTGCAGGTACCGTCCCAAGTCGTGCGGGCGCAGGCTGCACAGGGTGAGGCCGAGCGGCGAGTTGTCGAAGGTGAGCCGGAACCGCTGCTCGCTGATCTCCAGCTCGGACAGCGCGGCCGCGTTGCGGGAGGCGTCGTCGGCGTGCCGCAGCGCCGCGCTGAGACTGTCCGCGAGCAGGGCGAGTTGCTGCTCGTCGGTGTCGTCGAAGACGTTCGGCTGCCCGGCGGAGACCTTCAGGACGCCGATCACGTCCCGGCCGGCGTGCAGGGGCGCGATCAGCATGCTGCCGATCCCGAGCCGCTCGCACATGGCCCGGTTGACCCTCGGGTCGGTGCCGGCGTCCGCGCAGTGCGTCGGCGCGTCGGTGTCCAGCGCGATCCCGCTCAGCGAGCCGGCGCGCGGGATCCGGGTGCCGGTGTACGCGGACAGCGTGCCGGCGGTCGCGACGTACGTCAGGCCGTCGCCCTCGACCAGCTCGACCGCGGCGCCGTCGGCGGCCGGGAACAGGTCGACGGCCCGGGCCGCGACCACCCGTACGGTCGCCTCCCGGTCGGTGGCCGCCTCGGTGACCTCCCGCTGCACCGCCAGGGTGGTCCGCATCCGGCGTACCTGCCGATCGGTCGCCTCCTCGGCGGCCCGCTCGGCGGTGATGTCCTGCATCTGGATCAGTCGCCAGCTCTGCTCGTGCGGGCCGGGTACCAGGGCCAGGCTGATCCGGGCCCAGACCACGGTGCCGTCCGGGCGCAGCAGCCGGTTCGAGTACTGGGCGTGGCCGTGCTCTTCCAGCTCCTGCCGGGCGGCGCGGGTCTTGTGGTGGTCCTCGGGGTGGATCAGGTCCAGGGGTCCGAGATCGATCAGCTCCTCGACGCTGCGGCCGGTGAGCTGCTCGGCAGCCGGGTTGGCCTGCCGGATCCGGGCCTTCTCGTCGGCGATCAGCAGGCCGAGCGAGCTGCCGTCGAACGCGGTGCGGAACTGCGCCTCGCTGCGCGCGAGCGCGGCCCGGGCGGCCCGCTCGGCGCTCACGTCGAGCAGCTGGACGACCGCGTTGACCGGCGCGTTCTCGTCGGCGATCACCGAGGTGTGCGCGGCGACGGTGAGCGGGGTGCCGTCCTTGCGGTACAGCACGATCTCCCGTGCGCCCCGGGTCCGGGTGCCGGCCGCCATGATGTCCAGGTTGCGTTCCAGGTCCTCGGTCGGCCCGCCGATCAGCACCTCGAAGTGCATGCCGACGGCCTCGGCGTCGGTGTAGCCGAAGAGCAGGCAGAACGCCGGGTTCGTCAAGGTGATCCGGCCGCGTTGCTCGGCGCGCAGCCCGACCACGATCCGGGCGATCGGGCTGTTGTCGGCGACCTCGGCGAACTGCCGTTCGCTGCGTTCCAGCCGGGCCATCGCGGCCAGCGTCGCGGCCTGCTCGTGCTCCAGGGCCTGGACCGCGGCGGTGGTGCGCTGCAGCAGGTCCTGCCGGATCGCGGTGTCCTCGGCGTGCCGCAGCGCGCTGCCGACCGCGTCGGCCAGCAGGGTGAGCTGCTGCTCGTCGCTGTCGTCGAACGCGTCCGTCCGGTCGCTGCCGACCATCAGCACCCCGAACGGGCCGGTGCCCGGCGCCCGCAACGGCGCGATCACCATCGAGGCCATCCCGGTGGCCTGGGAGATGTCCCGGTTGATCCGCGGGTCGGTGGCCGTGTCGTCGCAGCGGACCGTGCCGCCGCTGGTGATCGCCACACCGGCCAGGGAGTCGGTGATCGGTACCTGCGTGATCGAGATACCCGACTCGGCCGCCGGGCGCAGCACGCCGGCCGCCACGTCGATGAGGAGCATGGTCGCGCTGGTCCCGGACGGCAGCACCCGCAGCGCCCGGTCAGCGATCATCCGGAGCAGGGCGTTCCGGTCGGCGGCCATCGCACCGATCTCACCCTGCACCCCGATGGTGGTGCGCAGCCGGGTGGCCTCGCGCGCGGCGACCTGCTCGGCGGCGACCAGGCGTTCCCGGTTGTGGTGCTCGACGGTGCGGTTGGTGAGCTGGACGAGCAGCTGCAGCGGGGCACCGGACTCCGAGCGCAGCGGCGTGGCGGTCAGCCGGCACCAGATCACCTGGCCGTCCTTGCCGACGTACCGGGAAAGGCCCGCGAATCCGGGGCTCGCGCCGGTGGCCAGGTCCCGCAGCATCCTCGCGCAGGCCGCGCGGTCGTCCGGATGGGTGACCTCGCCCAGGGTCAGGGCGGCCAGCTCGGGCCCGGTCCAGCCGAGCATCGCCGAGACCGCCGGGTTCACCCGCACCCAGGCGCCGTCGGTGCTCAGCACGGCCATCCCGGTCGGTGACGAGTCGACGAGGGTGCGGAACCGGGCCTCGCTGTTGGCCAGCGCCGGCCGGCTGCTGCTCTCCACGATCTCGGAGACCAGGTGCGGCTGCCCGGCGTCGTCGTGCACCAGCACGTTCTGGCTGACGATCCAGACCCGGGAGCCGTCCCGGCGCACCAGCACCCGCTCGGTGGCCATCACCGGCATCTCGCCGCGGACCATCGCCTCGAACAGCGTGGTGACCGGGGTCAGGCCGTCCTGGTCGAGCACCATCAGGCAGGACTGCCCCACGAGCTGGTCGCGGGCGTAGCCGACCAGCTCGCAGAACGCGTCGTTGACCGCGGTGAACCGGCCGTAGGTGTCCGGTTCCAGGGTGATCACGAGCTTGGGCACCGGGCTGCGGCCGAACGCCTGGGCGAGCAGCTCCGTCGGCTGCCCGTCCAGGCGGTCCCGGGACCCGACGCTCATATCGGTCTGATCGGCCGTTTCTTGTCGTCCGTGAGCGGCTGGCGTCTTTTTTGCCGCGGTTTGACCGGTCCGACCAGCTGTTCTGTGCGGATGATCGCCATCAGGAGATATTTCATACGGTCAATCTAGGAAGCCGCTGGCCCATGGATATAGTCCAGTTCTATGGCAGATCAGTGGGCCAGTTCGGGCCTGGATCTTCATCTGGTGGTGGACCGGGCGCACGGGCTGCGGGCCGGGCTGGAGCGGGCGTTGCGCGACGCGATCCGGGACGGCCGGCTGGCGCCCGGCGACCGGTTGCCGTCGTCACGGGCCCTCGCCGCGTCGCTCGGCGTCGCCCGCGGGACGGTCACCCAGGTGTTCGAGCAGCTCACCGCGGAAGGACACCTGTCCTCCCGGCCCCGCTCCGGAGTACGGGTGGCCCCGCGCCCCGAACCCGCACCCACCCCGAGCCTGGCCCCGGTCTCGCCGTTCCGGCCCCCGGCGGGCGGCTACGACCTGCGGCCGGGCCTGCCGGACCTGTCGATGTTCCCGCGCCGGGAATGGCTGGCCGCGACCCGGCACGTGCTGCAGCGGATGCCGAGCACCGCTTTCGCGTACGGCGACCCGACCGGTGACCCGGAGCTGCGCTCGGCCCTGGCGGACTACCTGGGCCGGGCCCGGGGTGTGCTCGCCACCCCGTCACAGGTCATCGTGTGCGCCGGGTACACGCACGCGCTGCGGGTGATCTGCCAGGCGCTGGACGGGACGATCGGGTTCGAGGAGCCGACGCTGCAGGACTATCCGGCGCTGGCGGCGCGGATGGGCCTCCCGGTCACCCGGATCGCGGTGGACGCCGACGGGATGCGCGTCGGTGATCTCGGGCCGGAGTCGGCGGTGGTGCTGACGCCGGCGCATCAGTTCCCGCTCGGGGTGACGCTCAGCCCGCAGCGGCGCCGGGACCTGCTCGACTGGGCGCGGCGGAGCGGGTCGGTGGTGGTCGAGGACGACTACGACGGCGAGTTCCGGTATGACCGGCAGCCGGTCGGTGCGTTGCAGGGACTCGCCCCGGACCAGGTGATCTACACCGGGACGGTGAGCAAGACGATCGCTCCGGGGCTGCGGATCGCGTGGATGGTGGCGCCGGTGCGGCTCGTGCCGGCGTTGCGGGAGGCGCTGCGGTTCGACGAGGCGTACGTGAATGTGATCGATCAGCTGGTGCTCGCCCACCTGATCCGGCGCGGCGATCTGGACCGGCATCTGCGGCGCTGCCGGATCCGGTACCGGCAGCGGCGGGACCTGCTGGGGCGGGCGGCATCTGCTTCGCTGCCGGGGGCGCGGTTGTCCGGGATCGCGGCGGGGTTGCATGCGGTGGTGCACCTGCCGGGCGGGGGTGATGAGGCCGCCGTGCTGGAGCGGCTGGTGGCGAGGGGCGTGGCTGTGGACGGGCTCAGCCGGTTCTATCGCGTGCCTGCGGAGGCGCCGCTCGGGGTGGTGGTGGGGTATGCGACGCCGCCGGAGCACGCCTTCGCCGGCGCGATCGGGGAGTTGATCGCCGCGCTGCGGTCGTCTTGGTGAAATCGGGCCTTGGGTGATCCACGGCCTGGTGATCCACGGCCTGGTGATCTGCGGCCTGGGTGATCAAAAACTGCTAATCTGCGCGGCGTGACCGACCTGCCGACGCGCCTGCTCGACCTGCTCAACGCGCCGAACCCGTGCCTGATCGCGACCACCAACCCGGACGGCTCGCCGCAGATGACCCAGACCTGGGTCGACACCGACGGCAAACACGTCCTGATCAACACGGTCCAGGGCTTCCGCAAACTGCGGAACATCGAGCGGGACCCGCGGGTGGCGGTCAGCATCCTGGACGGCGCTGACCCGTCGACGTACTACTCGCTCGCCGGCACGGTGATCAGCATGGACACCGAGGGCGCCCGGGAGAGCATCGACCGGATCGCGGAGAAGTACACCGGCAAGCCGTATCAGAACTACGGCGGCGGAGAGCAGGTCCGCGTCCTGCTGACAATCCGCGTGGACCGGATCATCCACGCGCCCTGGCACTGAAAACCAGCGGTTAGCTCACGGTCGCCGATCCCCACGTTCGATCATTTTGGTACGGGCAGGGAATCTGCGGGCGGCCGCTCGACACACTCGAAGTCCGTGCACTCGATCGGGTGAAATCTGGCCCGTCCCCTGCGAGCGCACCTGTCCTGCGATTTCGAACCGATAAGGTCGTGGCCGACTTTTGATCGCGCGACTCGGCTTGAAGGGGCTTCGGAGGGGTGTCAGGCTTCGTCTACATCGCCGAGATTCACATCAGCGAGCCGACCGAACGTAAGATAAACACTAAACACAACGTAACATCGCGCGAAGTTCGAGAAGCGCTTGTCTTGCGCAAGGACGTTGAAGCCGGGTGGGAAGACCACCCGCAGCACGGGCGACGTGTCGTCGCCCTCGGACGGACCGCCGTTGGCCGTCCGATCTTGGCCGTCCTGCAACCGGTTGATCTCTCCGACGGCAGATGGAACCTCAGGACGGCAAGATCGCCGAGATCATGAGGTTTCGGCGAGCGGAAGTGCGAGGCAGGATGGAGTACATGACCGACGAGGGGTATGACTGGGCGGACGACGACGAGCTCGACCTCGCCGCGACGCTCGGGCGCCTCCGTGAGCTCGAGCCCGCACCTGTTGTCACGACGCCTCCTGTGGCGGGCGAGTTGACTGATGCTGACTTTTCCGGCAAACCTGGCTCGTCTCGGCTTCGTCGAGAAGACAGTCAAGTTTTCGTGGAGATGCAGCACAGTATTGAGCGTGCGACTCAACTGGTCACCGAGGAAGCGCTTCACCATCGGCGACTTCAACAGCGATTGCTGGTTTTGATGGCGGCAATCACGGCAGTAGCGGTAGCACTTATCGCCGCTAGACTTTTTGCGCCGGCGGCGTGGGGTTCCGACTTCAGGATAGCCGCGTTTTTTGCCGTTACTACGATCGCGGCATTCTTGGTGGCAGCGACAGGCATAGTCCTTTCCCTCCGCAGGTTGAGTAATGCATTGTTCGCGGAGGCGTTCGAGGAGACCAGACGGCTCCAGTCTGTCTCCATAGCATTGTTGATCGATGATTCCGCTCGCCGAGACGAATTCCTGGAAGACTTGGCAGGGCGTCTTGTCAACCGCACTGAAAGGCTTTCCAGCAGGGGTGAACAGCCGCCCGGATCGCGCAGTCGGGTAGCGGCCAGATAGCGGATCTCCATCCAGATGGATGTGAGACCCCATCCGGCAGAACCCTCAGTGCGTCACGACCGGCGCAATCAGCCGGGATGCCGATCGTGTCCATCTCGGCGTGGGGATTCGGGCGGGTGGAGGTGCGGGTCGGCGTCCAAGGCCAGCGCCCACAGCGCGCTGCGGAGCGCCCCCATCCGCCGGGCGCCCAGCACGGTCTGCCAGTCGGCCTCGATCCGAGCTTCCTCGGCGACGGCGACGGGCATGATGCCCTGGCCGCGTGCTGTCAGCCGGATCAGTCTTGCTCGCCCGTCGGAGTGATCCGGCACCCGCTCCACGTAGCCGGCCGCCTCGAGGCCGTTGACCAGGGCGAGGGCGGTCTGCTTCGGGATCCGGGCGCGCTCGGCGAGGACGACCAGTCTGGTGCCGTCCAGGTCGATGCCGGCCAGCAGCCGGGCCTGTGTCCGGGTGATGTCGGCGTAGCCGGCCTCGGCGAGCGCAGCGATGACGCGATCCTCGGCCGCCCGGAAGCCGATGAACATCAGCCAACCGGATGAGATCTCACGCTCCACCCATCACCCTCCAGGCAGTCCCGATCAAGACCATATTTTAGTACCATAGTCGTA
Source organism: Actinoplanes awajinensis subsp. mycoplanecinus (assembly GCF_001509495.1). NCBI lineage: Bacteria > Bacillati > Actinomycetota > Actinomycetes > Micromonosporales > Micromonosporaceae > Actinoplanes > Actinoplanes awajinensis. The sequence continues at coordinate 70,323 of NZ_LLZH01000307.1, read as the reverse complement.
CTAGATTCGGTCGGGTGGAGGGATCGAACATCGTGGACGACACCGAAGTCTGGTCGGCCGTCGACCGGCGACGCCGTGCCATCGTGGACCTCCTGACCGGCCTGGCTCCGGACGAGTGGGACACCCCCTCGTTGTGCGACGGGTGGATGGTCAGGGACGTCGCGGCGCACCTGACCATGCCGTTGCTGACCATGCGGCAGTTGGCGCTGCTCGCCATCCGGTATCCGGGCCGCACCAACCGCCTCATCCGGGACGGCTCGATCGATCTCGCCCGACGCCACGACCCCGGCCAGCTCGTCCATCGGCTCGATCTGCTGGTGGGTCGGCACCGCGCGTTCCCGGGTCTGACCTGCCGCGAGTCGCTCATCGACGCCGTCGGGCATACCTTCGACATGGCCATCCCCCTGGGCCGCGAGATCGCTGTCCCCGCCGGCGAGGTGGCCGAAGCGGCCGACCGGTTGGTCTCCTATCGCGGCCGCGGCAACGCGAAAGTCTTCCGTTCGCTGCCGTTGGCGAAGTTCCGGCTCACCGCGACGGACCACGCCTGGCGCACCGGAGACGGCGCGCCGGTGACGGGCACCATGACCGACCTGTTCCTGCTGCTCACCGGCCGCACGGTGCGGATCGGGCAGCTGCACGGAGCCGGGGCAGACGACCTCCGTCGGCTTGCCGCTGTCTGACCCGGCCCAGGGGGTGAGGGATCATTCGCTTCGACATCGAGACATCGGCCTCGCCCGGGCAGGTGCACCGGGCACTGACGGACTTCACCGAAGAGCGGTTGCGCATCTGGAATCGCACTCTCGACCCGACGACGTACGAGTTGCGTGAGCACGGGCACGGGTGGGCCGTGGCGAGGGAAAGCACCCCTCGGTCGCCGTTCTGGGTAGTCGCCCGTTACGACTGGACCGAACCGTCCGTGGTCCGCTGGAGCGTCGTCGAGAGCAGCTACGGCGGCGGTGGTCAGGGCTTCGTCCGGATCGTCCCCCGAGACGGCGGAGGCAGCCGGGTGCACGCCGAGTGGAGCAACACCGAGCCGCGGCGGCAGAAGCTCCTGCTCATTCTGCTGCACCTCGTTCCAGGCCGGATGATCGCGCAGATGTGGGCCGCCGCGCTGGACCGATATGCAATAGCTCAGGACTCCTGAGCTGAACAGGCGCACTCACGAGGTCGCGGCCTGCGGCCGGTCGAGGTCGGCACCGGCACGTGGTCCTGCCGTTGCCGGCAGGCGCCTGGATGCCCGTCGCCGGGAAGATCAACTAGTCCTATAGTGAGCGCCGCACCGTTCTTCGGCAGGGGAAGTCTCCATGGGTAAGGCACGTTCGGCCGCGGCCGCTGTCATCGCCACCACGTTGATCGCCGCGGGTGGCACGCCCGCCTACGCCGACGACCCGGCTCCCCTGGCGGTCACCTCGACCGGCCTCACCGAGGATCAAGCCATCGGGCCCTCGCTGCGCTTCCATCCCGTGTGGTCCGAGGGCGCCACGATCACCAAGGTCGAGGTGTATCGCGACGGCGTGCTCAACTACACGACGACCAACTGGACGGCGGGGCTGCGCCTGCAGCTGTTCGGCAAGCAGGACGCCGTCCCGGTGCTTCTCACCGTCCGTGCCTACGACGCGACGAACGCCTGGGCCGAGGCGAGCACCCACGTCGTCGTCGACGTGACGCCGCCGACCGCGACGATCTCCCCGGTCGGCGGCGACCTGGCGCAGGTCGGCGGCATCCTCACGGTGACCGCGTCCGACGCGTCGGACGACCTCGCCGAAGTGGCGCTGTACGACAACAACCGGGTAGCCGTCGCGTCGGTGACCTCGGCGCCGTGGACGATCACCTACGACACCGTCGGCGGCCCCGGGCACCTCGACGTCCGCGTCACCGACCGGGCCGGCAATGCGCGTCAGTACACCGGCTACCGGATCGACAACCAGCCGCCCACGATCGGAGATCCGACCGGCTTCCTCGGCCGGGCCGGCCGGGTGTCGGGTCCCAGCCGGCTGGAGATCCCGCTCTCCGGCGAGGCCAACCATGTCGAGCTGCGGGTGGACGGCACGCTCGTCAGGTCGTGGGACGGCGGCCACTCGCCCACTTCCTACGGGACCACCACCGGCATGGGGTTCGACTACGACTACGGGAAGACCCCGCGGACAGCGACGGTGACCGTGCTGGTCCGCGACGTCGCCGGCAACGTCGCCACCAGGACGTTCCCCCTGATCGTCGACCCGGCTGGGCCGACCATCACCTCGCTCACCCCGGCGAACGGCGCACTCGTGCGCGGCGCCACGATCTACGCCACGATCCGCGCGACCGACCCCGACGGCGTGGCCTTCCCCGAGGTCAACGGCTGCTACTGCAGCGGCGTCCCGGACAAGCTCTTCGTGGACGCCGGCGCCGACGGCCGCAAGACGCTGGTCTTCCGCGTCTACGACAAGCTCTTCAACGCCACCACCGTCACGCGGACCGTCACCGTCGACAACACCCGGCCCACCCTGGCGATCATCGCGGCGCCCAAGAGCGGCGCCCGGGTCAAGGGCACCGTCAGGGTCAGCGCGAAGGCCACCGACCGCAACGGCGTCGCCCGCGTCGAGCTGCTGATCAACGGCAAGGTCGTCGCCCGGGACGCCACGGCCGGCTACCGCTTCGCCGTCGCCACGAAGAAATACGGCAAGAAGTTCCGCGTCCAGCTGCGCGCCTACGACCGCGCCGGCAACGTCACGACCACCAGCACCCGCACCTGGCACCGCTGACGCGTCGACTTCGTGGATCTGACCGGATGGGAGGACGCCGAGCATTTACTCGTGAAAGTCAACGGTTTCGATTTTCCCTCGTGCCTGCTCCGGCTGGATGTCGCGGCGGACATTTCGAGACCGCCACCAACGACCATCCCGCCACCATGTTCATCTGGCCATGGCCAGCCGCTCATGAGTACGGAAACTAGTCGCGGCCGGCTCACGCCGGCGCAAGGAAGCGCACGCATCGGCGTTACGCCTTCGGCTACCAGGAGACGGTCAGCGTTCGCACCCCGTATTCGACTGCGACCAGCAGCGCCGAGATGGCGACCGTGGTCAGGGCCGCGGTTCGTCCTCGGCGCCCCAGCCAGGCCGAAGCGGCGACGCCCGCGCCCCACGGCAGCCCGTACATCAGTCCGGACTGTCCGAACATGGTCACCGGCTGGAACTCCATCGTGTACGTGGCCAGTGCTGTGGGCAGGCCCAGTGCCACGACCAGCGCCGCCATTAGGTAGCCCGGCCTCGGGGGCCTCAGGGCGCGCCATCCGGCGGTCGGCTCGCGCCACAGCAGCGCTGCGGTGACGCAGCCGGCTACCGCCCCGCAGATCGCCACCACCGCGGCGAGACCAACCACCCAGGCGAGATCGGTCTGCCGCATGCCGGCGCTGGCACCCGCGGTGTTGAACCAGTCCCGCACCGCCACGAGACCGTGCCCGCACACCTGCGCCGCGAGCACCGTCGCGACCACCGCCGCGGGGCGCTTCCACCGCGGCCTGGCCGCCACCGCGATCCCGGCTGCGGCCAGGCCCGGCAACAGCAGCCACAACACCCAGAAGTACTCCCAGAGGTAGTCCCACTCGCCCGGGACGGTGCGAACCCAGCCCGGCACCGCGGCGGCGGCTCCGGCAATGACGGCGCACGCCGTAACCGCCGTACCCGCGACGACCGTCGTCACCGGGCGTGCTGCCAGCACGTCTTCACGTATTGTCACCGCTGCTCCTAGGCCATCGTCGGGGCTTCTGCACAGCAAACGGCTCGCTGACGCCCACGACACGCCGTGGTCTTACTACGTGCTACGGCCACCGACGTCGACCGCAACGATCCGCGTTGCTCGGCCTGCCCGGATTGCGGATCTTCGAAGAGCAGCGGCCCGGTGTCACTGTTGGTTGAGGCTGCACTGACATGCGATGGTGATCGAGGCAAGGAAGCCCTGGGAGTCCTTGACCTCGACACCGATTCTCGTGCTGGCACCGGGTCGGCAGCCGAACTGCACCACTTCACGGTCGTTCAGATTCGAGTTGATCAGGTGGTTGACCCGCCATCGAATCGTGAACGGTCCGGTGCCGCCGCTGTAATGCATGACGCAGAAAGAACCGGGCTGCGCCGGTGTCGCAGTCGAACTCGGTGATCTTGAGCTGTGCGGCCATCGCTGCGACAGCGGGCGGCGGGCTGTGCCTGCGCGGCGGCCGCCGGGCTGAGCAGGCCGACAACGAGCGTTGTCAGGATTACGGCCGCGGTCGACAGCGGGCGGGCTGAGGACGTCAGCCCAGCGCTGCGGCTTTGCGCAACAGGACCGAGCGTTCGCGGTGGTTGGAGCACAAGCGGGCGGCCAGCTCCAGCTCCGCGCGGGCCTCGGGGTGGCGGCCCAGGCGGGTCAGCAGCTCGCCGCGGACCGTGGGGAGCAGGTGGGAGCCCGGGAGCCGGTTCGCGGCGATCAGGTCGTCGACGATCGGCAGGGCGTGCTCCGGGCCGGCGGCCATCGCCACCGCGACCGCGCGGTTCAGCTCGACCACCGGGGACGGGGCGAGGCGGCCCAGGGCCTCGTAGAGCAGGACGATCCGGTCCCAGTCGGTGGCCTCGACCGACGGGGCCGCGGCGTGCACCGCGGCGATCGCGGCCTGCAGGCCGTACGGGCCGAGGCCGTGGGACGACGCCCTGGTCAGGGCGGTCAGGCCGCGGCGGATGGCGGCGTGGTCCCACAGCCGGCGGTCCTGGTCCTCGAGCAGGATCGGGGTGCCGTCCGGGGCGGTACGGGCCGGGAAGCGGGCGGCGGTGAGCTCGCAGAGCGCGAGCAGGCCGTGCACCTCCGGCTCGTCGGGCTGCAGGGCGGCCAGGGCGCGGGCCAGACGGATCGCCTCGTAGGCGACGTCGGTACGCAGCAGGTGATCGCCCGTTGTGGCGGTCGCGCCCTCGGTGAAGATCACGTAGAGGACGCTGAGGACGCCACCCAGGCGGTCGCGGCGTTCAGCGGCCGGGGGCAGCTCGAACGGCACCCCGGCCGCCGCGATCGTCTTCTTGCCCCGGGTGATGCGGGCCTGCACGGTCGGCACCGGCACCAGGAACGCGCGGGCGATCTCCTCGCTGGACAGGCCGGCGACCACGCGCAGGGTCAGCGCCACCCGGGCCTCGCGGGACAGCACCGGGTGACAGCTGATGAACATCAACGCCAGGATGTCGTCGTCGATCGCGTCGGGGTCGATGTCCTGGTCGGCCGGGGCGCAGGCCGGGGGATCCGCGGCCAGCAGCACGTACCGGTCGTGCAGGGCGACCCGGCGGCGGATCGCGTCGATCGCCCGGCGCCGCGCGGTGGCCATCAGCCAGCCGGCCGGGTTGGCCGGAGCGGCCCGAGGCCACGACACCAGGGCCTCGGCCACCGCTTCCTGGGTCGCGTCCTCGGCCAGCCCGGCATCGCCGGTGAACCGGGTCAGCGCGGCGACGATGCGGGCCGACTCGATCCGCCAGACGGCTTCGACATCGGCCGTACCCATCAGATGTTGTTGTCGGTCTCGACGCCCGGCGGCAGTTCGTCTTCGCCGGCCACCCGCCGGACCTCGATCTTGGCGCCGCGGACCGCCGGGACCCGCTTGGCCCAGCCGATCGCGTCCTGCTTCGTGGCGACATCGATCAGGAAGTAGCCGCCGAACAGCTCCTTGGTCTCGCCGTAGGGACCGTCGGTGACCACCGGCGCCTCGCCGCTGAAGTCGACGACGGCGCCCTGCGCGGGGTCGTCGAGACCCTCGGCCGCGATCAGGACGTCGGCCTTCATCATGTCCTCGATGAACTGGTGGGTCGCGGCCATCAGCGCGGTGATGTCGGCCATCATGGCCGCGTTCGACTCGTCGGTGCCCCGCATGATCAGTGCGTATTTCGCCATCGTGTGCTCCTCGTCCGGCGGGGCCGCGGCTCGGCCCTCGCACTCACCCGTCGAACGAGCGATCCGCCGATCGACACGGCCCCGGAGAAACTTTTCCGCGGCTCTCCCGATCCTGTCAGACCGGCCCCGGGGCGAAGGCCGACACGGAGTCCCGGTCGATGATGACGCTGATCAACCGGGTGGCGCTGTTGACCAGGATGCCCTCGCACGAGTTCTGGAACATCGCGACGAATGCCGCGTAGGTCTCCGCGGTGTCGGCTTGCACGTGCGCGTCCATGAGGTTGGACAGGGGGGTGTCAGTCACGGGTGGGACGGTAACGGCCCCGCTGCGGCGGTATCGTGGCGGGACGCATTGACCGGCGTCGGTTCGAGGAGGAGATGACGGTGCACCCGATCTAGCGACGGCCCCAGGACGGGGCTGCGCGGAGCCGGAAGGTGCCCGTTGATGAGCAGAACCGACAAGACCCGGCCCTGGTGGGTGCAGCTGGTCGATGCGCCCGGAACGACCTGCGCGCCCGTGCACGATCACCGCTGGGGGCCGTGCACGCTGCCGCGCGAGATCGAAGCGGTCCGCGCCGTGCCCGGCAACCGCCGCGCCGGTTGCCATTGGTCCGGCACCCCGGCCTACTGGGTGCGGCGGTGCGAGAGCCAGGGCTACCGGGAGTGGAGCGTCCTGCGCCGCGAGGAGCGCCGGCGCAGCCGGCATGACGCCCGTCGTGACCTGCGCGCCGGGAACGACATCGACTGAGCCGGACAGGACGACGCGCTAAGGCATCACACCCGGGTGCCGATACGGACATGGTGAGCGGCGACGTGGCCCGGACCCCCGCGCGCACCGCCGGGTGGGCCGCCGCGTCCTGGATCGTGCTGGGCGCCGGTCTGCTCACCGCCGTGGCCGTCGGCGTCGCGGCGCCGGCCACCGCCACCCGGGTGTACCTGCTCGGCGTGCTGGTCTGCTGCGTCGCGGCGGCCGTCGGCCTGCGGCACAACGTCGCCGCCGGGCATCGCCGCCCGTGGCTGCTGCTGCTGTCCGCGCAGTGCCTCTCGCTCACCGGTGAGAGCGTGCGGCTGCTGGTCACCAGCGTCGACGCGCTGGCGCACACCGCGCTCACGATGATCCCGAACCTGGTGCTGCTGCCCAACTACCTGCTGCTGACCGCCGGTGTCCTTGACCTGCTGCGGCGCAGCCGGGCCGCCGCCGACGACCCGGCCCGGGTGGACACCCTGCTGGTCGGGGTCGGCGCGGCCCTGGTGGTCTGGTCGCTGTGGGTGGAGCCGTGGTTCGCCGCCGACGACCGCCGGTGGCAGAACCTGGTCGCGGCGCTGCTGCCGCTGGCCGCCGCGCTGCTGCTGGTGATCGCGATGCCGGTGCTGCTGCTGACCCGGGTCCGCACCCCGGCGCTGGCGCTGTTCGTGGCCAGCGGGGTGGCGCTGCTGGCCGCCGACATGGTGCTGGCCGTCCGCGGCTGGTTCGTCTCCGGGCCGGGCGCCATCCCGATGCACGTGATGGGCGCGCTGGTCTTCGTCGCCGACACCACGAACGCGGCCTGCATGCTGCATCCCAGCGTGCGGGTGCTGACCGAGCAGGTGCAGGGCCGGTCGCGGTTCCTGACCAAGGGCCGGACCGCGGCGATCACCGCGGCGCTGTGCGTCCCGACCGTGCTGTGGGTCGCGGCGCCGCCGGCCAACAACACCTTCGCTCTGGTACGGGCGGGCCTGTCCCTGGCCCTGATCGGCGTGGTCGTCGCCCGGGTGGTCCGGGCCAACAACTCCCGGGCGCGCGCCGAGCAGGAAACGCGCTGGCAGGCCGAGCACGACGCGCTGACCGGCCTGCCGAACCGGGACACGGTGGCCGCCACCATCGACCGCTGGGTCGCCCGGGGCGACGCGCCGTCCCGGGTCAGTGTGCTGCTGCTCGACCTGGACCGGTTCAAACTGATCAACGACCACTGGGGTCACGAGGTCGGCGACGAATTGCTCCGGGCGGTGGCCGGCCGGATCGCCGCCGCGGTGCGGGCCGAGGACCTGGTCGCCCGGGTCGGCGGGGACGAGTTCATCGTCGCGCTGACCGGACCGGCCGGCGAGCCGGTAGCCGAGCAGCTGGCCACGCGCCTGCTCACCGCGCTGGCCGCGCCGCTGCCCCTGTCGGTCGGCGCGGTCGACGTGACCGCCTCGATCGGGGTCGCCCACGCGGCCCCGCAGCCGCACGCCGCGGCCCCGGGAAACCACGCTTCGACCCCGGGAAGCCACCCCGAGCCCCCGGAGGACCACGCCGCGGGCCGGGAGAGCGCGCTCGACCTGTTCCGGGACGCGGACACCGCGATGTACCGCGCCAAGGACTCCGGCCGCAACCGCTACGCCGTCTTCGACCCGCGCCTGCGCCAGGGCATCCAGCGCCGTGTCGAGCTCGAAGGCGCGCTGCGCGGTGCCCTCGCCAACGGCCAGCTCGCCGTGCACTACCAGCCGCTCGTGCACCTGGTGACCGGCCGGGTCGACGGGTTCGAGGCGCTGATGCGCTGGACCCATCCGGAACTCGGCCCGGTGTCGCCGGTGGAGTTCATCCCGGTCGCCGAGGACACCGGCCTGATCGTCGCATCCGGCGCCTGGCTCCTCGAGGAGGCGGCCGCGCAGACCCAGGCGTGGCGGGCCGGCAGCCCGGTGCACGTCTCGGTCAACCTCGCCGTGCGGCAGCTGCGCGAGCCGGGCCTGGCCGACCAGGTGCGCGAGATCCTGGCCCGCACCGGCCTGCCGGCCGAGGGGCTCTGGCTGGAGATCACCGAGTCCGGGTTCATGGAGGACCCGGACACCTGCCTGCGGACCCTGCACGAGCTGGCGGCGCTCGGCATCACCCTGTGCATCGACGACTTCGGGACCGGCTACTCCTCGCTGAGCTACCTGCAACGACTCCCGGTGGCCATCGTCAAGATCGACCGGGCGTTCGTGACCGGGGTCGGTGACGGCGGCCCGGACGAGCCGATCGTGCGCGCGGTGCTGGCCATGTCGCACGCGCTGGGCCACCGGGTGGTGGCCGAGGGTGTCGAGACCACGGTCCAGCGGGACTGGCTGCGCGCCAACGGCTGCGACTTCGGCCAGGGGTGGTTGTACGGCAAGCCACTGCCGGCCGCGGACCAGACCGCGGCGCTGCGGGAACCCGTCAGCCGGCCATGACGACTTCGGTGCCGGCCCGGCGGATCGCCTCGACACCGGCCGGGTCGGCGCTCGGGTCGGTGACCAGCATCGCCACGTCGGTGATCGGGCAGATCCCGGCCAGGCACACCTTGCCGACCTTGGAACCGTCGGCCACCACGATCACCCGGTCGGCGCGCCGGACCATGGTGGCGTTCGTGTTCGCCTCGATCTCGTCGTGCGTGGTCAACCCGCCGCGCACGCTGATCCCGTCCACGCCGACCACCGCCACCGCCATGTTCAGGCCGCGCAGTGCCTGGTCCGCGATCGGACCCACCAATTCGTACGACTGGGTCCGCGACACCCCGCCCGTCATGATCAGTTTCAGTCGCGGGCGCAGGGACAGCTCGGCGGCGATGTTCAGCGCGTTGGTGACCACGGTCAGGTCGACCCGCTCGGCGAGCAGCCGGGCCAGCAGGTGGGTGGTGGTGCCGCCGGTCAGACCGAGGCTCAGCGGGCCCTTCGGGAGCAGCCCGGCGACCGTCTTGGCGATCAGCGCCTTCTCCTCGCGGTGCTGCCCGGCCCGGAAGCGGACCGGCAGCTCGTACGCCACGTCGACGGCGACCGCGCCGCCGTGGGTACGCGACAGCAGCCGCTGGTCCTCGAGGATCTGCAGGTCCCGGCGGATGGTCGCGGGGGAGACCTGGAACTCGTCGGCGAGCTGACCGGCGTCGACCGAGCCGGTGCCGGTGACGCGTTCCAGGATGGCCGACACGCGGTCGGCGCGGCGCAAGGAGGACATGGCACCTTTCCGGCAGAGAGCACACGCGCGGCAGAAACCCGCAAACGTGCAAGTGGAACCGTTCGTTTGCCCGCGATCCTTGCACGTTCGGCCATCCGCGACCAACAATCCGCGCATGACGGTGATCGCTTTCCTGGGCGCGGGCAGTGTCGTGTTCACCCGCGAGCTGCTGGCCGACATCCTCTCCTTCGACGAACTGACCGGCGTCACCCTGGCCCTGCACGACATCGACGCGGAACGGCTGGAGACGGCCGAGCTGATCGCCCGTCGTACCGCGGAGCAGCTCGGCGCGAAGCCGGCGGTGACCGCCCACCTGGACCGGCGCCGGGCGCTGCAGGGCGCCGACTTCGTGATCAACGCGATCCAGGTCGGCGGCTACCCGGCGACCGTGCGCGACTTCGAGATCCCGGCCAGGTACGGCCTGCGCCAGACGATCGCGGACACCCTCGGCGTCGGCGGCATCTTCCGGGCGCTGCGCACCTTCCCGGTGCTCGACGGGATCGCCGCCGACATGCTGGAGCTCTGCCCGGACGCCTGGCTGCTCAACTACACCAACCCGATGGCGATGAACGTCGCCTACCTGGCCGCCACGGCGCCCCGGCTCAAGGTCGCCGGGCTGTGCCACTCGGTGTTCTGGACCGTGCACGACCTGGCCGCGCTGCTCGGCGTGCCGCTCGACGAGGTCGACTACACCGGTGCCGGGGTGAACCACCAGGCCTGGCTGCTGCGCTTCGAGCACCGCGGCGAGTCGCTCTACCCCCAGCTCGACGCGCTCCTGGACCGGGAGCCCGAGCTGCGACGGCGCGTCCGGATGGACATGTACCGGCGGCTCGGCTGGTTCCCGACCGAGACCAGCGAGCACTCCTCGGAGTACGTGCCCTGGTACCTGCACCACGACAGCGAGGTCGACCGGCTGCGCATCCCGGTCGGCGACTACCTGCAGATCAGCGCGGACAACGTCGCCGAGTACCACACCACCCGCCGCTCCCTGCTGGCCGGCGAGGCCCTGGACCTGACCCGCCCGGCCACCGAGTACGCCCCGCAGGTCATCCACAGCATGGTCACCGGCACCCCGCGCCGGATCCACGCCACCGTCGCCAACACCGGCCTGATCACCAACCTGCCCGACGGGTACGCGGTGGAGGTCCCGTGCGTGGTCGACCGGCAGGGCCTGCGTCCGGAACACGTCGGCGCCCTGCCCCCGCAGTGCGCCGCGCTGAACCGCTCGTTCGTCAGCGTCGGCGAGCTCACCGTCCGCGCGGCCGTCGACGGCGACCCGCGGATGGTCCGGCAGGCCGCGATGGTCGACCCGAACACGGCGGCCACGCTGACCGTGGACGCCATCTGGGCGCTGTGCGACGAGCTGACCGCCGCCCACGGCGACCTGCTGCCGTCGGCGCTCAGATCCTGAAACGCGCAGCCGCGGATGCTCGTTTGCTGCGCGCATCTTGTGAAGCGAGCACAAACGAGCATAATCCACGGACATGAATAACACGTCCGCGGAGATCGCCAGTCAGCCCGCGGTGTGGCGCCGGGCCGCCACGCTCAAGCCGGAGGCGGTCCGGGAGTTGGCCGCGCCGGGGGAGCGGATGCTCGTGCTCGGCTGCGGCACCTCCTGGTTCGTCGCACAGAGCATCGCCGAGCTGCGCGAAGACGCGGGGCTGGGCGAGACCGACGCGGTCTGCGCCTCCGAGTACGTGCCGCGCCGGCACTACGACCGGGTCGTCGCGATCACCCGCTCCGGCACCTCCACCGAGGTCCTGGAAGCGCTGCGCCAGGTTCCGGCCGGCACCCGCCGGATCGCGGTCACCGCGGTCCGCGGGGAGCCGGTCGACGACCTGACCGACGCGCGACTGCTGCTCGACTTCGCCGACGAGCGCAGTGTGGTGCAGACCAGGTTCCCGACCTCCGTGCTCGCTCTCGCGCGTACGGCGTACGGCGTACGGAAAAGATCTTGAATCGGTTGTCGCGGACGGTGACGCCGCGCTGACCGCGCCCCTGCCCGCGGACCCGGCGGACATCGACCACCTGGTGTTTCTCGGCACCGGGTGGACCATCGGCCTGGCACACGAGGCGGCGCTGAAGGTCCGCGAGGCGGCGCAGGCCTACTCGGAGTCCTACCCGGCGCGCGACTTCCGGCACGGACCGGTCGCGGTGGCCGGGCCGCGCAGCCTGATCTGGTCGTTCGGCGACGTGCCCGCCGAACTCGACGACGTGGCCCGGGAGGCCGGCGCCACCGCCTACCGGGACGACCGGGACCCGCTCGCTCAACTCGTCCTCGCCCAGCGTTTCGCCCTCGCCCTGGCCGCCCACCGCGGCCTCGACCCCGATCGCCCCCGCCTGCTCACTAGATCCGTGGTGCTCACCTGAGGAAGAGGTCCCCCGTGATGAGACCTGGCTCGCTCGCCGGCGGCGCGGCCGCCCTGTTGTTGCTGACCACCGCCTGCATGGGCGGCACCGCCGAACCCGGCAAGGACGCGGCCGCGGGTTACGACCCGAACGCGACCGTCGAGATCACCTGGTGGACCGGGCAGACCGAGGAGGCGGAGAAGGTCGCGGAACGTCTCGCGGCCGAATACCACACCGCCCACCCGAACGTCACGATCAAGACCTCGACCGGCGCGCCCACCACCGACGACCTGCTGACCAAGCTGTCCGCCGGTTTCACCGGCGGCACCTATCCGGATATTTCCTACGCTTACGGTAGTTGGGCCGGTGACCTGGGGGCCAGTGGCAAGACCCAGGACCTTTCGGAGTACGTGCAGCAGCCGTCGTTCGGGTGGACCGAGATCCCGGAGGCGGCCCGCCAGACGGCCACCTCGGGCGGCAAGGTGATCGGGGTGCCGGCCCTGGTCGACAACATCGCGCTGATCTACAACACGAAGCTGTTCGATCAGGCCGGGTTGACGTACCCGACCGACGAATGGTCCTGGGACGACTTCCGCAACGCCGCTCGTCGCCTTACTGACGCCAAGACCAACACGTACGGCACTGCCTATTCCGTTTCGGGCAGTGAGGACACCACCTGGCACCTGTGGCCGCTGCTCTGGCAGCACGGCGGGCAGATCCTGGACGGCACGAAACCGGCGTTCAACTCCGACGCCGGGGTGGCCGCGCTGGAGACGCTGCGGCAGATGGCCGTCGACGACAAGTCGATGTACCTGGACCAGACCGACGAACGCTACTGGCGGCTGTTCAACAGCGGCCGGATCGGGATGATGCTCTCCGGGCCGTGGTCGCTGATCGAGCTCAAGGAGGCGAAGCTGTCCTACGGGGTGGCCGACCTGCCCGGCTTCAACGGCGACCACCAGACCGTCTCCGGGCCGGACCTGTGGGTGCTCTTCGACCACGGCGACGCGAACCGGGCCGGCGCCACCCGGGCCTTCACCACGTGGCTGACCAGCGCGGAGACCGACGCGAAGTGGAACCTCGCGGTGGGCAACCTGCCGCTGCGCTCCACCGAGGCGTCGACGCCGGAGTTCGCCGCCTACGTCAAGGAGTACCCGGGCGGGCAGAAGTTCTTCGACAACCTGGCCAACGCCAAGCAGGCCCGGCCGACCGCACCCGGGTACGAGGAGCTGTCCCGCAACGTCGGTGACGCGATCGCCGAGGTGCTGCAAGGGAAGTCCACGCCGAAGCAGGCTCTCGACGCGGCCGCGAAGAAGTCCGCAGACGCGCTGGTGAACTGATGGCGGGTCTGACGTTCGCGCTGCCCCGTACGGTGCCTGCGGTGAAGGTCCGCCGGCGTTTTGATGTGACCGGCTGGGCGTTCGTGGGGCCGGCCACGCTGATCGTTGTCGGACTCTCGCTGTTCCCGGCCGTGTGGGCGTTCTTCATCTCCCGGGCCAAGTGGAACGGGATCTCACCCGGCGTGCCGGTCGGCTGGACCAACTACGCCCGGCTCGCCCAGGACCCGGACATGCTCGCCGCGGCCCGGCACACGCTGCTGCTGGCGGCGCTGTTCGTACCGGCCTCGATCGGGCTGGGCATGCTCGTCGCGGTGGCGCTCAACCAGCGGATCCGGCTGATCGGGTTCTATCGGACGTGCATCTTCGTGCCGTACGTCGCCTCGGCCGCCGCCACCGGCATCCTGGCCTCGTTCGTCTTCAACCCGCAGTTCGGCGCGGCCAATGAAATGCTGCGCACGCTCGGGCTGCCCACCCAGCAGTTCCTGGAGAGCCCGTCGCAGGCGCTCTACGTGATCTGCCTGATCGCGCTCTGGGGCGAGGTCGGCTTCACCACGGTGATCTACCTGGCCGCGCTGCAGGACATCCCGGCCGAGCTGGTCGAGGCGGCCAAGATGGACGGCGCGAGCCGCTGGCGGGTGTTCCGGCACATCACGTTGCCGGAGCTGCGCCCGGTCACGGTCTTCGCCGCGGTCTGGCAGACGATCACGGCGGTGCAGCTGTTCGACCTGATCTACACGACCACCCGCGGCGGGCCGTTGAACAGCACCCAGACCGTCGTCTACTACATCTACGAGCTGGCCTTTCAAACCCAACGCCTCGGGTACGGCGCGGCAGCCGCCTACCTGCTGTTCGCCGTGACGCTGCTGCTCACCCTCGGGATCATCTGGTACAGCCGTCGTCGCGGCTCGGAGGTGTTCTGATGCGTCGTCTTCCGTTCAGTCCCTGGCACCTCCTGCTCATGCCGCTGGCGCTGCTGTTCGTGCTCCCGCTCGTACAAATGGTGCTGACCTCCTTCATGAGCAACGCGGAGATCAACCAGTTCCCGCCGAAGCTCATCCCGAGCAGCCTGCACCTGTCCGGCTGGACCGCGTTGCTCACCGAGACGTCCGCGCTGCGCTGGCTCGGCAACTCGATCGTCGTGTCGGCCGTCTCGGTGGTCGCGCACCTGGCCCTCTGCTCCACCGCCGGGTACGGCTTCGCCCGCCTCAAGTTCGCCGGCCGGGGCGTGGCGTTCCTGGTCGTGGTCGCCACCGTGATGGTCCCGATCCAGCTGCTGATGATCCCGACCTACCTGATGTTCGCCCGGATCGGCATCGTCGACACCCTCGCCGCGGCGTTCGTACCGTGGCTGGCCTCGGCGTTCGGCATCTTCTTGATGCGCCAGTTCTTCCTGTCCCTGCCGGCCGAGCTGGAGGAGGCGGCGCTGATCGACGGATGCGGCCGGTGGCGCACGTTCCGCAGCATCGTGCTGCCACTGGCCCGCCCGGCGCTGGCCACTCTCGCGGTCTTCACCCTGCTGTCCAGCTGGAACGACCTGCTCTGGCCGCTGGTCGCGATCTCCGACGACAGCCGGTTCACCCTGCAGGTGGGCCTGGCGACGTTCCAGGGCACCCGGCACACCGAGTGGTCCCAGCTGATGGCCGGCAACGTGCTGGCCACGATGCCGCTGATCCTGGCATTCTTGGTGGCCCAGAAACGCTTCATCGCCACCATGACCTTCACCGGCCTGAGGGCTGACCGCTGTCAGTGGGCGACAAGGCGTTTCGACGTCTGGGCGTGCTCGCGGCGTCCGTCCTGGGCGGCGCTGATCCTGCCCCTTAGGCAAGTGTCTAGTGCGCTTTACTTGATCTGTCTAGTTGGCTAGGCTAGGCTGCCGTGAAGCGGATCGACCTCATCAAGAAGATCGGCGCGGCAGCGATTGTGGCGGGCAAGGACTTCTCCCTCCTTCGTGAGGGTGGGAGCCATTCCATTTTCCAGTGCGGTGATCTGACTGTTGTCATACCGCGCCACCGGGAGATCAACGAAATCACCGCACGTGGCATCATGCGAGACCTCGATGGGCAACTCGGGGAGGGCTGGTGGAAGTGAAGACCTACTCCGTGACGTGCCAGCGGGTCGGCAGCTGGTGGGCGATCAGCGTGCCGGAGCTCAAGGGTTTGCACACTCAGGCCCGGCGGCTCGACCAGGTTGCCGCGATGGCCCGGGAGGCGATCACGCTGCTGCTCGACGTCGACGCGGCAACGGTGACCGTCGAGGTGCATCCCGAGTTCCCGGACACGGTCACCGAGGCGCTGAGTGCCCGGCAGGCGGCCCGGGACGCCGATGAAAGAGCCGAGCGGGCGACCGAGTCGGCCGTGCGCACGTTGCTGCGCGACGGATACACGGTTCGCGATGCCGGCGCCCTGCTGGGATTGTCGCCCCAGCGCATCTCACAGATCTCCGCACGGCAGAAGGTGACCACCACGCCCACGGCGGCGTGAGAAGCCTGCGGCGACCTCGGCCCGCTGAGGACAATGGGGTGATGAGCTCGCGGGATGACGCCACGGTGACCGAGGACGGCCGGTATCTCGTGGTGGCCGGGCGGCGGTGGCGGGCCACCGATCCGGCTATTCCCGAGGCGCTGCGTCAGGAGTTGGTGAACGAGCTGATGGCGGCGCGCCGGCTCGTGCGCAGCGACCCGGAAGCGGCCCGCCCGCGGGTGCAGGACGCCAAGGTGGCGCTGGGGGAGCGCGGTGATCCCTGGTGGGAACCGACCCTCGCCGGCCGGCGGGTCAGGCTGGCCGCGACGATCCGGGCGCTGCTGCGGCACCGCGACCCCGGCGCCACCATCTGCCCGAGCGACGCGGCCCGGGTCGTCGGCGGCGCGTCGTGGCGGGAGCTGATGGACCCGGCGCGCGAGGTGGCCGCCGGCCTGGCGCGAGACGACGTCATCGTGGTCCGCCAGCACGGCGAGGACGTCGACGTCACCACCGCCACCGGGCCGATCCGCCTCGCCCGCGGCCCCGGCTGGTGAGCCGGGCTTACCGATCGGTTCCGGTCAGCAGGCCGGCCAGACCGTGGGGCGCGCCGGTACCGAAGATCAGGTCGATGGTGTCGCGCGCGGCAACGGCTTCGGCTTCGCCTCGCCGGAACATCACTTTTTCGTACGCGGTGAGAGCCGCCTCGGGGGCACCGGGGTGCGCGGCGAGCGCCTGACCGAGTTCGGCGCCGTCGAGCATCGCGATGTTCGCGCCCTCGCCGCCGGGGACGGTCACGTGCGCGGCGTCGCCGAGCAGTGTCACGCCGGGGGTCCGGGGCCAGCGGTGCCGGTCGGGGAGCTGGTGGATGCTGCGCACGACCGGCGGGGTGTCGCTGTCGGCGATCAAGGAGACGAGTTCGGGTGCCCAGCCCTCGAACTCGGCGGCGATCCGTTCCTTCGTGGTGGGTGCCTCGAACCACGCGAGGGGGTGGTCGAGGATGACGTAGGTGTGGATGGTGGCGCCCGCTTCGCGGTGGGCCAGGAAACCCTTGCCGGGGATGAGGGCGTACATGGCGCCGTCGCCGACGACCTTCGCCGCCGCGGGGTGGCGCTCGTCGACGTCGTGCAGGTAGGTGTCGATGTAGGTCATCCCTGCGTACACCGGAATGTTTTGTGAAAGCAGTGGGCGGACCTTGGACCAAGCGCCGTCCGCGCCCACCAGGATTTCGGTGCCGACGGTCGAGCCGTCGGCGAAGGTCAACTCGTGCCGGCCCTGGTCCAGTGGACGCGCTGCGGTGAGCTTCTTGCCCCATCGCACGGTGCCGGGCGGCAGTGACTCGAGGAGGATGCGGCGGACGTCGCCGCGCAGGGCCTCGGGACGGGTCATGGTGCCGTCGTCGGGGAGTTCGGCGAGCACGGCGCCGTGCCGGTCGAGGACGCGTTGCGCGCCGCCGCCGTGGTGGATGATGCCGCGGTACTCCTCGGTGAGCCCGGCGAGGGCGAGGGCGAACTGGCCGTTGTGCTCGTGCAGGTCGAGCTGGCCGCCCTGGGTGCGGGCGCCCGCCGAGGTCTCCGCGTCGTAGACGGTGACCGTGATGCCGTTGAGGTGCAGGACCCGGGCCAGGGTGAGGCCGCCGAGGGCCGGCGCCGACGATCGTGACGTGCATGGGGCTCTCTTCCGTCGGTTGGACCGGCGGTCCAATGAACCCACTATTGGACCAGTGGTCCAACTCTGTCAAGATGACGTTCATGACCTCCCGACGCACCGACGCGCTCTCCCGGGAGCGGATCGTCGAGGCGACCATTCAGATCCTGGACACCGCGGGCGAGAGCGGCCTGACACTGCGCGCGGTCACCGCCCACCTCGCCACCGGGCGGGGCGCGATCTATCACCACGTCACGAACAAGGACGAGCTCCTGGCCGCGGCGGCGGACGGGGTGATCGGCCAGGTGGTCGCGGCGGCGGCCGGCGGTGATGACCCTCGGGGGTCGATCCGGGCGCTGGCGCTGGGCATCTTCGAGGCGATCGATGCGCGTCCGTGGGTGGGGGTGCAGCTCTCGCGGGAGCCGTTCCAACCCGCGGTCCTGCAGATCTGGAAGGCGGTGGGTGTGTCGCTGAGCGCTCTCGGGGTTGGCGGGACGGCGCTGGCTGACGCGGGTTCGGCGCTGGTGAACTACGTGCTGGGAGCGGCCGGGCAGCATGCCGCGGGGGCTCGGCGGGCGCCGGACGGGGCGGCGCGCAAGGAGTTCCTGGACGGTGTGGCTGCGGAGTGGGCCAGACAGGACTCCGACCCGCTTGTCCAGGAGTCGGCGGCGTTGCTCCGGGAGCACGACGACCGCGCGCAGTTCCTCGCCGGGGTGGATATCTTCCTCGCCGGCATCTTTTCTTCGGAGGCTATTGCTGCTGTTCGGCGAGACGCTTCAGATTGAGCAGCTGCCGCCGGGCCATGACCAGATCGCCGACCGACGCGGCCGGGGCGGCCCAGCGATGGTTCTGCATGACCACCTTGAGCAGCAGGCGCGTCGTGCCGTCCGGTTGCGGATCCAGGACGTAGGACATGAAGGCGCCCATGATGGTCGCGGTGAGGTGACTCCCGGCGTCGACCGCGACGATCCGGCCGGTCTGCCGCCCGCCGGCCGTGGTGAACGGATCCCCGGCACGCGGTTCGGGAAGACTCACGAGCTGCTGAGGCGACCGCCGCCCGAGGTTGTCGATCCAGTCATAGGAGTACGGCGCGAGTCTGATCTGAACGATCCAGGGCCAGACCGCGGTGGCGGGGGCATTCACCTGGACGCCTCGCCACGCTTGCAGCGCAGGCGAGACCACAAAGTCATCACACGGATAAGCCCGAGACACATCGCCGTCGCCCACACCCCACCGGTCCCCGATCATGCACCCATCGTCCCCCAGATCCAGCCGCGCACACATTCCGGAGGGGGCATCACCGGTTGCCGCGCGTCGACCAGGAGGAGCACAGCGTATTACCCTCGTAGTACGCTGGCGGGGTGCCATACGAATGGTCGTTGCGGTGTTCCACACCCGGGCTTCGCCTGGAAGTCATTGGTGCGCGCGACATGACGAATGAGGAGCTGATTGAGTTCAGCCGGTGGGAGGAGACGCTATGAGCCACGACAACGAGATCCCGCAGACAGCTGAACAGCTCGCCGCGTTCATGGGTGGCCTCTCCTTCGAATCCCCGGCCACCCCGCAGGATGAGCAGGCACTGTTGGACTCGCTTCCACCGGCCGGTTCGACCGTCATGGTCGTGCGATCACTTCGCCTGCCGATCGAGCTCGACGAAGCCGTTGCTGCAGCCGCCAGGGTGGCTGAGGTGCCCAAGACGACCTGGATCAGGCAGGCAATCGAGATGGCCTTGGCAGTTCAGGCCGAAGACGACCAGCCCATTTCCCGGGCCGAGGCACTACGCGCCCTGACCCTGCTGCGCCCAGCCCGCCACGTGGCCTGACCGAACAGCTCCCAAGGACAGGCTCAGCTGGTTTCGTCACGACCTCGCTGGAATACGGGCCCCTCGTGCAGCGCGTAGGCCAGGCGATTGAGGACTTCGGCCACGGTGAAGTCCCAGCCGACCAGGCGAGGGCCGGTTCAGTTGATTCCTACTCGGTAGCCCTCCTCGGCGAGGTCGGCGAGGTCCTTGCTCCGCCATTTCTCCAAGGAGACGGAGACGGGGCGCAGGCCGGCGCCCCAGATGTCGGCCGCCCGCTGGGCACGCGCCTGTGACGACCAATAGGGCATCGCCCGCGCGCCGCTGGAGGTCTCCGGTGCGGGGCTGCCTTGGTCGTCACGTACGTACCAAATGGTGTTTTTTTGGGAGATCTCCTGGAAGAATGCCGCGGCCTGGCTGCCACTCTGGCTCACCACCCGACGGTAGCAGCGTCTGATCAACGCCAGCGGTCGCATGCCACTCCGACGCTGTCGCGTTGCTGAGGGTCGCTCGACCTGTTAGACAGGGCCGGTGAGTCGCCGTCCATGCAGTGCATGACGACATCGGCGAGCAGGACAGCATGCGTTCGCTGGTGAACGGCACGGGCGTGGACAGTGAGAGTGGGTCATGGAGAGCAACAGTTCTGCCGCTGCCGTCGGCACCGCCGGCCGGATCCCGCGGACCTATCGAGCGGTCATGGCAGTGGCGGGCCCGATCGTCCGCTGGTGGGGCCGCCTCGAGGTGGAGGGCTTGGACACCCTTCCGATGCGCGGCGCGGTGATCCTCCCGGCCAACCACGACAGTGCGTGGGATCCCGTGGTCATCGCGTTCGCCGCTCGCCGGCGCCGGCAGATCCAGGCCCTCGCCAAAGCGTCGCTCTGGAAGAATCCGCTGCTCCGGCGGGTGCTCGACGGGATGGGGCAGATCCCCGTGCGGCGCGGCGAGGCCGACATGGACGCGCTGGATGCCGCGGTGCAGTGCCTCTCCGCGGGCGGCTGCCTCGGGATCTTCCCGGAGGGCAGTCGTTCACAGGGCCGGCAGTTGCGCGCCCGGAGCGGGGTCGGACGTCTTGCCCAGTCGGTGCCGGAGGCCCGCATCGTCTGCGCGGCGGTCTCCGGGACCGTCGACATCGCCCGGTTCCCTCGGCGCCCCCGGCTGAAGGTGACGTTCTTCGAGCCGACCCCGTCGTCGCCGTCGGAATCCGCGCTGAAGCTGGCCGTACGGCTGACCGCCGAGCTCCGGGCCGTCGCACCGGTCGCCGTGGCGGGACGACCCGAGTAGTCGACGAGCGCGGAACCGCGGTCCCGCGCTCGTACCGATGGGAGTGCCTGCGCGGCGGTGGGCCGGGTTTCTTGATCCGGTTGATCGGGGAGTGATGTTCGTTCAGCCCCGGTAGCTGACGCCGATCTCCAATTGGCCTGATCTGGGATGAGCCCACACGTAGACGAATCCCGGATCGAGGAGAGTGGGCCACTTGCGTTGCTCCGCGGCGAGACCCATTTCACGGGCCAGGTCCTCCGGCGACTGGCCCGCCGCCGGTGCGACGGTGATCTCCCACCAGCATCCACCGGAGGCACACTCTTTGCCCTGCTCGATGACGCTCGCTCCGGGCGGAATGTTCGGGATCCGCGACTTCGGCGGCACTTCGCCCTCACTGAACCAGCTCATCAGCAGCAAAAACCGCAGCACCCACAGGCACGCCAGCGCACCCAGCACGATGCCCACGATGACGAATGCGGTTCTGGCATTTTTCCTCGGCGTAGTGCGCGGCATCATCGCAGCAGCATAGCGATCTCGGTCCAGCGAAGTGCCCTCCATAATCGGAGATGCAATTTCTGTGGCCGATTTTATCGCTTTATCGTACGCAAGGCGGAGTGTGCTTCACCTGATATTCGGCTGTCGGTAGAATAAGCGGGGTGAAGACGTTCCTGATTCTTTTGCGCGGCATCAATGTCGGAGGCAAGAACAAGGTTCCGATGGCTGAACTGAGGAATTGCCTGGAGGGGCTGGGGTTCCTCGACGTCTCAACTTTCATCGCCAGTGGCAACGTGGTCCTGACGTCGGACCGGACAGCCGTCGAGGTGGCTGCTCAGATCGAAGCGGCCCTGCCTGAGGCTTTCAAGCTCGACAGCGAGCTCATCAAAGTCCTGGTCCTCACGCGTGATCAGCTCCAGAGCGTCGTGGACGACAGGCCGGAGGGCTTCGGCGACCAGCCGGACAAATACCACAGCGACGCGATCTTTCTGATGGGTGTCACGTCTGCCGAGGTGATGCCCATCTTCAATCCGCGCGAAGGCGTCGACCGGGTCTGGCCGGGCGATGGCGTCGTCTACGCGGAGCGTCTCAGCGCCCAGCGGACGAGGAGCCGGCTGAGCGCGATGATGGCGTCACCGCTTTACAAGTCGATGACTGTTCGCAGCTGGAAAACGACGGTCAAGTTGCTGGAAATTCTCCGTGCGAGAGGCACGTCGGGGGAGCGGTAGCGTCGCTCGCCACCCATCGCTCCCGCCCGCACCGGACCGGGCCGGGCAGTATCCGCTCCCCGGCGAGGTGATCGATTTCCGGTGAGCGCTGATCCCTGGAGCGAACCCGTCCGGTTTCGCCGCCGGTCAGAGGGGCCATGCGCGGGGCCACGGGGCTCAAGGGTTGCGCCCAGGCGCGATCATGGGCGGGTGCGGGGTGACGGCTTGACGACGCGGAAAGCGTTGCTGGTGTCGGCCGGCTTCTGGACGTTCGGTGTCCTCCTGCTGGTGGGGTCGCTGTACGGCTCGGTCGGCCTGGATCAGTTTCGGCATGCTCCCACCTGCTCGCCGGACCAGGTGTTCACCGCGACGGATTGTCGTGTCACGGTCGACGCGACGTTGACGGCGCTGACGCCCGACCAGGTCGGGATCGACGTCGGCGGCCGGCAGAGCTCGATCGAGGCGAATCTTCACGGGCCGTTACCGGATGACGCGGCCGGCCTTCCGGTGCGAGTGACGTTCTATCGGGGAACTGCCGTTCACATAAAAAGCGGCGACCTGAATTTCGACACGGAAGACGCACCCGTCGACAGGACCGATGAGTTGCGATTCGCCGGCTTGTTCATTCTGATCGGCGGTACCTTACTGGTCGGTATCCTCGCGCTACGCCGATCAGCCCGCCCCGCCGACTCCCCGTGACGCCCCGCCACCCGGCACCCCGGCAGGGTACTGCTGCTCGCACGTGCACAAGCTCTACCTGAGGCTCCTTCTTCGGCGCCTCAAAGGTCGCCGGCCGCTCAACGGCGCGCCGAGCCCCGCACTCGTCCCGGGCGTCCTCGTTTGCAGCCGTTCATCCCTCCCTGGCGCCTGCTCGAACGCTTAGTTACTGGCGAGGAATAAAGCATTCAGAGGGCACCCAGTCGGGCATGCTTAGATCGCTCATGGCCAACCCATCACCGCGCCGCACCAGTCACCCTGGGTCGCGCATCATGAGCGTCGCCTCCTACCGTCCGCGGACCGAGGTGGGCAACGAGACGGTCGCCGCCTTGATCGACTCGAGCGACGAGTGGATCCGCCGACGCTGCGGCATCGAGTCGCGCCGGCATGCCGCACCCGACGAGAGCCTGGTCATGATGGGCGCGGCGGCCGCCTCCAAGGCCCTTGCCAGCGCCGGCATCGACCCGCTCGACGTCTCGGCCGTCCTGGTGGCGACGATGTCCCACCGCGGTCGGGCGACCACCGTGGCACCCCTGGTGGCCGACGCGCTGGGCGCGACCGCAGCCGCCGCGATGGACCTGGGCGCGGCTTGCGCCGGTTTTCCGTACGCCCTGGCGACCGCCGACGCGCTCGTCCGCAGTGGCGCGGCCGGCTACGTGGTGGTGGTCGGCGCCGAGCGCATGACGGACATCATCGACGACCACGACCGCGGCACGGCGTTCCTCTTCGGTGACGGCGCGGGCGCTGTGGTTGTGGGTCCCGCGCAGACGTGCGAGATCGGCCCGGTGGTGTGGGGCGCCGACGGCTCCCACAGCGAGGTGCTGCGGTACGACGAGACGGGCATCCTGCGGATGGCGGGCCCGGAGGTCTTCCGCTGGGCGACCTCCGTCGTTCCCGACGTTGCCAAGCGCGCGCTGGACGCGGCGGGGATGTCCGCTTCCGACCTTGCGGCCTTCATCCCTCACCAGGCCAATCTGCGCATCACCTCGGTCGCGGCCAAGGCCCTGGAACTCGGCCCGCACGTCCAGGTGGCCACCGACATCGTCACCAATGGCAACACCGGCGCGGCCTCCATCCCCCAGGCCATGGCCGCCCTGCCCGACACTTCGGGCCCCGCGCTGCTCGTGGGCTTCGGCGCCGGCCTTTCGTACGCGGCTCAGGTCGTCACACTGCCCTGACCTCTCCCGCTGACGGCTTGGCCTGATGGTGCGCATCTGACCTGCATGAACGCTGGAACAAGAAGGTAGTCCGCTGAGTGCCGGTGCAACGGCTGGGCCAGTCCTCCTGGCCCAGCCGGACGAGGGCTGCAAACCGTTCAGGAGCTTTCTGGCATGTGGCAGCGGGAGCACGTGCGGGGCCTCGCCGAGGCAGGTGAGCTGGCTGCTCGGATGTGCTGACTAGTCTCAGAGTCATGGGATGGATCAAGGATGCCAAGGCGAACACGCTTGGCGCAGAGGCGCGGAAAGCGTTCGAAGATGGGGATTGGTACTTCGCGCCACGGCTTAACTCTCCGGCGACCGCTCACCAGCTCTCCGGCAACATCGGCGACTGGACCATGATGCTCGAATCCATCGCCAAGGCGGGTTGGGTTCTCCAGCACTGGAGTGTCGCTCAGGACAAGCATGGCCGGCCTGAGGCATACCCGCTGTTCGTGCGACGTCAGTAGCGCCTGTGACGTCGGGAGGGGCGACGAGGCGCCGATCCCGTCCGCCATTGAACGGCGCGGGTCACCGATCCCGGTGGAAGAGGTGATCCTCGGCAAGCACCATGAAATGCCAGCTGGCGTCGCGACGGCCGGCGCGGGGTGCGGGGCCGTTGAACTGGCTGAGGAGAGCGGGACCCCCGAAACGGTGGATCTCGGTGTTGATTGCGACCTGCTCACCGCACCAGGTGAAGTTCGTCGCCCACCTCGTGCATAGCCCGGGCCGAGCCTGACAGCAGCAGCGTGTCGGCGTGTTCGGTAGCTCGCAGCTGGTGGCGCTCGCGTTCCCACTCCTTCGCTGACTGCCGTTCCCCCGGTTGGAGGCGCGGAGCTGGCGTCCGCATGGTGGCGAGAGCGCCGACCTTGAGCCCACGTCGCACGCTGGATCGCAGGGTCGGCCAAGCGGACGGCCGGAGCGCCGTATCGCTGCGCGCGATCACCAGGTCGGCCAGTCCCTGACCGTCGGCCCAGTAGGTGACGGCTTCGCTCCGGACGTTTTCCCGCAAGGGCAGGTACACCAGGGAGTGTGGGCTGGCGGCGGCCAACCGGACCAATGCACCGAGGCGCAGCAGATCTGCCTGAGAGCCGATCAGCGCGCCGCTGTGGTGCCACAGGACCTTGGTGATGTGCATGCGACGCAGCGGAGTCGCCGGAACGAGGACGCGCCGCAATGAGCTCTCGCCAGGCAAGTCGTGAACGCGCATCCGTATGCGCATTCTTCCCACAGCTGGCGCATCGACCATTAGCGCACCGTAGGGCAGTATTTTTCCGTCTTCAAGAGAATTACCGTTTACGCCCAGCCGTAGAGCTACCACCTGTGCTGTGGGCGCGACCGCTTCTCATTCCGACTGCACCACGGTGAAAGGTGGCCGTACGCCCTCGGTGAGCTCGGCCGCCGCTTCGAGGGCCATCACCGCGCGTTCCCGGCTGCTGATCGGCGCCCGGGCCGTGGAGTGCAGCGAGCCCAGAGCGACCAGATAGCCGGACCCCACCGCGGCATAACCCGAGATCGTGTGCCCGATCTGATAGTCGTCGCCGACGACGTACAGTCGGCCGTGAATGCCGACGAGGAACTGTCCGCCCTGTTCCTGGCCGTTCTCGGTTTTCGCGTAGCCGCCCGTGGAGAGGCACTCGCGGACCGCCTCGATGAACGTGGTCACCATGAACCGGTCGACGTCCCAGGTGTCGGGTTCGCCGACGTCCAGGGAGTAGCGCAGGAGCTGGCCCATCCGATAGCTGGTCGTGAAGCCCATCAGGTAAGGCCCCACTTGAAACACCTTGGAATCCGACCGCACCGTGACGTGCCATCCGTCGCTTCCCGCCGAGTCCCCGCCAATGGTGACGGCAGTGCCATCCGTAATCCCGACGATGCACGTCATGACGCCGCTCTCCATGGCCGCCGAGCTCATGCCAACCACTCGGCGTAAGCGTATCCGCCGCCGACAATGCCCGATCTGAGCTGCACGGCGACAATCCGCCGTTGGTGTTGACGCCTTCGGTTCGGGGGTGCGTATGCTCCCGCCGTGCCGCTGACCTCGCCTGAACCCCCGCTCGACCTGGTGCGATTGTTTCCCGGCGTCGAGGCCTTCGCGCGGACCGCTACGCGGCTGCACCCGAGGCCAGGGGCTCCCGGCATTGCGGACAGCCACGTCGGCGGGATGCTGCTGTGGCCCAAGGACGAGCCCTGGCCGACCTGTCCGGGACCACACGTCGTCCCGACCGAGACCCCGGTGCCGCCGCAGTTCGCCGCGCAGCTGCGGATGCCGGGCCCCGAAGTGCTGGAGGGGCTGGCGCGGATGGTCACCGGGTTCGCCGGGATCCGGACGACCGAAGCCGGGACCGTCCTGCTGGGCACTGAAATCGTGTCGGAGCCGGCCGCGAGTCCGCTGGTACCCGTGGCGCAATTGCACGCCGCCGATGTGCCCGATCTCCGGTGTCCCGCCGGTACCGATGTGCTGCAGGTGCTGTGGTGCCCCAACGAGCACCCCACCGATGCCCCGGCGGGTCCACCGGTGCTGCTGAAATGGCGGGCGGCGTCAACCGTTGTCGACCAGCTCGACGCGGCTCCCGCACCGCTCGTCGTGAGCGAGGAGACGTACCTGCCGAATCCGTGTGTGCTGCATCCCGAACAGGTCACCGAATATCCCTGGTGGCAAGAGCTACCGAATGACCTCGGACGCCGGATAAGGGACTTCGACGACACACTTGGCTATGGCGAGCACGGCTATTTCTCGGTGTCACACGCGCCGGGATGGAAAGTCGGCGGCTGCCCGAGCTGGGACATCACTGATCTGGTTCCGATGGACTGCCCGCATTGCCGTCAGTCGATGGACATCCTGCTGACGGTGGACTCGACCGAATCCGGAACCAATCAGGCCTGGCGCCCCGTCGAGGACTCCCATCTGCAGCCCTCGCACATCGACCCGGAATGGGCGGCCGCCTACGAACCCACCGGCGTTTCCGTGGGCCGCCACGGCCAGCTGCGCATCTTCGTCTGCCTGACGTGCCCGGACACTCCCATTCGGCAGAATCTGCAGTAGTGCGAGGGTGAGGACCATTTTTCGGTACGGCCGAGAGCTGCCGGCGGTGAGGTCTTGTCACGGCCCAGGTGGCGGTAGCGGGTCCGCGTCCGGGGCGCGGTCGCAGATCAGCCACGTCCGCAGTCGACAACGGAGCCGCGTCGTGCCGAGGAAGTCACGCCACCAGGTACGCGGCCAGCCGCTCGGCGAGCTGTTTCGGGTGGCTGAGCGAAACACAATGGCCGCCGTCGATCTCGTCCGGCACGAGGCCCAGCCGGTCGGCGGCCACCCGGCGCTGGAAGTCGGGTAGGAAGAATCGGTCATCGCGGGCGAGGAGCACCCTCGTCGGCACGTCCGGCCAGGCGTCCAGCGGCCACGGCTCGCCGCCTTCGGCGCTGACCTGGTCCCGGCTGTGTTCCGCGGCCGCGGCGACGATCTCAGCCGGCACGCCGTTGAAGAACTGCTGTTCCTCGCTGAGCCCTTCGGCACCGTGATAACCGGTGTTGCCCCACCAGTCCGCGGGCTTCTCTCCGGGCTTCGGGATCATCGGCGTGAGCAGGACGATCATCCGTACCGGCAGCTTGCCGGCGACCAGCGGGGCGGTGAACCCGCCGTAGGAGTGCCCGACGACCACCAGGTCACTGCGGTCACCAATCGCAGCGACGACCGTGTCGCAGAACTCGGCGAACCCCGCCGACCTGTCCTCGATCGGCAGCTCTGGCACCACCACGTCGTGACCGAGAGCGGTCAGTTCAGGCACCACCAGATGCCAGTCCCACGCACTGCCGCCGCCGCCGTGAATCAGAACAAACGTCGCCATGGCAAAAGCCTTGCATGTGTACGACGGACCGGCGACCCCGCCGCGCCCGTCCCGTCAACCGCCCAAGACCTCACGCAGCAGGGCGGCAATTGTGCGCCAAGCGCTCGGTCTGAAATTTAGCGGTGAGACGCGGCGACGGGTGGGTCACTTGGTGAGCCTGGTCATGAGCCGGCCCATCAGTGTCCTCGCCCAGGGGTGGTACCGCGTGTTCTGGAAGGCCGTCACGCTCCATCCGGATCCATCGTGCCGGAGAACCGTGGTGTTGGTGGAGAGCCGCTTCGCGGACGGCGTCGTGCGGTTCTTCTGCCACCGCATGATGATCCCGGCCCGCTGCACGACGATCGCGGTGTCGGGAGCGGGAAAGTGCACGGTTCGTTCGACCACGGTCAGCCGGGAGCCCTTCATGATCCCGGCGAAGAGCGGCCGGTGCCCGTCGGCGATCTCGTCCCGCCCGGTCATGACGGTACCGTCGAACGCCACGTAGGTCGCATCCGCGGAATGCAGGGCGGCGTAAGCGGCCGCATCGCCGTCACGCCAGCTGGACTCCAAGGCGGTGAGTACGCCGGGCACGCTCGAGTGGGTGGTGGCGGTCATCTGCCCCTCCTGATTTACTTAGATGCATCGTAGTAATTGCTACGCCGAATCTAAGTATTGGCGGGTCGAGTGTCAACACCGGACGGACATGCCGAGCGCCATCTCGGCCGGGATCTCAGCAGCGCGGTCGTCCTGTACCACCAGGCCGTGGCGGCGCGCCTGGGGCTGTCGGCGGGCGACCTGAAGACCTTGGAGTTGATTGCCACGCACGGGCCGTTCAGCGCGATGGAGCTGGCCCGGCGCCTCGGTCTGACCGCCGCCGGGATCACCAGCGTCATCGGCCGCCTCGCCGCCGGTGGACACGTCGTACGAGAGACTGATCCGAACGACCGGCGGCGTGCCGTGATCCGGGCGGCGGACACGGACCATCCGGAGCTGGCCGAGGCGTTCGCCCGCCTCGGCGGCGCGCTCGGTGGTCTCATCGCCGAGTATGACCAGTCGCAGCGAGCCGCGATCGTGAGCTACCTGAACCGCATGATCGGCGTCCTGCGGGAGCAGACGATCCTGCTCGGCCCTGGCTGAGCAGACACGCCGAGACGCCCGCCAGTCCCGTGAAACTCGATGTCCGCATCTGCCGCCGAGCGCGGGAGCGCCGGTCTTCCCATGAGCGGCTGTCGGCGCCGTGCGATACGTTCTCCGGGATGCGTGCGATACGTTCTCCGGGATGACTGCCAGCGATCAGCGTCCCCTGCTCTTCCTGGACGTCGACGGCCCGCTGATCCCGTTCCGCTCCCGGCCGACCCAGCGCGTGTCCGTCACCGATCAGCCCGGCAACCCGCTGCTGGATCGCCTCGACCCGGCCGACGGACGCCGGCTGCTGGCCCTTGGCTGCCGGTTGATGTGGGCCACCACCTGGATGTCCGACGCGAACGACGTCGTCGCGCCCCGGCTCGGCCTGCCGCCGCTGCCGGTCGTCGACTTCCCGGACGAGGGCATCCCCGAGCGCGGCCTGCACTGGAAGACTATGTCCCTCATCCGTCGGGCCGCCGGCACCCCGTTCATCTGGCTCGATGACGAGATGACCGAAGCCGATCAGCGCTGGGTCCGCATTCACCATCCGGGACCGGCCCTGCTGCACCAGGTGGATCCGCTGATCGGCCTCACCGACACCGACTTCGCCACGCTCCGCCGCTGGCTCGCCGACCGAATCGGCCCATGACGCGCCGCGTTGGCCATGACCGCGCTGAGGTCACCGTCGCCTGTCGGTCGCTGCCGTCAAAGACCGATTTTGTACGCAGTGAGCACCGCCGGCCGGCAGGCCACTAAGGGGCATTCCGGGTGGAGCTAGCTCTACCTTCGATCGGTGGGCTGGCATCATCGTGAAGTTTGCTGGTGATCCGTACGGTCGTGGCATGGATCGACCAACGGGGGCTGCGGATGCTGGACCACCTCATGCCTCTGCTCACCTCACCGTGGCTGTACGTGATCGTGTTCGTGAGCGTGGCGATCGACGGATTCTTCCCGGTCGTGCCGTCCGAGGCCGTGTTGATCGGTGCGGCCGCTCTGTCGGCGACCGGTTCCCCGCACGTGGCGGGGCTGGCCGCGGCCGCGATGTCCGGCGGCGTGGCCGGCGACCGGATCTCCTACCTGATCGGCCGGCGCATCGCCCGGCGCGACCCCGCCCAGCGCCCGGGCTCACACGCTGACTCGAAAGCGGCCCGCGCCCGCGCGAAGGCGAAACAGGCCCTGCTCCGGCACGACGGCGCCGCGATCCTGGTCGGCCGGTTCCTGCCCTACGGCCGGGCGGCCACCACCGTGACCTCCGGCGTGGTCCGGCTGCCGATGCGGCGGTTCCAGCTGTTCAGCGCGCTGGCGAGCGTGGCCTGGGCGATCTACGTGATCACCCTGGGCCGGCTGGGTGGCGCGGTCTTCGCCCACTCACCGCTGCTGGGCGCCCTGGCCGGAATGCTGCTCGGCGTCGTCCTGGCCGCCGTGTGCGGCGTGGTGGAGAAACGCCGAAAGCACCAGTTCGGCGGCTGGCCGCCAGGGGTGTCTCGAGGGCGCGGAGACACCCCTGAGAGCCAGCCGGGGCCTGAGGCGCGCTGCGGTCCGGGGTCGAGCGGCGATCGCGAACTGGTCACGGGCGGCTGCGACTCGAACTGAAAGCGCGGCCGCATCAGCTCGCGAGCCGGGGAGGCGAGGCCGCGCTGGACCGTGAGGTGGTCAGGGGTGGGGGAGGTCCTCCGGGGTGGCCTGGGCGGCGGTGCCGCCGGCTGCTCGGGTGCTCAGGGAACCGGCGACCGCGGCCCAGCTGACCGCCGACGGCAGGTCGCGGCCGCTCAGGCGGGCTGCCAGGAAGCCGGCGTTGAAGCTGTCCCCGGCTCCGACCGCGTCCACCACCTGCACCGGGACGCCCGGCGCGGTGCACGAACCGCCCGGCCACCACGCTTGCGCACCGCGGGCGCCGTCCTTCATCACCACGGTGGCGCCGTTCGCCACCAGCTGCTCCGCGGCCTCTGAGGGCGAGGTCGCGCCGGTGACCGCCAGCAGCTCGGCGGCGTTCGGGAGGAACACGTCGGTGTGCGGGAGGATCTCCGGCATCCAGGACCACTCGCCGGTGGGGTCCCAGTTGGTGTCCAGGGACGTGGACACCCCGGCGGCACGGGCGGCCGCGAACACTCCGGCCAGACCGGCGGCTAGGACGGGCTGCAGGTAGAGGGAAGCCACGTGCACGTGCCGGGTGCGGGACAGCAGGTCGGCGGTGACGTCCGACGGGCGCAGGGCGGCGATGGTGCCGGGCAGGGTGAGCATGGCGCGGTCGTCGGGCTCGGCGAGGACCACGGTCAGCCCGGTCGGGGTGTCCCCGGACTCCACGGCGAGCACCTGCACACCCAGGGACGCCAGTTGGTCGCGGACCAACGTACCGAAAAAGTCCTTGCCGACCGCGGTGAGCAGCGCGGTCCGCAACCCTAGCCGCGCACAGCCCGCCGCAGTGATCGCGGCCGAACCGCCGAGGACCAGGTCGGCGCCGGTGAGCAGTTGTTCCTGCTGGCCGAAGCGCGGGCGCACGTCGCCGCGCAACAGCAGGTCCGGGTTGGCGTCGCCGACGACCAGCACGTCGAACTCGGGCATGCGTGCTCCAGATGTTCATATGGACAATCGATCAGCACCATACGCGCACGAACGGCTATTGACACATGCGCGTTCGATCAGTTGGAATCGTGCCAACGATCGTCGCCCAGCCGGTATCCAGTCCGGCAGTCAGGCGCCAGGGCCGCTCCATCCGGCCCGAGGCGGGGCAGATCCGGCAGCGGAGCCCTGACCATGATCGTTACTGTCACCCTGAATCCCGCGCTCGACCTGACCTATCCGGTCGGCGCGCTGGTCCCGCATCGCACCCACCGGGTCACCGGGGTCGCCGAACGTGCCGGCGGCAAGGGGCTCAACGTGGCCCGGGTGCTGCACGCGCTCGGCGAACCGGTGCTGGCCACCGGCCTGCTCGGCGGGCCGTCCGGCGCGGTGGTCGCGTCGCTGCTGGCCGCCGAGGGGGTGCCGGCGTCGTTCGTGCCGATCACCGGGGACACCCGCCGTACCGTCGCGGTCGTCGACCCCGGCGGCGCGACCGGTTTCTGGGAGCCCGGGCCGGTGATCCCGGCCGCCGAGTGGTTGCGGTTCGTCGACCACTTCCGCGAGCTGGTCGGCCGAGCCGCGGTGGTCACGCTGTGCGGTTCGCTTCCGCCGGGTCTGCCGATTGACGCGTACGCGGTACTGAGCCGCCTGGCCGCCGCCGAGCACGTACCCGTGCTGCTGGACACCAGCGGCCCGGCGCTGCGGCACGGTCTGGCGGCCGCGCCCACCGTGGCCAAGCCGAACGCCGAGGAGCTGGCCGAGCTGGGCCCGATCACCGCGCCGACCGGCGGGGCGCTGGTCGTCTCGCACGGACCCGAAGGGCTGCACGCGATCACACCGGACGGGGAGTTCCGGTGCGCGCCACCCCATCCGGTCGACGGCAACCCGACCGGTGCGGGAGACGCGTGCGCGGCGGCGCTGGCTCGAGGGCTGCGGGACGGAGTGGGCTGGCCGGAGTTGCTCGCCGATGCGGTGGCGCTGGGTGCCGCTGCGGTGGCGAGCCCGGTCGCCGGCTCCTTCGACCCCGATGTCTACCGTTCAACGCGCGCGGCGCTCGCCGTGACCAGTGGCGGTGCGGCGTGCTGACCCGGGCCGCGCTCGCCGCCGTCGTTGTCGGCGCTGGCGGTGCCGCGTGCTGACGCCGACCGGGGAGATCGTGATGGCGGCTCGGGCGCGGGGCGGTGCCGCCGCCGCGTTCAACGTGATCACCGTTGAGCACGCCGAGGCGATCGTGACCGGGGCCGAGGCGGCCGGGCGCCCGGTGATCCTGCAGATCAGTGAGAACGCGGTCCGGTTCCATCACGGCCGGCTCGCCCCGATCGCCGCGGCCGCCGTTGCCGTGGCGCGGGCGTCCACCGTGCCGGTCGCGCTGCACCTCGACCACGTCGAGTGCGCCGAGCTGCTGGACGAGGCGGCGCCGAACGGATTCGGGTCGGTGATGTACGACGCGTCGCGGATGTCGTACGCCGACAATGTCGCCGCCACCGCAGCGGCAGCAGCCCGCTGCCGAGCCCTGGGACTGTGGGTGGAGAGCGAGCTGGGCGAGGTCGGCGGTAAGGACGGCGCGCACGCTCCCGGGGTGCGGACCGATCCCGACGAGGCGGCCGCCTACGTCGCGGCGACCGGGGTGGACGCGCTCGCGGTCGCGGTCGGTTCCGCGCACGCGATGCGGGAACGGACCGCGCGCCTGGACCACGAACTGATCGCGCGGCTGCACGCGGCCGTGCCGGTGCCGCTGGTCCTGCACGGCTCGTCGGGCGTCCCGGACCGCGAGCTGACCGCCGCGGTGTCCGGCGGCATGGCAAAAATCAACATTGGTACGGCGTTGAACACGGCCTTCACCGCCGCGGTCCGGGCGACCCTGGCCGGGCGACCCGAGCTGGTCGACCCGCGCAAGTACCTGACCCCGGCCCGGATCGCGATGGCGGACACCGTCACGGCCGCGCTGCGTCTGCTGACCCCGCTCTGATCGGCCTCGACGGGTGGGCGATTGGTGATATTTTGGACTACCGATCTGCCCGTCGCCGACCTTCCTGGAGCAGGCATGAGTGACCAATCGCCGGACCCCGCTGTCGCCCGTCGCCGACTGTTGCAGCTGGCCGGGGCGGGTGGGGCCGGCGTCCTGCTGACGGCGTGCGGCTCCTCGTCGGACGACACCGACGACGCCGCGGTCAGCACGACGACGCCGGCCACCACGGAGACTTCCGCGGCGAGCGGCGCCGGGGACAGCGCGGATGTGGTGGCGGCGGTCGCGGACGTGCCGGTCGGTGGGGGTGTGATCGGCACGGATCTGGTCGTCACCCAGCCGACTGCCGGGGCGTTCAAGGCGTTCAGCAAGGTGTGCACGCACCAGGGCTGCCCGGTCAGCTCGATCACCGGCGACAAGATTAAGTGCAAATGCCACAACAGCCAGTTCTCCATCAAGGACGGCTCGGTGGTGCAGGGGCCGGCGACGAAGGCGCTCAGCGAGGTGGCCGTCAAGGTCAGCGGCACCAACGTGGTCAAA
Organism: Actinoplanes awajinensis subsp. mycoplanecinus; assembly: GCF_001509495.1. Lineage (NCBI taxonomy): Bacteria > Bacillati > Actinomycetota > Actinomycetes > Micromonosporales > Micromonosporaceae > Actinoplanes > Actinoplanes awajinensis. The sequence goes on along the minus strand of NZ_LLZH01000307.1, from coordinate 36,536 downwards.
TCCTGACCAGGTGGGTGTGTGCCTGTCTCTCTTGCGGTGGGCGGGTGGCTGGGGTGGCCAGCCAGGCGGGGTAGCCGTTGGTTGCGGTCCGCGACGCCGCTCGAGGCGACCAGCTTGGGCGGTGCGGCTGGTTGTGGTGGCCGTTATGGCGGGTGCGGAAGGGCCGTGAGGGCCAGCTGGAGCGGGGAGCGGCGGCTGGCCGGGGTCAGCGGGCGCCGTTGAAGGTGACGCGCAGGGTGTAGACCGACGTGCCGGCCGTGATGAACAGGTGGTTGAGAGCCGGGCCGCCGAACGTCAGGTTGGCGACCGACTCGGGTAGCAGCAGTTTGCCGATCAGCGTGCCGTCCGGGGCGAAGCAGTGCACGCCGTCCCACGCGGCCGCCCAGATGCGGCCCGCCGCGTCGGCGCGCAGGCCGTCGAAGCGGCCGTAATCGCAGGTGGCGAAGATCTTCCCGCCGGTCAGTGTGCCGTCGGCGGTGACGTCGAAGACTCGGATGTGGCTGGGTTCCTGGCGGGTGTCGGCGATGAAGAGTTGCTGCTCGTCGGGGGAGAAGGCCAGGCCGTTCGGGCGGCAGAAGTCGTCGGCGACGATGCGCAGGTCGCCGGTGGCCGGGTCGAGGCGGAAGACGTAGCAGGCGCCGCCGAACTCGCTGTCCGCCTTGTGGCCCTCGCAGTCGCTGGCGATGCCGTACACCGGGTCGGTGAACCAGATCGTGCCGTCGGAGCGGACCACCACGTCGTTCGGGCTGTTCAGGCGTTTGCCCTGATAGGAATCGGCCAGCACGCCGACCGCGCCGCTGGTCTCGTCCCAGCGCATCAGCCGGTCGTTGGGGATGTCGCTCCACACCAGATAGCGGCCGGCCGGGAAATATGCCGGGCCCTCGGTCTTGCGGGCGCCGGTGTGCAGCTGTTCCACCACGAAGTCGCCGTCGAGGTAGCGGAACCGTTCGTCGACCATCTTGAATTCAGCGAGAACCATGGATTGAATCGTAGCCATACCGAACCTGGTACGGTCAAGGCCGTCTTTTGGCGAACATCATTAGGAGTACGGGTGGATGAGGTGGATCGGCGGCTGCTCGTGCAGTTGCAGGAGGACGCGACGCGGTCCTATGCCGAGCTGGGCCGGGCGGTGGGACTCTCCGCGGCGTCGGCGCACGACCGGGTCCGCAAGCTGCGCGAGCGTGGCGTGATCCGCCGGACCACCGTCGAGGTCGACCCGGCCGCCGTGGGCCGCGGGGTCGCCGCGTACGTGATGATCGACGCCGGGGCGTGGATGGGTGATCCGCCGACCCGGGACGCGCTGCTCGCGATCCCGGCGATCCAGGAGGCGCACGTGGTGGCCGGTGCGTCGTCGCTGCTGGTCAAGGTGCGCACGGCGACCACCGAGGAGTTGCAGGCGACGCTGCGGGGGATCTACGCGATCGCCGGGGTGAGCGGCACGCAGACGGTGGTGGTGCTGGAGACGTTCTTCGAGCGCCCGATCGATCTCGGTTAGTTCTTGTCAGTGCGCTTGGCGTAGGCGCGCGCGGCCCGGGCCCGGTCGCCGCAGCGCACCGAGCACCACTGGCGCCGGCCGCTGCGCAGCAGGAACCGCTGGCACGGGCGGGAGTCGCAGGCCGTCAGGCGTTCCGCGTCCGCGCCGGTGAGCAGATCGGCGACGTCGGCGGCGAGCAGGCCGAGGGCGTGGTCGACGACCTGGTCGGTGGGGTGTGGCGTGGCCCGGTGCAGGCCGCGGGCCGGATCCCAGCGCAGCTCGTTCGCGGTCGGCACCCGGCTGAGCGCGGTATTGATGGCGCTCAGCGCCGCTGCCGGTGGCTCGGTCCCGTGCGCGCGTGCTGCGAGCAGCTCGCGGATCTGCTCGCGGAGACCGCGCAGGCGCCCCGCGCAGATCTCCCGTAGCTCGGCGTCCGCCGGAACGAGCTGCCGCTCGACCAGCCAGTGCGTCGCCGCCTCGGGGGTGTCGAGCAGGTCGACGGGCGGGCCGCCGGGGACGGCGAGGCGGCTGTTGGCGAGGTCCAGGCCCGGGTGCCGGTCCGCCCCCGGCGCAGTGTCAATCACGTTTCTCACGGTACTGGTTGCGCTCATCCGTGACAAACGGCTAGCGTCACGGATGAAACCACTGCTATCCGTGAGGTATCCATGATTTCCGTCAAGGTTCTTGGTGGTCCGACCGCATTTTTTGAGTACGGTGGCCTGCGCTTCCTCACCGACCCGACGTTCGACGAGCCCCGCAGCTACCCCTCGCCGAGCGGCACCACGCTCGTCAAGCTCGCCCCCGCCGCCGCCCAGCCGTCGGAGCTCGGCCGGATCGACGCGGTGCTGCTCTCGCACGACGAGCACGCCGACAACCTGGACGACTCCGGCCGGGCGCTGCTCGCCGACGTACCGGTGACGCTGACCACGCCCAGCGGCGCGGCACGCCTCGGCGGCACCGCCCGCGGTCTGGCCCCGTGGGAGTCCACCCGGCTCGGCGCGGTCACGGTCACCGGTGTCCCGGCCCGGCACGGCCCGGAGGGCTGCGAGCCGCTCACCGGCGACGTCACCGGCTTCGTGCTGACCGGCGACGGCCTGCCGACCGTCTACGTCAGCGGCGACAACGCGTCCCTGGAGATCGTCGAGGCGATCGCCGCACGGTTCGCGCCGATCCACACCGCGATCCTGTTCGCCGGCGCGGTCCGCACCGGGCTCTTCGACGGTGCCCTGCTCACCCTGGACAGCGAGCAGGCCGCCGAGGCCGCGCGCATCCTCGGCGCGGAGCAGGTGGTGCTGGTGCACTTCAATAGCTGGGCGCACTTCACTGAGGGCCACGACCCGCTGGTCAAGGCGTTCACCGCGGCCGGCCTACTGGACCGCGTCCAGCTCTAGGCCACCCACCACCAGCCGTCGCCCAGCTCGCGTCGCGGCCGGCCACGGTCGCCGTCGGCTGTGGCGGCGAGTTCGGTGCGGTGCGAGCTGACCTGGTACTCGGCGTAGTCGACCTGGGAACTCTGCCGCAGGGTGAATGCCATGCCGGCGGCGGCCAGGGCCAGGCTGACCAGGGCGACTCCCCACGACCGTTTCATGCAGGCGACCAGGATGGTCGTGGTCGACACCAGCGCGGCGAACAGCAGGGCCGACAGCCAGATCGGCAGGCTCAGATACGCCCCGCCGAAGCGCGGGTCCTGGGTGAGCCAGACGAGCGGTACCAGCAGCAGCCAGCCGGAGCAGCTGAGAGCGGTCTGCAGCAGGCCGCGCCGGCTCCACAAAGCCGTCCCGGGGTGTGGTCGGAGGGTCATGCCGACGACTCTGGCGTCCCCGGCCGCCCCGGTGGAAGGCCCGTCACAGAACCTCCACACGATCTCCCGGACGCCTTCGAGAAAGGGCCGCAGCGGGTAGCGGCCGTGGCTACACTGACGCCTCTCTATCCCCTGATCGGAAACGGAGGCACGGTGGGTAGTTCGCTGTTGGACGCCGAGGATGCGCGGGAGCGCCTGGAGGCGTGGCAGGCCGATGCCTCGCGCCGGGCCGCCGGCACGCAGGCCGCTGCTGCCGGCTTGAGTGCGTTGCGGGTCACGGCCGCCGACGCCAGCGGGGCCGTCGAGGTCACCGTTGACTCCACGGGGACGCTTGCCGATGTCCGGCTCTCCGCGCGGGTACAGCGGATGAGCCTGGAGCAGTCGCAGCTGGCGATCATGGGCGCCTACCGCAACGCGCGGGTCAAGCTCGCCGAGGCCGCCGCCGAGGTCGTGCGGGAGACGGTCGGCGCCGACTCGGCGACCGGCCGGGCCCTGCTGGCCGGATTCCGGACCGCCGACACCGAGGAAGAACAGGGGCGGTACTGATGGCCGGTGGGTTCGAGGTCGACATCGAGGCCCTGCGCGCGCACGCCACGGCCATGTTGGCCATTCACGACCGCTTCGCCGCGATCAAGGCCGCGAGCGGTGCGATCTTCCAGGCCGACGGTGCCTACGGGGAGCTCTGCCAGTTCCTCCCGCCCGTCATGGAGGAACGCCACCGGGACCAGGACAAGGGCGTGGGGATGCTCGCCGAGAACATCGAGCTGCTCGCCGCAGGAATCAAGAAGACCGCCGACGCCTACCAGCGGACCGAGGAGTCGACCACCGGCGTCTTCAACTCCTTCCGCTCCGCGACCTGAGCGGCCCCGGCGCCCTCTCATGAGCAACCCACTGGTCGCCACGACCTCCGACATCTCCTCGAGCAGCGACGCGCACCGCGACGGCTGGACCGGCCTGCCGCTCGCCGACGACTACATGGGCATCAAGCAGGCCATCGACTCCGGCAGCTGGATCGACGGCTCGATCGCGGGCATGGGCGCCGCTCTCGACGGGGCGTCCATCGCCATCGACCCGTTCAGCACGCTGCTGTCGATGGGCATCGAGTGGGCCGTCGAGCAGGTCGAGCCACTGAAGCAGGCCCTCGACTGGCTCGCCGGTGCTCCCGAGATCATCGAGACGCACGCCATGACCTGGGACAACATGGCTGATGAGCTGTTCTCCATCGCCGAGGACCTCAAGACGCGGCTGGTCGGCGACCTCAACGAATGGCAGGGCGCCGCCGCCGACGCCTACCGTTACATGCTTGCCGGCAACATCGACGTCGCCGGGATCTTCGCGGGCACGGCCGCCGGCATGGGTGCCGCGACCCGTGGCGCGGGAACCCTGGTGCAGACGGTGCGGGAGGTCGTGCGTGCCTTCATCGCCGACTGCATCGCCAAGGTCGTGGTGTGGCTGCTCGAGGAGGTCCTGTCCCTCGGCGTCGCCACACCGCTGGTCGTCGCCCAGCTCGCGGTCGCGGTCGTCCGCTGGACCGGCCGTATCTTCGGCTGGCTGATGGGCCTGATCACCAGCCTCTCCGCCCTCCGCGCCCTCCTCGACGTCTAGGCGGCCCTCGATGCGACAACTCTTGGCGGCTCTGCGGACCACCGCCGTCCTGGTGGTCCTGTTCGCGGTGGCGAGCCTCCACAACAAGCACCCCTCGGGCCCCACCCCACCGCACGGTGGTGGCGGTGACGGCGATGGCCCCACGCGTCCCAAGTTCAGCCCCGGCATGATGCCCAGGCGCGTGGGACCAGCCCAGCAGCAGGGCATTCAGAGCGCCGAGAAGTACCACCCGAAGGGCACCGAGACCTCCGGCACCTCCGGGCCGGAGGCGCCCAGGAGTACCAACCCCTGGGACGACCCCGACTTCGCCGACGCCATGTACGACATGGACCGCTTCGGTCAGATGGGCGACGGGGCGATGGACAAGGTCTGGGACGGCGACGGCAAGGGCAGTGGCGATCACAAGCCCTCGTCCACCGAGCCCGGCAAGACGCTCTTCCCGCCCGGCACCACCAGGGCGCAGGTCGAGGGCTGGTTCAAGAGCATCGCCGTCAACCCCGACAGTCGTCCTCTGGAGCGTCCCGCCGGCGACGGCTGGGTTGTCACCGGCACCCGCGACGGCATCACCTGCATCGTTACCCTGGACAAGGACGGCAGCATCTCCGGCGGCCACCCCCTCAGCGGCGAGGGCGTCACCATCAACCCGCCGGCCTGACCACCGAACCCACGGGAGACCCATGGAAGTCAACGATTTCTACCGGCGCAGCCGCCGGATCACCGACCAGCTCGCACCCAAGATCAGATCACCACGGCGGAGAAGGACGCGCTGCGGGAGCTCATGGAGTTCCGCCAGGAGCCTCTGACCTACCTGGAGCAGATCCGGACCTCGGACTGACGGCCCACGCCCGCGAGAACGGATCCATCGGCCTGCGGCGAGCGGGGAGTTGCTGACGTAGGGTGCGTCGGTGAGCATTGGTAACGGTGACATCGCGCCCGACTTCGAACTGCCTGATATGGAAGTCAACGAATACTTCTGGCGCAGCCGCGAGATCACCGACCAGCTCGCACCCAGGATCAGCCCGAAGTACCGGCCGATGATCCTGGCCTCCGCCGGCGCCGGGGCCTGGGACCTGGCGATCCCGGAGCTCGTCGGCGCCCTGTCGGAGGAGGACGTCGTGATCACCACGGCGGAGAAGGACACGCTGCGGGAACTCATGGCGGAACTCCGGAAGCCTCTGACGTACCTGGAGCAGATCCGGACCTCGGACTGACGGCCCACGCCCGCGAGAACGGATCCGTCAACGCCCACTGCGCCGACGGCCGGGAGGCGCGTGGCGGGCCGGGAGGCGGCGCGGCCGGGCGCGAGACTGGCACGGGACTCGGCTTGTAGCCTGCGGGCGGTCGCTCCGTATTCGTACCAAATAGGGGTGACACGGAGGGGAATCGGCCTGGCGGCGGGCGGGGAGTTGTTGACGTAGGGTGCGTCGGTGAGCATTGGTAAAGGTGACATCGCGCCCGACTTCGAACTGCCTGATCAGGATGGGACACCGCGGCGGCTGAGCGACCTCGTCGCGGATGGGCCGGTCGTGCTGTTCTTCTATCCCGGGGCGATGACTCGCGGGTGCACCGCGGAGGCCTGCCACTTCCGGGACCTGGCGACCGAATACCGCGCAGCAGGCGTGCAGCGGGTCGGGATCAGCAAGGACCCGGTCGAGAAGCAGAAACTGTTCGCCGAGACCAACACGTTCGACTACCCGCTGCTGTCCGACCCGGAATCGGTCACGATCGCGGCCTACGGGGTGAAGCGCAAGCTGAACCTCGGGCCGCTGAGCACCAAGCGGATGACGTTCGTGATCGGCACCGACCGCACGATCCTCGACGTGATCCACAGCGAGCTGGACATGAACCAGCACGCGGTGGACGCCCTCGCCGTGGCGGTCGCGGCCAAGGCCTGACCAGGGTCAGGGCAGTGCTCCGGCGACCGTGGCCAGGCGTAGTTTCGTCTCGTCCGCGGAGTCCGGGGCGGCGGTCATGATGACGATGCGCAGGTCGGTGTCGCCGCCGCTGAGCACGTCGCAGTCGACGGTGATCGGGCCGACCGCGGGGTGCTGGATCGTCTTGCGGTCCTCGCGGTGCGCGCCGACCGCGCCGGCCGCCCACAGCGCGGCGAACTCCGGGCTGCCGTCGGTCAGGTCGCGGATCAGGCGCGCCAGCCGCGGGTCGCGGGGGAACCGGCCGGTGGCCCGGCGCAGGTCGGCGACGACCGCGGCTCTTGTCGCGCCGTCGTCCCGCGAGACGACCAGCCACCGGGACAGCACCGGAGCCGGGTCGGACGCGGTGGGGAAGAGGTCGCGGGCGAAGTTGCGCCGGGCCGGTGGCGCCGCCGACGGGTCGCCGAGCAGCGCCGCCCAGCTGCGGTTCCACCAGATCAGCCGCCAGTCGGCGGCGAAGATCGCGGTGGCGGCGTCGCCGAGCCGGGCGGCGACCCGCTGCACGCCGGGCGGGATGTGGTCGCTGATCAGGTCGTCCGGTGGTGGCGCCAGGCGGGCCAGCCGGAACAGGTGATCGCGTTCGGTCACGGTGAGCTGCAGGGCGCGGGCCAGCGCCGCGGCGACCTGCGCCGACGGGGTGGTCGCGCGGCCCTGCTCCAGGCGTACGACGTAGTCCACCGACAGGCCGGCCAGCTCGGCCAACTCCTCGCGGCGCAGCCCGGCGGCCCGGCGCGCGTGCCGGGCCGGTAGGCCCGCCGCGGCCGGGGACAGCCGGTTGCGCCAAGCGCGAAGGGTCGCGCCCAGTCCCGCCGCCTCGGTCGTCATGCGCCCATCGTCGCGCACGGCGGCGGTGCGAGGGTGGTACTGGTCTTCCTACCGTCACGACGTCCCTGGTGGGTGCCCGGTCGCCCGGCGAACCATGGAACCCATGACGATCACCTTTATCACCGGGGCCAACAAGGGCCTCGGCCGCGAGACCGCCCGCCGCCTGATCGAGCTCGGACACACCGTTGTGGTCGGGGCCCGGGACCCGCAGCTCGGCGCGGCGGCCGCCGAGGAGCTGGGCGCGCGGTTCGTCCCGATCGACGTCACCGACGACGCCTCGGTGGCGGCCGCGGTCGCCGACGTGGAGCGGCACGAGGGCGCGGTGGACGTACTGATCAACAACGCCGGGGTGCACGGGCCGTTCGGCGACGCTGGCGCGCTGACCGCCGACGACTTCCGGGGCGTGTTCGAGGTGAACCTGTTCGGCGTGGTGCGCGCCACCACGGCGTTCCTGCCACTGCTGCGCCGATCGGCGGACCCGGTGATCGTGAACGTCAGCAGCGGCATGGGTTCGCTCGCACACACCCACGACCCGGACCGGCCCGAGTCGGGGGTGGTGGCGCCCGCCTACACGTCGGCGAAGGCGGCGCTGACCATGCTGACCACCCAGTACGCTAAGGGCCTGCCCGGCATCCGGATCAACGCCGCCGACCCCGGCTACACGGCGACCGACCTGAACGGTTACAGCGGCCCGCAGACGGTCACCGAGGGCACCGACGCGATCGTCGCGCTGGCCACCGAGGGGCCGGGGCACGGCTCCGGCCGGTTCGTCGACCGGCACGGCGAGATCGCCTGGTCCTAGCGCCTCACCCCAGGAATTCGGCGAGACCGGTGAGGAACCTGTCGATCTCCTCGGGGGTGTTGTAGGGCGCCAGGCCGACGCGGAGGGCGGGTTCGGGCAGCTTGAGCGCGGTGAACGGCTCCAGCGCGTAGAACGAGCCGGCCGGCGCCAGCACGTCGCGGGTGGCCAGGTGGCGCTGGGCCTCACCGGCGTCGCGGCCGTCCAGGCTGATCAGGGTGGTCGGCGTACGGTCGGCGGCCCGGGAGTGCACCGTCACCCGGTCACCGAGCGCGCGCAGGCCCGCTTCCAGCCGGGCGAGCAGGCTCAGCTCGTGCTCGTGCACCGCCTCGAACGACCGGGCCAGGCGCTCCCGGCGGGTCTCTGCGTCGCCGGGCGCGACCGCGGCGAGGAAGTCGACCGCGGCGGTCGCGCCGGCCAGCATCTCGTACGGCAGGGTGCCGAACTCGAACCGCTCCGGGACCACGTTCGTCGACGGCAGCAGCTTGTCCGGCTCCAGACCCTCGAGCAGGGCCGGCGCGGCGGCGAGCACCCCGCAGTGCGGACCGAAGAATTTGTACGGCGAGCACACGAAGAAGTCCGCCCCCAGCGCCGGCACGTCCACGAGCTGGTGCGCGGCGTAGTGCACCCCGTCGACGTAGAGCAGCGCGCCGGCCTCGTGCGCCAGGTCGGCGATCTCCCGGACCGGCGGGATGGTGCCCAGCACGTTTGACGCGGCGGTGACCGCGACCAGCCGGGTCCGCGGCGACAGCACCCGCCGGTACGAGTCGAGGTCGAGTTCGGCGCCGTCCACCTCGATCCAGTGCACGCTCACCCCGGCCCGCTCGGCCGCCTGCACCCACGGCCGGACGTTGCTGTCGTGCTCGAGCCGGCTGAGCACGATCTCGTCGCCGGCCTGCCAGGTCTTGGCCAGGTGCCGGGAGAAGTCGTAGGTGAGCTGGGTGGCGCTGCGCCCGTGCACGATGCCGGTCGCCGGCACGTTGAGCAGGTCGGCGTAGGCGGCGCGGAACTCGGCGACGGCCCGCTCGGCGTTGCGCTCGGAGACCGTGCTGGTCCCGCGGATCGAGAGCGGCTGCAACATGGTCGCGGCGATCGCCTCGGCGACCGGGCGCGGTGTCTGGGTGCCGCCGGGCCCGTCGAAGAACGCGATACCGGAGTCGAGGGAGGGGAAGTGCGAGCGCAGAGCCGCTGAGTCGATGGCCATGAACGACAGTCTGCCCGCCGCTGCCCGTCGTACTCAAAAGGTCCGGTCGGTGGCATTGCGGGCGAGCGTGGCGAGCACGGATCGGCTGCGCGGGTCGATGTCGATCGTGTGCAGGGCGGTCAGCGACTCGCGCAACCCGCTCGTGATCATTTCCTCGGTCGCGGCCAGGGCGCCGGTGGCCACGATGATCTCGCGGAGGCGGGCGACGCCGGCGGCGTCGAGGCCGGGGTCGCCGAAATGCGCGGCGAACACCTTCTTCTGTACGGGATCGGCATCGCGCAGGGTCAGTGCGACGAGCACCGTTCGCTTGCCCTCGCGCAGGTCGTCGCCGGCGGGTTTGCCGGTCAGCGCGGTGTCGCCGAAGACACCGAGAATGTCGTCGCGCAGCTGGAAGGCCTCACCGAGCGGCAGGCCGAACGCGGAGAGCCCGGCCAGCAGATCCGGGCCGGCGCCGGCCAGCTCGGCGCCGAGAAGCAGGGGCTGCTCGACCGAGTACTTCGCGCTCTTGAACCGGATGACCTGCCGGGCGCGGTGCAGCGCGCCCGCCGGATCGCGGCCGTCGGCGGCCTGCTCGATCAGGTCGAGGTACTGCCCGCCCATGAGCTGGGTGCGCATCAGGTTGAAGGTGGTGCGTCCCCGGGCGAGCGCGTCCGCCGGCAGGCCGCTGCTGGTGTAGAGCTCGTCGCTCCACGCCAGGCACAGGTCACCGACGAGCACGGCGGCGGACAGGCCGAAGTGGTCGGCGTCGCCGGCCCACCGGTTGGCGCGGTGCAGCGCGGTGAATCGCCGGTGCACCGCCGGTGCCCCGCGCCGCATGTCGGAGGCGTCCATCACGTCGTCGTGGATCAGCGCCGCGGCCTGGAAGAACTCCAGCGCGGCGGCGGCCGCCACGATGGCCGGTTCGTCCGGCGCGCCGGCCGCCCGCCAGGCCCAGTAGCAGAGCGCCGCGCGCAGCCGCTTGCCGCCGCTGAGCAGGTCCGCCGCGTAACCGACCAGGGGAGCGCAATCGTCACTGACCGCGGCCAGCGTGGCGGCCCGCGCGGACAGGAAGTGCTCGATCGCTTTGTGCACCCGGTCCTGGAGGTCGTCCACCGCCAGCGGTGAGGGCATCAGGCGTTTCGTGGAACCGTGCGGTGGCGAGATCATCGGGGCAGACCTTCCGGGGCGGCGGCGGTGTCAGGCGTGTGGCGGGCGGCGCGGGTCAGCCGGGCCGAGGCGAGCAGGCCGAGCAGCAGGAACCCGGCCGCGGTGAAAGCGGTGTACCGGGTGGCGGTCGACAAGGCCTGCGCGGCGTCGCCGGCCAGCGCTGCGGTGCGCGGGTCGGCGGCGAGGCCGGGGATCGCGGCGCCGGCGCTGTCCTCGACGGCGGACACGACCGCCGAGCGCTGACTCTCGGCTACGCCGTCGCTGTCCAGGGCCGTGGTCAGCTGGCCGGCGGTGGTGCTGAACAGCACGGTGCCGAGCACCGCGATGCCCAGCGCCGAACCGAGCTGGCGGGTGGTGCTCTGCGTGCCGGAGCCCTGGCCGCTCATCGCGACCGGCACGTCGGCCAGGACCACGCCGGTGATCTGCGCGGTGGCCAGGCCGACACCGATGCCGTACACGAAGAGCATCGGCGTGATCTGCCACCACGCGGTGTCCGGTGCCGCGACGAGGCCGGCACCCACCACCCCGGCGATCTCCAGCACGATGCCGGCGCGCACCGCGAAGATCGGCCCGCGGGCGGCGGTGAGCGGCACGGCCAGGCCACTGGCGAGGAAGCTGCCGGCCGCCAGCGGCAGCAGGGCCAGCCCGGTCTCGAACGCGCTGTAGCCACGGACGTTCTGCAGCCACAGCGGCAGGGAGAACAGCAGCCCGAACTCGCCGAGACTGACGACGCCGGCGACCAGGTTCCCGTTGCGGAACGAGGGGATCGCGAACAGCGACAGGTCCAGCAGGACCGGCCGGCCCGCCGCGTTGCGGCGCCGCTCGACGAGGATGAACACGACCAGGCCGATGGCGGCGAGGGCGAAACCGAAGGGTACGGGCGACAGCCGGGCGGTCCACGAGATGCCGGCCACGTCCACCGTCCCGGTGCGCTCGAACCAGCCGTAGCTGCGACCCTGGATGAGGCCGAAGACGAGTCCGGCCATGGTGACCACCGAGAGCACCGCGCCGGCCCAGTCGTTGCCGTGCCCGGTGCGGGGCTCGCGGGACTCGGTCAGCAGCAGTCCCGCGCCGACCAGCAGCAGGGCGCCGAGCGGGACGTTGACGCCGAACGCCCACCGCCAGGACAGGTCGGTGGTGAGCCAGCCGCCGAGCAGGGGGCCGAGGGCCGCGGTGCCGCCGATGGTGGAGCCCCACACCGCGAAGGCTATCCCGCGCTCGCGCCCGGTGAAGGTGGCATTGAGCAGGGAGAGCGAGGTGGGCAGGATCATCGCGCCGCCGATGCCCTGCACCAGCCGGCCGGTGATCAGCAGCGGTGGGGTGGGCGCCAGGGCGCATCCGATGCTGGCCAGTGTGAACACCGCGACGCCGGCCATGAACAGCCGCCGTCGTCCGACCTGGTCGGCGGTGCGCCCGGCGACCAGCAGCAGCGCCGCGAAGACCAGGGTGTACGACTCCTGGATCCACTGGGCGTCGCTGGAGGTGGCGCCGAGGTCGGTGATCACTGCGGGTACCGCGACGTTCACGATCGTCGCGTCCACGATGATCATCGCCACGCCGAGGCTGACCACGAGCAGGCTGAGCCAGCGGCGCCGAGAAGGTATCTCTGCTGTCATGAATCTTGTTATACAAGTAATTAGATTTTCTTGCTACCTGGTGGGCTTATGATCGTGGCGTGACCAGGCCACAGGAACGTCAGCACAGCGACATGGCGCTGGCCGTCCGGGAGCTTCTGCAGGCCAACGGCGAAGCTACCCAGGGTCTGGCCCGCAAGCTCGGGGTGAACCTGACCGACGCCCATGCCCTGGATCACCTGCTCGGCAGCGCGGACGGGCTCGGCCCCACCGAGTTGGGGCAGCGCCTCAACATCCGGTCCGCGTCGGCCACCACGCTCGTCGACCGGCTCACCGCGAACGGGCACGCCCAGCGGGTCCCGCACCCCTCGGACCGCCGGCGGCAGACCGTTGTCGCCACCGAGAAGGCGTACCGGGAGGTGCTCGACGCGCTGGGGCCGCTCTTCGACGGGGTCGAGCAGGCGGCGGCCCGGCTGACGCCGGAGCAGGCCGCCGCGACGGTGGGCTTCCTGCGCGAGGTGGCCGCCGTGCTGCGCGGTTATGCCGCCGAGCACCGCCGGCCCGAGTAGGCCCCTCCGGCACCCCGGGCCGGAGTCGTCAGGACGTCGCGACCGTCGTGTGGTCGTCGGTGTGCGCGACGTCGCTCGCCTGCTGGCGCAGCCAGGTGGTGAGCTGCTGCGGGGCCTGTGGCCGGCTGACGTGATAGCCCTGGGCGAGGTCGCAGTCCCACTGCCGGAGCCGGTCCAGCCCGGCCTCGCTCTCCACCCCCTCGGCGATCATGCGCATGCCGAGGTTGTGGGCCAGCTCGACGGTGCTCTTCACGATCGCTGCGCTGCGCGGGTCGGTGTCGCAGTGCGTGACGAACGCCCGGTCCAGCTTGAGGTCGTCGACCGGAAGCGCCTGCAGGTAGGCCAGGCTGGAATAGCCGGTGCCGTAGTCGTCCACCGCCAGCCGGATGCCCATCCGGCGCAGCTCCGCGAGGATCTCGGTGGTCCGGGCCGCGTCCCGGATCAGGATCTCCTCGGTGACTTCCAGGTGCAGCGAGTGCGCGGGCACACCGTGGCGCAGCAGTGCGTCGGCGACGTAGCCGGGCAGGTCGCAGTCCTGCAGGTTGGAGGCGGACAGGTTGACCGCGACGGTGAGCGCCAGGCCGTCGTCGTTCCAGGCGCGGCACTGGGCGAGTGCCATCTCCAGGACCTGGGTGGTCAGCCGGCCCATCAGCCCGGCGTGCTCGGCCAGCGGCAGGAACCCGTCCGGGTAGACCAGCCCGCGACTGGGGTGGTTCCACCGCACCAGGGCTTCCACCCCGGCGACGACGCCCTCGGCGATCAGCATCTGCGGCTGGTAGTGCAGGGTCAGTTCGCCGCGGTCCAGGCCGGCCCGCAGCTCCTCCAGCGTGGTCAGCCGCTGCCGCCCGCTGTCGTCGTCGGGCCCGCCGGTGGCCAGCGCCACGCCGCTCTGGTGGTCCTTGGCCTGGTACATCGCACTGTCGGCGTGCCGCATCAGGGTGCTGGAGTCGACGCCGTGTGCCGGGCACGCGGCCACCCCGATGCTGGCGTCGACGTGCAGGCCGATCTGCCCCAGGTGGAACGGGCGCCGCAGCACGGTCAGGAAACCGGTCGTGATCTGCTGCGCCTGCTCCGCGTCGACGCCCGGCAGCAGCACGCCGAACTCGTCACCGCCGAGGCGGGCCAGCGTGCCGACCGAACCGACCGCCTCCGCCAGCCGCTCGGCGACCAGCTGCAACAGGCGGTCGCCGACGCGGTGACCGAAGCTGTCGTTGATGTCCTTGAACCGGTCCAGGTCGATGATCGCCACGGCCAGCGCCGGGGCGACCGGACCCGGATCCAGACTGTGGTCGACGGCCTCCAGGAAGCTGCGCCGGTTGGGCAACTCGGTCAGGTCGTCGGTGCGGGCCTGATGGCGGGCGTCCGCCAGGGCCTCGACCACCCGGACGGTCAGCAGCATCCGGACGATCGCGCCGGCGATCGCCAGCGCCGCCAGCAGGCCACTGACCTGGGGCAGCGCGCCGACGGAGCGCCAGTCGCCGAGCAACAGCAGCAGCGACGCGCAGGCCAGCACCGCCGGCAGCACCGCGCCGACCACGGCGCTGGCCGGCCGCCGTTCGGTGGCCGGTTGGGGCCGCTGCCAGGCGGCCACCACGATGACCGCCAGCGCGACCGACCAGAGCAGGTCGGCCCAGCCACCGGGCAGGGACATCCCCACCGCGGTCTGGAACGCGTGGATCCCGTTGGCCGCCGAGTTGATCCCCATGCCGGTCAGCAGCAGCATCCAGACCCGCTCGGTACGCCAGCCGCTGAGCGCCCACGCGCCGAGCAACAGCCCGGCCAGCACGATGTCGGCGACCGGGAAGGCCACGCTGATCACGGCGGACCAGCGTGATCCGGTGCTGCCGGCGAAACCGGTCAAGAAGATCACCGATGCGAACGCCGCCGCACACGCCGCGGCGATCAGGCCGTCCAGCCAGGCCGCCGCGCTGAGCCGGCGCTGCCGGACCCACAACAGGCGCAGCACCGCGGCCAGCGCGAACGGGTAGTACGCCAGCCATAATGCGTCGGCCGGTGACGGGAACGGCGGGTGGTCCATCCGGCTGAAGAGGGCGACCCAGTAGACCGTGCCGGCCGCGTACGCGAACAGTCCGGTGCTCATCAGCAGCCAGGCCCCGCGGTCCTCGCGGATCAGCGCCGCCCGCGCCGCCACCAACGCCGCGGCCAGCAGATACACCCCGTCCTGCAGGCCGCCGTCGAGGATCGGGTGCCGGTCGGCCCAGGCCTGGGTGACCGCGAACGACATCACGACCTGTGCGGCGAGCAGCAGCACGCCCAGGCCGAACCCCGCGCGCAGCCAGGTGCTGCCTCTCGTCAGGGTCGCCCGCACCATTGCTATATCAGATCATGTCCGCCTCCCCGGGTACCTGACGAACGGGTCTACCGCCCGGCTTCCTAATGGCATTAGGTTAATGTATAACTGGTATAGGAATGCGGAGGTGGGGCGTGGCGCGAGCGGGGATCACCGCGGACCGGCTGGTCGAGGCGGCGGCGGAGCTGGCCGACACGGCCGGTTTTGATCAGGTCAGCCTGTCGGCGCTGGCGCGGCACTTCGGTGTGGCGGTGCCGAGCCTGTATGCACACGTCAAGAGCTCGCACGACCTCAAGACCCGGATCGCGCTGCTCGCGCTGGCCGAGCTCGCCGACCGGGGGATGGCCGCGCTCGCCGGCCGCTCCGGCCGGGACGCCCTGGCCGCGCTCGGCGACGTCTACCGCGACTACGCCCGCGCCCACCCCGGCCGGTATGCCGCGGCCCGGCTGCCGCTCGACCCGCAGACCGCCGCGGCCAGCGCCGGCCCGCGGCACAGCGAGATGCTCCGCGCCGTCCTGCGCGGTTACGAGGTGCCCGCGGCCGAGCAGAACCACGCGGTGCGGTTCCTCGGCGCCACCTTCCACGGGTACGTGAGCCTCGAGCTGGCCGGCGGCTTCGCCCACAGCTCACCCGATTCGCAACAGTCCTGGTCACGGGCTGTTGACGCGCTCGATGTCGCGTTGCGCCACTGGCCGTCCTGAGAAAGGTTCCCTTCGTGCACCCCTGTGAGATCACCCCCGAAATGCTCCGCGGCGCCGTTGAGGTGGAGCGGACCGCGCGCGGCCTGCGGCCGCATCGATTGCCGGCCGCGGCCCGCGCACAGACTCCCGATCCGCAGTTGGCCATGGTCGAGGCACAACCCTCCGGGGTACGACTGGTCTGCCGCACCGCCGCCACCACGATCGAACTCGACGCCGTGCCCACCCGGTTCGGGTACCGGGGCGTCCCGGCCCGCCCGGACGGCGTCTACGACCTGACCGTCGACGGCCGGCCCACCGCGCAGGGCAGCATCCCGGGCGGCATCCGGCACACCGTCGACATGGCCACCGGCGCCACCGAGACCACCGACAGCGGACCGGGAACGATCACGTTCACCGACCTGCCGGGCGGGGTGAAGGACGTCGAGATCTGGCTCCCGCACACCGAGACGACCGAGCTGGTCGGGCTGCGTGCGGATGCCCCGATCGAGCCGGCGACCCCGGTGACCCGGCCGGTCTGGCTGCACCACGGCAGCTCGATCAGTCAGGGGTCGAACGCGACGAGCCCGCTCGGGATCTGGCCGGTGGTGGCCGCCCGGGAGAGCGATCTGGAGCTGGTGAACCTGGGCTTCGGCGGCGGTGCGCTGCTGGATCCGTTCACGGCGCGGACCATGCGTGACATCCCGGCCGACCTGATCAGCGTGAAGATCGGCATCAATGTGGTGAACGCTGATCTGATGCGGGTGCGGGCGTTCGTGCCGGCCGTGCACGGCTTCCTGGACACGATCCGGGAGGGGCATCCGGACGTGCCGCTGGTCGTGGTGTCGCCGATCTTCTGCCCGATCCACGAGGTGACGCCGGGGCCGGGGGCGTTCGACGTGGAGGCGTTGAAGGAGGGGAAGGTGCGGTTCCGGGCCACGGGCGACCCGGCCGAGGTCGCCGCCGGAAAGCTGACCCTCACGGTGATCCGCTCGCATCTGGCCCGGATCGTGGCGGAGCGATCGGCGGGCGATCCGCACCTGCACTACGTGGACGGGCTGGAGCTGTACGGCGAGGCTGACCACGCGGAGCTGCCGCTGCCGGACGCGCTGCACCCGGACACGGCCGCCCATCGGCGGATCGGGGAGCGCTTCGCCAAGCTGACCCTGGACCGGCTGCGACGCTGATCGTCGTACCGGAAAAGGGGTGAACAGGGACCACCAGCGGCCCGGCGCCGGCCATAGGGTGGCGGGATGTCGCTGACTCTGGATGAAGCACGCCGCCGGGCCGCCCTGCTCGCCGATGTCTCCTACGACCTGGCGCTCGACATCACGGCGACGGACACCTTCCGCAGCCGGGTCACCGTGCGGTTCGACACGCGGGGCGGCGACACCTTCCTCGAGCTGCACCAGGCCGAGCAGTTGCAGGTCACGATCGACGGCGATGTCGTCACGACCGGGTACGACGGCAGGCGCATCCCGCTCGCCGGTCTCGCCCCCGGCAAGCACGAGGTGGTCGTCGACGCCCGGCTGCGGTACGTCGCCGACGGTGAAGGCCTGCACGTCTTCACCGACCCGGTCGACGGCGAACGGTATGTCGGCGCCTACCTCGGGCTGGACGCCACCCAGCGGCTGTTCGCCTGCTTCGACCAGCTGGACCTCAAGAGCCCGATCACCCTGACCGTCACCGCTGACCCGGCGTGGACCGTTCTCACGAACGCGCTGCCGATCACGGGCACCGCGTTCGCCGCCACCCCGCCGATCCCGTGCGACCAGCTGGTGGTGGCGGCCGGGCCGTACCACTCGGTGCGCTGGGAGCACCGCGGCCTGCCGATGGGCTGGCATTGTCGGCGCTCGCTCGCCGCCGACCTGGACCGGGACGCCGCCGAGCTACGCCAGGTCACCGAACTCTGCTTCGACCACTACGCGGAGATCTTCACCGAGCCGTACGCGTTCGACTCCTACGACCAGGTGTTCGTGCCGGAGCTGAACTGGGGCGCGATGGAGAACCCGGGCTGTGTGACGGTCAACGAGTCGATGCTGCCTCGAGGACGGGTCACCGACGACGACCGCCGGCGCCGGGCCATGGTGATCGCGCACGAGATGTCGCACATGTGGTTCGCCAATCTGGTCTCCCCCGTCTGGTGGGAGGACGCCTGGCTCAACGAGTCCTTTGCGGACTACATGGGCTTCCAGGTCGCCGAGACCGCGGCCGGTTTCCCCGGCACCCGGGTGTCGTTCGAGGCAGCCCACAAGCCCGGCGCCTACCTGGCCGACCGGCGGCGCTCGACACACCCGGTCGCCCCGGTCGCCGAGGACGTCCCGGATGTGGCCACCGGCCGGACCGTCTTCGACGAGATCTCGTACGGCAAGGGCAACGCGGTGATCCGGCAGTTGGTGACCTGGCTGGGGGAGAACGACTTCCTCGCCGGGGTGAACGCGCACCTCACCCGGCACCGTTTCGCCAACGCCACCCTCGACGACCTGCTGTCCGCACTCGACGCCGCCTCGCCGCGCGACGTGCACGCCTGGGCCGGGGTGTGGCTGCGGACGGCGGGTCACGACACGATCCGGGTCACCCGCCGCGACGACGGCGTGCCGGTGCTGACCCGTGACGGCGTCCGGCCGCACCGGTTCACCGTCACCGCGTACACCCCGGAGCTGGCGCCGGTCGGCTCGCGTCTGATCGATCTCGAGGCCGAGCCGGTGACGTTGCCGGACTTGGCCGGGCTGGTGGTGGTGCCGAACTCGCACGGCGAGACCTTCGCCCGGATCGCGCTCGACGAGCTCTCGTCCGATGCGGTGGCGAACGGGCTGGCCGATCTGGCTGACCCGCTGGTCCGAGCGGTGTTGTGGGCCACTGTGCCGATCGAGAGGCTGCTGCCCGGGCAGTTGCCTCGCGAGTCATCACCCACGCTGGTGACCGCGGCCCTCAACCGAGCCCTCGACGAACTGGTACGCCGGAGGTCGGTGCCCGGCGCGCTCGAGATGATCGCCGCGGCCTGCGTGCCCACCGGCGAGCCCGACCGGCAGCTCGCCCTGGCCGCCGGGCTGGCCCGGACCACCACCGACATCGCACTGCTGCGGCGCTGGCTGGACGTTGACGCCACCGACCTCGGTGTGCCGCTGCTACCGGATCTGCGCTGGGCGGTCGTGCACCGGCTGGCCGAACTGGGCGGCATCGACGCGCCGGGGATCGAGTCCGAGCGGCGGCGCGACGGCACTGCCACGGGTGAACTCGGCGCTCTCACCGCGCTGGCCGCCCGGCCCAGCGCCGCGGCCAAGGCGCAGGCCTGGACCACGATGACCGGGGACGCCGGCATTTCCGTGCGCCGGTTCGGGGCGCTCGCGGCCGGGCTCTGGTCGCCGTCGCAGCGGGAGCTGGTGGCGCCCTACATTCCGGCCTACCTCGAGGTTTCCCCGGGTCTGGCCCGGCGTGGCTCGGCGTTCGCCACCGCGGTGGGGCGGGCGTTCCCGGCTCTGCCGCTGACCGCGGCGGAACTGGAACTGGTCCGGGAGGCGTTGACCGGAGACGTCCCCACGGTGCTGCGGCGCCGCTGGATGGACGAGCTCGACGACCGTGACGGCGGGGCCGCTCACTCACTCAGTGACCAGGACCAGCCAGGAGGGCACGGCACGGCAGGGAAGGTCTGACGCTCGCGAGGGGCTGACGGCGCCGGGAGCGGGCGGCGCGCTGCGTTCCAGGCTGGGATTGGTGTCGCGGATGTGCCCGGACCGCCGGTGGCGGTGACCGGCCCGCGGTTTCTCAGGTGGGCTGGGGGGTCGGGTGGGTCTGGAGCAGGCTCTCGACGGCTTGCAGGAACGTTTCGCTGACCGGGGCCGGGTCGGAGAGGCAGCCCGACACCATGGCGCCGTCGCGGAGCATGACGAAGTGCCGAGCGGTGGGGGTGGCGCCGGACATCAGCGTGGTGATCGTGTCCAGGAACCACTGGCGGTGGTCGGTCACGGCCTGGTGGACCGGGTTGGCCGGGTCGGAATACTCCGCGACCGCGTTGAGGAAGGCGCAGCCGCGGAAGCCGGGGGACTGGATGTACTGGGCGATGCCGCCGGCGATCGCGCGCAGGATCTCGACCGGCGGCTGACCGCTCGCCACGGCGGCCTCGACGGCGGCGCGCTCCATCTCGTGTGAGGCGCGCAGATATGCCAGGACCAGGTCTTCCTTGCCGGGGTAGTGCCGGTAGAACGTGGCCCGGGTGACCTGGGCCTCGGCGATGATGCGATCGACGCCGACGGAGTGGATGCCCTCGGCGTAGAAGATGCGGCTGGCCGTGCCGAGCAGGCGGTCGCGGGCCTCGGAGGGCCGGGTCTCGGCGTCGCTGCGCTTCATGCGGCCATGGTAGCGGATAGAACGTTCGGTCTTGACAAGCGTCGAGCGAATCCGCATTGTTTGCGGAGACAGAACGTTCGTTCTACCAAGGGAAGTCGCATGACCACCACCGCCAAGCCGCACGTGAGCACCGCTGCCGACGCCCTGCGCCGGCTGTATTTCGTCCGGTTCGGGTTCGCGATCGTCTGGGCCCTCGTGATGTTCACGACCGCCACCCACCTCGGGCCGCTCGCAGTCGTGCTGCTGGTGATCTACCCGCTGTTCGACGTGGCCGCCGCGGTCGTCGACGCCCGGTCGTCGCGGAGTGCCGGGTCGCCGGTGCTGCTCTACGTGAACATCGCGGTCAGCACGCTCACGGCGATCGGCGTGGCCGTCGCGACCTCGTCCGGGATCCCGGCGGTGCTGCGGGTGTGGGGCGCCTGGGCGATCGTGGCCGGTCTGGTGCAGCTGCTGGTCGGGGTGCGCCGGCGGAGCATGGGCGGTCAGTGGCCGATGATCCTCAGCGGTGGCATCTCGGTGCTGGCCGGCAGTTCGTTCATCGCCGCGGCCGGTGCGGCCGACCCGGCCCTGACCAACATCGCCGGCTACGCCATCCCCGGCGGCGTCTTCTTCCTCATCTCGGCCCTGCGCCTGCGCCGGACCGTCTGACAATGAACCCCATGTCGTACGACGTGATCGTCATCGGAGCGGGACCGGTCGGGGAGAACGTCGCCGACCGGGTGGTGCGGGGCGGGCTGACCGCCGCGATCGTCGAACGGGAGCTGGTCGGCGGGGAGTGCTCGTACTGGGCCTGCATGCCGACCAAGGCGCTGTTGCGCAGCGCGGCCGCGCTCCGGGCCGTACGAAATCTTCCCGGAGCGAGTCAGGCGGTGACCGGCGACCTCGACCCGGCAGCGGTGTTGCGCCGCCGGGACGACTTCGCCTCGCACTGGAAGGACGACGGGCAGGCGGCGTGGCTGGCCTCGGCCGGGATCACGCTGCACCGCGGCCACGGGCGGATCACCGCCGACCGGGTCGTCGAGGTGACCGGCGCCGACGAGACGGTGACCACGCTGACCGCGCGGCACGCCGTGGTCGTCGCGACCGGGACCGCGGCGCTGCTGCCGGACCTGCCCGGGCTGCGCGAGGCGGCGCCGTGGACCAGCCGGGAGGCGGCGGCCGCCGCGACGGTGCCGGCCCGGCTGGCGATCATCGGCGGGGGTGTGGTGGCCGGTGAGATGGCGACCGCGTTCAGCGGGCTCGGCAGCGCGGTCACCGTGCTGGCCCGCGACGGGATCCTGCCCGCCGCCGAGCCGTTCGCCGGGGAGCGGGTGACCGCGGCGCTGCGCGAGGCCGGAGTGTCGGTGCGGCTCGGCGCGGAGGTCACCGCCGTGCGGCGGGACGGCGGTGCGGTGCGGCTCACGCTGACCGACGGCGAGGTGGTCGAGGCCGACGAGGTGCTGGTCGCGATCGGGCGGGTGCCGAACACCGCCGACCTGGGCCTGGAGACGGTCGGGCGCACGCCGGGGGACTGGCTCGAGGTGGACGAGACGCTGCGGGTCCGCGGTGTCGACTGGCTCTACGCGGCCGGTGACGTGAACCGGCGGGTGCTGCTGACGCATCAGGGCAAGTACCAGGCGCGGGCGGTCGGTGACGTGATCGTGGCGCGGGCCGGTGGCGCGGAGGTCGAGGACGGGCCGTGGGGCAAGCACGCGGCCACCGCCGACGAGCGGGCGGTGCCGCAGGTGGTCTTCACCGAGCCGGAGGTCGCCTCGGTGGGTCTGACCGCGGCGGCCGCGGAACGCGCCGGGCTGACGGTACGCGTGGTGGACTACGACCTCGGTGCGGTCGCCGGCGCCAAGCTGCACGCGGACGGCTATCAGGGCCACGCGCGGATGGTCGTCGACGAGCAGCGCCGGGTGATCGTCGGGGTCACGTTCGTCGGCCCGGACGTCGCCGAGCTGCTGCACGCCGCGACGGTCGCGATCGTGGGCGAGGTGCCGATCGACCGGCTGTGGCACGCGGTGCCGGCGTATCCGACCGTCAGTGAGGTGTGGCTGCGGCTGCTGGAGGCGTACGGTCGCCCGTGACCGTGGCGGGTCGCGTCCACTTGCGGGCGACGAAGTCGACGCCGGCGTACTCCTGGTAGGCGGCGAGTGTGCGGTGCCGGCCCATCGCCAGGTGGCCGACCTCCGGGAAGTACAGCTTGGTGAGGACCCGGCGGTGGCTGGCCCGGTCGAGCTCGTACCAGCTCGCGTCGGTGCCGTCGGCGCCGTGGTCGTCCCAGTGCCGCGGACTGTCCTGGCGGAGGTAGTAGTGCCAGGCCAGCACCTCGGCCGGGTGGAACAGGTCGTACCCGGCGGTGTAGGCGCGCGCGGCCAGGAGGATCTCCTCGCCCTGGAAGTAGATGGCCGGGTCGTAGCGGACCTCGCGGGCGAACGAGCCGGGCGCGAACAGGAAGCAGGCGCCCAGGAACCGGGCCGGCACCGTACCGTCCTGGTTCTCCCAGTCCTCGATCGTGCGTTGCCCCATGATCGGCAGGCCGGCGTCGGACCACCCCTCGATGACCAGCTCGGCCGGCACGTCGCCGGGCGGCTGGTCGCCGGTCGGGTCGTAGGTGGGCGGATAACACGTGATCAGCGGCTTGGCGGCGCCGGTGCGGGCGGCGAGCTCGATCAGCCGGGAGTCCCAGCCGGCCGCGAACCGGGTGTGGCTGTCGACCTGGAAGAACCAGTCCTCGCCGGCGTACTCGGCCATGATCTGGGCGCGGGCCCAGCAGGCGCCGCGGCTGTCCCGGGCATCCCGGTCGATCAGCTGCACGCGCGGGTCGGCGGCGATCGCCGACACGTCCTCGTCGCCGTGGTGCTGCCAGCACACCACGACCCGGATCTCGTCCGGCCGGTCCGCCTTGGCCAGGCAGTCCTGCACGGTCGGGACCAGCTGCGGGTCACGGTAGGCGGCCACCGACACGAAGATGGTCATGAGACGGTACGGAGGAAGTCGCCGGCCAGCCGCACCCATGCCGGGCCGCCCGGGTTGACCAGCACGTCGGCGTCGTCGGGCAGTGCCGCCAGCAGGTCGGCGAGGGTCACCTCGCGCCACTGCGGCGCGAACAGCTGCCGCCGGTGCGCCGGGCTGGACGCGATCAGCACGCACAGCCGGTCGTCGGGCGAGAGGGCGAGCAGCGGCCGGCCGTCGCCGTTGAACGCCATCTCGACCAGGCTGCCGGCGAGCATGGTGAGCACCTGGTCGAGTTCGGCGTCGCCGTGCATGGCCAGCCGGATCACCGCGTCGAGCGGGTCGACCGGCGAGTTCTCGAAACGCGGCCGGTAGTCCGGGTTGGGGCGGAACGGGCCGAGCGCGCCGTCCGGGCCCTCGGCCCACTCGCCGAGCACCGCCTCGGCGGGCGGCGTGTCGTCGTCGTCCGTGGCGTCCGACCATTCCGGGTCGATCAGCAGCATCAGGCGCTCCCGGCCGGTGACAGCGCGCCGGACTGGAACAGCGCGGCGAGCGCGCGGTGCTCGCCGACCGGGTCGACGGCCGGTGGGGCGGCGGCCGCGCGGATGTCGGCCAGCAGGTCCGGTTCCGGGGCCAGGCCGTGCTCGCGCAGGTAGTAGGTGACCATGTCGGGCCAGATCCACCGCCCATCGGTACGCAGGTCGAGCGGGACGACCGCGCCGCGTTCCGGGTCGACGACGTCGGTGCCGCGGTCGGTGGTGCCGAGCACGGCGGCGCCCGCGGTCAGGTAGGCGAGCACGTGGTCACGGCCGGGGCCGTCGAGTCGTTCGTGGTCCGGGGCGAAACCGCCGTCGGCGTCGAAAACCTGGGCCAGGCGCAGCGGCGGGGCGTCGGCGGCGGTCCAGAGCAGCGCGGACGAGCGGCGGGCTGCCCGGACGTACGGTGAAAGGTCGTCGCCGGGCGTGTAGCAGTGTGCCGGGAACGCGGGTGGTTTTCCGGTGGTGGCCAGCACGTAGACGCGGGTCGGTCCGTCGAGTTGCCAGGAGCGCCAGAGTGCGATCGCGCCCGGGAGCGCGGCGACGGCGGTGACCGCGGCCCGGTCCGCGTCGTCGAGCACCGACGAACGGCCGACCAGGTCGAGGACCGGTGCGCCGGGTGCGCCGAACGCGGGGGCGCCCGGTGGGGACGGGGCGAACACGTAGGTCATGGGCTGTCCTCCTGGGGGTCACCGATCAGCTGGGCCAGCGCACGCCGCGCGGCGGCCGGGTCGACCGGCGGGTGGTGATAGTCGCGGGCTCGCAGGTCGGCGAGCAGTCGTTCGTCCGGGCTCAGAGCGTAGGTGCGCAGGTAGTAGGCGGCCGCGTCGGTCCAGATCCACCGGCCGTCGGTGCGGTAGGTCAGCGGGACCACGGGGCCGGCTTCCGTGTCGTAGACGTCGAGCTCTTCGGTGCCGGTGGTGAGCACCGGGGTGCCGGCGTCGAGGTAGGCGAGCGCGCGGGACATCTCGTCACCGGTGGAGAGGAGCGGGTGGTCGGGGGTGAACTGACCGCCGCCGGTCGCGTCCCATGAGTCGAAGACCCGGGCGAGGTGGGGCGGTGCGGGTGTGGCTGCCGGGCCGGGGAGTTGCGGGGTGCCGTTCGCGGTGTAGGTGCCGGGGCCGGTCCGCACGACCGTGCCGTCCGGGGTCGCCCAGCGGCCAGTTTCCGGCATTTCCGGAATTTCCGGCTCAAGGGTAGGGGCAGTTGGCTCGAGCGGCTCGAGCGGCGGGGTTTCCGGTTCTTCCGGCACCGGGGCCAAGGCATGCGGCACGAACGCCGGGGCCGCAGGCGGGACCGCTGGCGCGTCCGGCGGCGGGATCGCCGGTGCGGCCGGGGGCAGGACCGCGGGCGGGTGGTGGAGCGCGGCCAGTTCGCGGTCGTGGGTGGCTCGTGCGTCCCACCACGCCGTCTCGGCGGCGGTGATCGCGTCGTCGGCGGCGGCCAGCGCGACCGGGTCCGGCGCCGGCTGGGCGGCCAGCCCGGCCCGCCGCCGGATCGCGGCGGTCCAGGTGGTGCCCTGCTCGGCGACGGCGATCGCGGCCTCCCGCAGCGCCGGCGGCAGCGCCTCCCCGGTCCGGGCCAGGGCGGACGCGTCGTCCATCCGCACCGACACCGCGTCGTCCACGGTCAGCTCGATCCCGGCCCGGTGCCGGGGCTGCCCGCCACTGGTGGAGTGCGAGCGCGCGATGAACCGGAACGCGACCCCGTATGACAACCCGCGGGTGACCGGGTCGTCGGTGTCCTGGTCCTCGACCGGCAGGTCCGCCACCGGGTCACCGTCGTCGCGGCGGGTCGCCACGCCCTTGCGCATCCGGTCCGGTGTGGTCGCGTAGAGCGGCTGCTCCAGGTGGTTGCGGTCGTTCACCGCGCCGAACGGGTGCCGCGCCTGCAGATCGTCCGGGCCGACCGCCTTCGCGCCGTGCGGGTGGTTCACGCCGCCGGCGATGATCGGCATCTGGGTGCGGATGCCGAACCGGTGGCCGGCGGTGCGCTCGACCGTGTCGCTGCGCAGCGTCCCGGCCGAGCCCTCGAGGTCGATGTCGGCGTCCACGCCGGCGAACCGGGGCCCGGACAACAGCCGCGCGTCGAGGATCAGGTCGCGGCCCAGCGCCGCCGGCAGCGGCAGCAGGAACCGGCCGTCCGACATGATCGCCAGACCGGCCTTGACCGTCGAGGTGGTGATGCCGTTGCGGATCGCGGTCCGGACGTTCTCGTCGATCGCCGCACCGGACGCGACGAGCGCCTGCTCGGCGGCCCGGTGCAGCACGGTCAGGTCGGCGAAGACGTGCTCGACCGCGAACCGGCCCGGCTCGGGCAGCGTGTCGTGCCCGGCCGCGTCGCGCCACCGCTGCCGGCTGTCGTCGCCGAGGCGGTTCGGTCGCACCCGGCGGACCCGGTGGGCCACGCCCAGCGGACCGGCCGGCCGGCTGGCGCCGGGATGCTGGTGCACGTCGACGACCCGGGTGTCGCTGACCGCGACGCCGTCGGCGGGCAGGCCGGCGCCGGTCACGGTCAGATCGACCCGCAGGCTGCCACGGTAGGTGGCGATCGGCCCGGACACGCTCAGCGACTGCTTCTGATCACGGGTGATCGACGCAGTGGACGTGGTGTTCTTGGTGCCGAGCGCGGCGGACGCCTGAACGCCACCGCCGCCGGCCATCGTGCCCGGCCCGGTGCCGGTGGTCTGGGTCAGCTCGGCGCCGGTCGGCTGGTGGGTGCCGGCGCCCTGGCCCACCACGGTCAGTGCCACCGAGGCGAGGGTGCGGCCCCGGGAGTCGGTGGTCGCCAGCGTCGAGGTGGCCCGGTCGGTGACCGACAGCTCGTCGACGTGCTCGATGCGGTCGAAAGCGGGCTCGGTGACGAACGCCGCGCTCAGCGTCGCGTGGTAGGTGTGCCCCTTCCAGCGTCCTTCGAGGCGCAGCGGCAGGCTCTGCCCGCCGTTGGCCGCGCTGCCGGCGTGGTGGTGCGCGTCGGCCAGGAAGCTCTGCAGCGCCCGGACGTTGTCGTGCGGCTGCGCGCCGGGGGAGTCGGGCAGCAGCGCGTTCGCGATCGGCTCACCCAGCTCCGCGGCGAGGCGTCGGCGCAGCGGTGCGATCTGGTCACTGAGGTCGATCGTCGAGGCGACACCACCGATTCCGTACGACACGGTGCCCGCCCCGGTGAGTCCCACCGGTGGCAGCTGCCGGGCCGGCGGGGTGACCGGAACGGCCGCCGGGGCGAGCCCGGCCAGCGCCGCGACCCGGCCGGCGTGGTGCTGCTGGGCCGCCGCCTGCTCGCCCTGCTGACGGGCGAGCAGCGTGGTCCGCCGCTGGACCTGTCGCTGGGTCAGGTCCTGGACCTGGGTGGCCTGCCGCTGCAGCAGCGCGTCGCGGGCCGGGCCGGCGGCGAGTGCGGCCAGCTCGGTGGCGTGCTCGGCGAGCTGGCGTTGCCGTTGCGTGCGTTCGTCGTGCTGCTGGGTCTCGGTCTCCTGGAGATGCTGCTCCCGCAGGGCCCGGTCGGCGGTCTCGCCGTCGCGGGCGAGGTCGGCGGTGCGCATCCGGTGCACCTGGTCCTCGGTCAGCCAGATCAGCACCGCGTCCGGCATGGTGAACTGCTGGCCCGCGCGGCCGGTCGTCGGCCGGCCGAGGCCGAACAGGTCGAGGTTGCTGGCGTGGCGGGCCTCCGCGACGATCTCGGCCTCGACGTCGACCTGCACCAGCACCCGGCGCTGCGGGCCCGGGTCGGTGCGCAGCTTGGCGCGGCCGGCGAGCACCTTCTCGGTCACCTTGCCCCAGGTGCGCTGCCACGGGGTGAGCGAGGCGGCGAGCCGGGCGCTGCCCTCGGAGGTGTGGTCGCCGCGGTCGGTGGCCGGCCCGCTGATCGCGGCGAAGGCGCCGGCCGACACGCTCGCGTCGACCGCCCAGCCGTGCCGCGACCGGCTGCTCGTCCCGCCGGAGCGGCCCTGGCGGGCCTTCTCGTATTCGGCGGGCGCCAGGATCCGCGGGTT
Source organism: Actinoplanes awajinensis subsp. mycoplanecinus (assembly GCF_001509495.1). Taxonomy (NCBI): domain Bacteria; kingdom Bacillati; phylum Actinomycetota; class Actinomycetes; order Micromonosporales; family Micromonosporaceae; genus Actinoplanes; species Actinoplanes awajinensis. The sequence goes on along the minus strand of NZ_LLZH01000307.1, from coordinate 8,812 downwards.
GGTCGGGCGCAGCCGGACCTTCGCGTCGCCGATCGCGTCCGCGGCCCGCCGCGAGTGGGTCAGGTTCGCCAGCGTCACCGGCTTGCTGAACACCTCGGGGTGCCCGGTCAGCCGCTCCGGCGAGAGCACCTCACCGATCGCGGCGGAGATCCGGCCGTCCGGGAACCGGAAGATCGGGTCCTGGGCGGCGTCGACGAGCGTATTGCGCACCGCCTCCTGCAGGTGTTCGAGGCCGACGAACGACTCGATCCGGGCGCCGTCCAGGTCGTCGGGGTAGCCGCCGGTGATCTCGTTGAGCGGTGCCGGGTTCGCGATCGGCGCCTGGTTGGCCGGTGCCACCACCGGCGCGGCCGGCGGCGCGGTGGTGCTCACCCGGTGCTCGGGCACCAGGAAGCGCAGCTTCAGCGGGAACGTCCTGGGCGCGGTGCCACCGGTCGCGACCACGTCGGGCAGGTGCCGGCCGGGTGTGCCGAGGCTCAGCCGCCGGGCGTTCGCGTTGAGCCGCACCGACGAGCGGGTCTGCGCGGTGACCTGCAGGGTTCCGGCGAACTCGCGCATCGGCACGGTGCCGACGTCGCCGTCCTCGGTCAGCGCCGGCCCGGTGCGGGAGTCGACGGCGGCGCGCCGTTCGACGCCGATGTCGTTGCCCTTGACCCAGGTGTGCGACACCCGCGGGCCGCCGAACAGCGCGCCGCCCGCGGTGCCGACCGGGCCCATCACCGTCGCGTCGACGCCGACGTCGAGGGTGGTGCTGGTGTCCTTGCCACCGCCGGCCCCGGCGACGATCTTGCGTTTGGCGTCGGTCTCGATCGTGCCGCGGTCGGTCAGCTCGCCGTCGGAGAGGCCGTCCAGGGTGCCGCGGACCGTCACGACGGTGGTGTAGTCGTGCAGCTTGCCCTGCTTGATCAGCGGGAGCTCCAGGCCCGGGCCGACGATCCGGTCGAGCAGGTAGCGCAGCTGACGGTTGGACAGCTTGGTGCGCGCCGCCGAGTCCCGGGACAGGATCGCCTGCACGCCCGCGGTCAGGCCGCGGGCCAGCGTCGGGTCGCCGAACTGCTTGAGGAAGGTGTCCTCGTCGACCCGCAGACCCTTGTTCCCGGGTACGTTGCGCAGCACCTGCAGCAGCGAGTCGTACACCTTGTCGCCGCCGCTGAGGTCGTCGACGATCGCGCCGCCGAACGAGGTGCCCTGCTCCAGCTGGGCCGGACCGAAGTGGGTGCGGTTCGCGCCGGTACGGCCCTGCCAGCCGGTGTCGTCCGGGTAGAGCGGGGTGTGGCGCGCCCGGTCCCGGGTGGTCCACTGCAGCGCGTCGAGCCGGCCGGCCAGGAACCGCGGCGGGTGCCCGATCACGCGGACCTGCAGCTCGTAGACGGTCTGGTAGCGCACCGCGGGGCCCTTGGCGGTGACCCGCTTGGTGGTGGACACCCGCTCGGCGATCTCCTGCTTGTGCGCGCCGCGCCGGGTCACGCCGACCTTCGGCCCGACCACGAACGCGATCGGCGCCGCGTCGGCTCCGACGCCGGCCATCACGTAGCCGCCCCACTGCCGCTCGGCCGAGGTGCCCGCCGTGCCGGTGACGTCCATCCGCGAGTCGTCGTGGTGTTCGGCCTCGTCGATCTCGTCGACGACCTGGACCTGCCGGGCGACCGTACGGTATTGGATCGCCCGGTCCTTGCCCGGGAACAACCGTCGCCAGCCCTTCGGCGCCCGCAGCAGCGGGTCGGAGGTCACCCAGCCCTTGTGCGGGTCGGTGGTGTCGTAGGCGACCGACCGGCTCAGGTTGCCGGCCAGCCCGGTGTCGCTGAACATCTGCTGCAGCACGGTACGGCCGGGCGCGCCGATCCGGGTCACGTCGCCGAGTCCCAGCTCGCCGAGCAGCGTCTCGACCTGCTCGAAGTAGGTGCCGTCGGCGGCTGCGGTCCGGGCGGTGGCCTGCTCGACGCCGAACCGTTTCGGCGGCTCGCCGGCCAGGTCCGGTGCGTCGTCGGCGCGCGCCGGCAGGGCGGGCGGCTCGGTGAGCGCGGTCGCCACGCTCAGCCCGACCGACCCGTCGGCGGTGACCGGGCCGGTCCCGATGATCCGGCCGTCCGCGTCCACCAGGGTGGCGGTCAGGGTGACCGGCACGGTGATCTTCGTCTGCCCGCCGGCGACCACCTCGGTGGTGGTGCGGAAGGCTGCGGTCTGGGTGTTGGACTGGCTGGTGTTCGGCGCGGTCGGCACGGAGAGGCCGGCACCGAACACGGCCGGCGGCATGACCCCGATGCCGACCCGGCCCTCGATGTGGTGGTCCTGGGCGACCTTGATGCGGTTCGTGTAGGCGGCCCGGGTCTCGCCGGCCAGGGTGCGCTCGGTGTCCTCGTCGCCGGGGGCCGGCGGGTCGAGGGTCAGCCCGGTGAAGTCCAGCGTGGCGGTGACCCGCAGCTCGGCCGGCCGGCCGTTGACCATGGTCGGGTAAGGCCGCGGTGCGCCGACGAACTGTCCGAGACCGTTGCGCACGTCGTCGCGCAACTCGGCCAGGGTGGCCGCGGTGATGGTCGGTGCGAGCGCGCGCACCTGCGCGGCGATGTCGGCGTCCTGGGTGGCCCGGATCTGCTCGGCCATGCCGAGCGACTCGTTGCGGGTGAGATATCCGGGCAGGGCGGCGCGCAGCGTGTCGGCCTCGCTGGGCGGCGGGGCGTCGTCGGCGACCGGCGCGGCAGGCGCGACGATCTCGTCGTCGGCCGGCGGATCCTGCGGTTCCGGTTCCGGCGCGGCCGGGGGCACCGGCGGTTCCGGCTCGGCGGGCGGCTCGGCCAGCGGTTCCGGCTGTTCCGGCGCAGCGGGCGGAGCGAGCGGCGCCTCCGGCTCCTGCTGCTCCGGCGTGAGCGGCGCCTCCGGCTCCGGCGCGGCGGGGGCCAGCTCGGCGAGCATGGCCTGCCAGGTCTGCGGGCGATGGGCGGCCAGCCAGGTCATCTTCTGGTTGACGGCACTCTGGGCGATCAGCTTGTCCGCGGGGGCGTTGGCCCGGTGCTCGGCGACCTGGGTGCGCATCCAGTCGGCGAACGCTGCCGCGTTCTCCGGGCTCGACACCTCGGTCCCGGCGCGGCCCACCGCTGTCTTCCGGTTGTCGCCGAACGTCGAGGCCAGGTCTTTGATCACGAGCACTTGCTCGGGCCGGGACGGCACGAACGCCGCGACGTCGGAGGTGACCGTGCGATGCTCGAACAGCGCCGCCGGTTCCCCGCCGATGGTGGCGTCGTCGATGCCGTGCCCGGCGACGCCGTTCTTCTGGAACACGATGTAGGCGCGTGCGGCTTGCCACGCTGCCGGGTTGGCGGCCGGCGGGGGCGTTTCGCGGATCAGTTTGAGGGCCGCGATCCGTTCCGGGTCGGGCAGCAAGCTGATCATGTTGATCGGTGTGGTGCGGGGCAGCACCGCCCAGGCGTTCTTGACCTTCGGGTCGGTCAGCGTCGTGGTGCTGGGGCCGCCGGGCGGCACGTAGTCGCCGATGGCGATGCTGTGGTCGCCGACCAGTGTGGCGACGAAATCGATGGCCGACATCACGTAGGTGTAGGCGCCGGCGACCCGGTCCACGTCGAGGCCGGGGGCCGCCGTGTGCAGCTCGTCGCGGGCCCACGTGGCGTGGTCCTCGTGGTACCAGGGCGCGTTGCGGACGGCGGCGGCGACCGGGTCCGTGGAGGTGGCGATGTCGGTGGCCCGGATGCCGACGGTGACCTGCTGCATGGTCACCGGCATGGCGATCCTCGAGGCCGCCGGCTCGCCGTCCGCCGCGCCGGAGCCGATCTCGTGCTTCTTGTTGGTCACCACCAGCTGCAGGCCGTTGCCGAGGTCGGCCGACGTCAGGGGGCGGCTGCCGCCGGTGGCGAGGTGGGTCTCCAGGTGGTCGAGCAGGGTCAGCACGGCCTGTTTGCGCAACTCCACACCGCCCTCGGCGGACACCTCCACCGGGTAGGTGACCAGCTCCAGGGTGTGCGTCTTCCACTTCGCCCGCGAGGGATGGTCACCTGTCGACATGTCCTTGGTGATCATGACGAGCGGGGTGCCGTCGGTGGACGCGACGTAGCCGAACGCGCGTGCCGAGCCCGCTTCCAGGGAGCTGTTCACGCCGCTGAGCTCGATTTCGACGCCTACCGACGTACCCTCAAAGGTTTTTCCGAAGTCCGGCACGCCGCCGGAAACCAGCGGCGCCGGCGTTGCCGGCACATCAAGGCCGGCCGCGGGAAACTCTCGGTCGCCGGTGGAGACCAGGCTGATGCGACGGTACGAGGGGTCGAGCGTCGCGAAGTGCCCGGCCTGGCCGTCGAGGAAGACGACGCCGTTGTGGTCGTGGACGACGTTGAACGCGTGGCCGCTGCCGTCGTGGCGTTGCACGGTGACGATGCCGCGGGCGCCCGGTCCGGCGGTGGTGAGGATGTCGCGGATCTGGTCGAGGTCGCGCACGGTGTCGAGCGGTCGTCCGGCGTAGTTGGCCAGGTATTGGCTCGGGCTGGCGACCGCGCCGCCGGCCTGGAAGCGGTCGATGCCTCCGGTGGCCAGGGACATGTCGGTGGCGATCGCGGCGACGTAGCAGTTGGTGGCCAGCTCGCCGCCCTGCTCGCGCAGCGGGTTGACGTCGAGCAGGAACGGATAGTCGGTGTCCCGCAGCCGGTCCTGGTCCTCGGTGTGTGCCGGTGCGGTGTTCTGGCTGCCGAGGGTGGCGCCGGGCCGGCTCGCCGCGAAGTGCGACAAGCCTTGCAGGACCTGGTCGCGCCGCGGGTCGCGGGCGGCGGTGGCGACCCGGTCGAAGTACTGCTTGAGCGCGCTGTCCGGGTTGCGCAGGTCGGTGATGGCGGTGGCGATCGTGGTGATGGCCGCGTCGCTGGGTGCGTTGGAGTGGCCCCGGTATTTTTCGCTCGCCTCGGCCACCATCGCGGCGCGCCGGTCGTCCAGCAGGGCCTGCCACTGCTCGATCATCTGCTGGTCGAGAGGAATGCGGCGCCGTTGGCCGGCCATGAACTGCGTACCGTCGGTGGGCTGGTGCGCGAGGGCGGCCGCCACCACGGCGGTGTCGCCGAGGATCTGCGGGGCGTCGTCCTCGATGCTGTCCGGCAGCGCCCGGCGCAGCCGATCGAAGTCCTCCTGGGTCAGGTGGGCCTCGGCCGGGTCGGTGATCACCCGAGCCCGGCTCTTGAGGACGCTGGTGGCGGTGGCGATCCGGCCGATCGCGCCGAACGGGCCGTCGTCCTCGTCCTCCTTCACCGCCACGGACCAGTCGGTGCCGGCCTGGATCGCGGTGGTGACGTCGCCGAGCGTACTGATCGCCGCGGCATCGGCGGCGGGGTCGTCGGACCGGGGGAAGCGGGTGGCTTCGGTGCTGGTGGTGGGCCGGGGCGAGAAGTACGGCCGGTTGATCAGCTGGACCAGGTTGGCGGTGTTCGCGCCCTCCAGGACGGCGGGCAGCGAGCCGAGCTGGTAGACGGTGCGGAACACGTCCTGGGGCAGGTTGCCGGTGCGGACCACCACGACGTCGCCGGCGCCCAGGCCGGTCAGGTCGACCTGTTCGCCGGCGTTCAGGTCGACGGTGGTGAGCCACGGCGGGTTGTCGGTGGCCGGGGCGTAGTCGACGCGGGAGTCGCTGATCTCCAGGATCACGGCGGGGCGACCGAGGGCGGCCTCGTGCACGCCGTGGGCCAGGGTCTGCCCGGCGCTGGGGCGCAGCTCGTCGTCGAGGCGGTGCAGGCCGTAGACCGGCATCACGTCGATCTCGTCGGCCAGGGCGGCCTGGGCGATCGTGACCAGGCCGGCGGCGCGCGGGCTCGGATCGAGGGCGGCGTGGATCGTCGCCTCGACGGTGGCCGGCTCCGGGGCCGGCACGTCGGTGGTGAAGATCGCGTCGGGGGAGATCACCTCGTCCAGGTCGACCGTGGTGACGTCCTCGCCCGGCCCGGTACGGCTGAACGCCAGCCGGTGGGTGCTCTGCCAGGCGTAGGGCTTGAACACGATGGCCTGGTCGGCGCCCAGGTAGTCGAGGAGGTTCTCGCCGCCGTCCTCGTCGAGGGTGTCCGCCGCGCCGATGAGCACCAGGCGGTTCTGGTTCTGGCGTGCGTCGGTGTAGGTCTGCTCCGGGTCGAACTTGGCCTGGGTGACCCGGTTGATGCCGGTCGTGCCCGGCGGCAGCAGGGTGTCGAGCTTGTCCCAGACGTTCGTGGAGGCGACCACGGTGATGTCGCGCCGGTGGCCGAGCTGGCGCAGCGACTCGATGAGCGTGACCCCGGCGGTCTGGTGGCCGAAGTTGAGCGCCTCGTCGATCAGCACGGTGATGTCCGGCATCCGTTGCGGGTCGCCGAGCAGGTCGCGGATCGCCGCGTACTGGGCGTCGCCGGTGGCGGCCGGGCCGCTGACCAGTTCCATCTCCGCGTCGGCCGGTTCGCGGCGCTTGGCCGGCCGTGCCTCGGTCTCCGGGCTGAGGCTGCGCTGGTCCCGGGTCCGCTTGGCGATCGCGGTCGAGCGTTCCAGCCGGTCCGCCAGCTCGGCGACCTCGGTCTGTGCGGCGAGCAGCGGCCCCGGCGCGGTCGCCGTGGCGCTGAACCAGCCGGACTCGTGCCGGTGCACCACGATCGCCGGGCGGCCGGTGCCCGGCCCGAACGGTGCGAACCTCTCGGTGCGAGTGATCAGCGAGCCGGTCCCGGCGTGCCGGAGGTGCCGGACGTGCCGGACCTCGATCGGGCGGCCCAGCGCGGTGGCCAGGAAACGCGCGGCGTGCCCGTTCGCGCCGTAGCCGGTGCCGGCCAGGGCGTTGGCCAGGTGTTGCGGGCTGGTACCGGCCGCTACGGCGTTCGCGGTGACGGCCGTCCGGAACGCCGGGTCGCCGAACGCGGCGAGGGTTCTGTCGCGCAGCGCCTTCGGGTCCATGCCGGATCCGCTGGTGACCGCGTGGTAGAGCGAGTGGGCAGGCGGCGGCGTGCTGTCGTCGCGGACGAAGCCGATGACCTCGTTCTCGACGTAGCGCCACCAACGCTGGTCGTGCGCTTCCGGGCGCCCGGCGATCGACTCGTAGGCGGCCCGGACCCGGTGTTCCTCGGCGATGCCGTAGGTGATGCCGGCGAACGTGCCGTCCATCGGTTGCGCGATCGCCGGGCTGGGCGTGTTCACCGGTTGGTTGCCCAGGTGGGCCTGGTACCCCGGTGCCACGTCGGGACGTGTGACGCCGCGACGGGTCGGGCGCAGCGGCTCGGATGTCTGGTAGTCGCCGGTGCCCGCGGTGCCCGCCACGTCCTTGAAACTGGTGCCCTTCCTCGAGGGCTTGGACTCGTAGAACCGGGTGCCCGGGTGGTGTGCGGGGGCGTGGTCCTGCGGCAGCTTGCCGGTCTCCAGCACGCCACGGGCGAGGCGGAGCAGGTCGGTGCTGACCGCGCCGCCGGCGAAGTCGACGACGAACGCGGGTCCGCGGCCGGGCAGCGTGTAGTTGCCGGCGTGGACCGCCACCGACGCGAGGATCTCCGTCCTGTCCTGCGTGGCGAAGGCGTCCTCGACGTCGGTCGGTGTGGTGCTCGGCGGCACCGCCGTGGTGGCGGGGGCAGCCTGGTAGCTGCCGGTGAAGCGTTCCGCCAGCTCGCCGGCGGCGAACATGTTGAGCTCCTTGGCCAGGTTGGTGAACTCGGCGCCCTTCAGACCGAAGCTCAACGTGGGGTCGGCCATCACGACGAGGCCGTCCACGAACAGGTTGGGCTCCGGCGAGTACGGCAGCAGCGGGTGCACCTTGGCCTGCGCGTCCCGGGCGGCCATGTCGGCGCGGATCTTGTTGGAAACCTGGGTGACGCGGCCCGGCTGACCCAGTTGGACGAGGTCCGCGTTCGGGTTCGGCTGGGTGCTGGCCGCGGTGATCTGGGCGGCGAGGTCGTCGGGGCGGTAACCACCGGCGAACATCAGCGGCCGGAACGGCGGCTCCGGTGTTTCCGGCGGCTCTGGTGTTTGCGGGTCGCGGGTGTCCATCGCGTCGGGGTCGGCCGGTGTGGCCGGTGTGGCCGAGGCGTTCAACGGCGCCAGCAGGTTCTCGAAGTGGTTGAAGACGTGCGGCCCGGCCGGTGACACGAGCCGGCTGCTGAGGTCGAAGTCCTGCACCGCGACGTACGGGTGGTGCCCGTCCCGGTGGTAGGCGGCGAGCAGGGTGCGGGTCGCCGGGTGCTGCAGGACGAGGTTGCGCATCTTGCCGGGCTCGAAACTCTTCGTACCGAACGTCGACGCCACGAACGCGACCGGCTGGGGCAGGTCCCGGATTCGCGGGTTGTTGCGCAGCGCGGTGATGGCGTTCTCGGTCGCGGTGAACGCCGCCTGCCTGGCGCCCGGGTCGGTGGCCTTGACGTTGAGGTTGAAGACGAAGCCGACCCGGTCGGCGAAGCCCTGCTGGCCGGCCAGCACCTGTTGGATCATGTCGGGGATCTGGCCGATGTCCGAGGCCGGCAGGATGGCGTTGACCACGAACGCCAGCGGCCGCGCCTCGTCGAGGCTGCGGTCCACGGCGGCGAGGTAGCCGGTGCGGGTCACCGGGGTCGCCGGGGCCGCGGTGAGCTGGGCGAAGGCCGCATTGTTGGTGTGCGGGCGCGGTGCGGGCCGGGTGCCGAGGGTGCCGTCCGGGGTGCTGGTGGTGCCGATCGCGCCTTCCTCGGCGGCGGCGATCCGGTCCAGGTGCCGTTGCAGGATCTGCGGATTGTCATTCGCAACGGTCGTCGACATGAGCGAGTCGTCGGTGGCGTGCCGGGCGGTGTCGTCGCGGTTGAAGACGCGGATGTTGTCGATGTTCTCGTCGGCGAGGCCGAGGTAGTGGCCGATCTCG
>NZ_LLZH01000306.1:0-209843 GCF_001509495.1 Actinoplanes awajinensis subsp. mycoplanecinus | reverse complement strand
GGCGGTGGCGGTGGCGGTGGCGGTGGCGGTGGCGGTGGCGGTGGCGAACGATCGGTGCAGACGCTGGAGATGGCCATCGACGCGCTGGACATCGCCGCGATCCGGCCGTTCTGGAAAGCCGTGCTCGGTTACACCCACGAGCCCTCCGCCGACGGGCCAACGGACCCGATCGTCGATCCGGCCGGGCAGGGGCCACCGGTGTGGTTCCAGCGGATGACCGAACCCCGCCCACAGCGCAACCGCATCCACTTCGACCTCTGCGTCCCCCACGACGAAGCACCGGCCCGGATCGCCCTGGCCCTGGCCGCCGGCGGCCACCTGGTCTCCGACCGGCGAGCCCCGGCCTTCTGGGTACTAGCCGACGCCGAAAACAACGAAATCTGCATAACCACCTGGCAGGGCCGCGACTAAACCAAGCCCCATGCCCTTGCGTGGGGAGTAACGGCGCGCTCCGCACCCAAACTCCCCACACAGAATGCGACCCCACCCTGCGTGGGGACTTTCGGTGCGCTCCGCACCCAAACTCCCCACGCAATTGGCAAACCACGCCTGCGTGGGGACTTTCGGCGCGCTCCGCACCCAAACTCCCCACACAGCATGCGACCCCACCCTGCGTGGGGACTTTCGGCGCGCTCCGCACCCAAACCCCCCACGCAACGTGCGACTCCACGTTGCGTGGGGACTTTCGGCGCGCTCCGCACCCAAACTCCCCACGCAGCGTGTGACTCCACGTTGCGTGGGGGATTGCGGCGTTGGGCGTGAGCGGGGCGCTGGCGGCACGCGGTCGCGTGGTGCGGTTCGCTGCCGCCCACCCCGGGGCGGCAAGGGTCCGCAACTCAACAATGCGAACCGGCGCCGCCCTACTCAAGGGCGGTAGGACTCCGCCACACAGCACCGCGCCCGCGGGTGCCACCTTGGGGCGGCAGGAGTCCGCAGCCGCACGCGCGGGCACTACCCGACGGGGCGAGCCGCGGGGATCCGCAGCCTGTCGGGTGACAGGTAATGGGCTGCGAACTTGACCTTGGGCGGGTGCGACTGGGCGGCCGCGCTGAGTGCGGCTCCGCGGCTGGGCTGAGGGTGCGGTGATCGAAGTACGTGGGGTCGTGGAGACTTGGGCCGGCATGGGGATGGTCGGCCACGCCGGGACGACTGTTCGGGGAGGGGTTCTTGGTGGCTGCGTTCTTCGCGGTGATCCTTCTGGTCTTCGGGCTGGTCCACTTCTATCTGTGGAAGCGGCTTGGGCACGACACGCTGCGACCCGGGTGGCCGCGACGGGTCGGCACAGTGGTGGCCCTGGTGCTGACCGTGCTGGCGCCGACGACGCTGATCGGTGTGCGCGCCGGGTACGTCAAGTGGCTCGCCTGGCCGGGCTACTTGTGGATCGCCGTGATGTTCTACCTGCTCATCGCCCTGCTCGTGCTGGAGATCCCGCGCCTGGTCGTGCGGCTGCTGTGGGTGGACCGCGTACGTACCGGAAAAGGTCACGAAGCGGCAGAAACCCGCAGCGCCGCCGCGGACGGTGAGTCGCCGCGGCCCGAGGCTGTTCCGGTCGCGACCGGCGCGCCGACCGCAACCACCGCCCACGACGCCGAACCCGGCACAAAAACCAAGGACGCCGAAGCCGGCACCAAAACCAAGACAGCCAACGCAAGCAGCGTGACAGACAAGACCGAAGCGACAAGCAACACCGAAGCGCCAAGCGACGGCACAACCGGGATCGATCGGCGGCTGGTGCTCGCGCGAGGTGCGGCGATCTTCGCCGGGCTCACCGCCGCGAGTGTCACCGGCTACGGCGTCCGCACCGCCACCAGCGCCCCGCGGATCGACCGCATGCAGATCCCGATCCCCAAGCTCCCCCGCTCCATGGACGGCACCCGCCTGGCCGTGGTCTCCGACATCCACCTCGGCCCACTGACCGGAATCGGTCACGCCCAGCGCATTACCCGCGTGATCAATTCGGTGGGCGCGGACCTGGTGTGCGTCGTGGGTGACCTTGTGGACGGCAGTGTCGCGGAACTGGGGCGGCTCGCCGAGCCGCTGCGCGGCATCGAGTCCCGGAGGGGCGCCTACTTCGTGACCGGCAACCACGAGTACTACTCCGGCTACCAGGAGTGGGTCGAGGAGGTCGCCGAGCTGGGCATGCGGCCGCTGCGGAACGAGCGCGTCGAGATCGACGGCCTTGACCTGGCCGGGGTCAATGACCTGGGCGGGGAGGAGCACGGCGACCCTGCCGACTTCGCCAAGGCACTCGGCGATCGGGACACCGCCCGGCCGGTCGTGCTGATGGCGCACCAGCCGCTGGCCGCCAAGGACGCCGCGCCCTACGGCGTCGATCTGCAGCTGTCCGGGCACACCCACGGCGGCCAGATGGCGCCGTTCAACCTCCTCGTGAAACTGCAACAACCGGTAGTCTCCGGCTTCGGACGAGTGGACGGGGTGCCGGTTTACGTGACCAATGGCGCGGGTTTCTGGGGCCCACCGGTTCGCGTGGGCGCGCCGCCGCAGGTCACGGTGGTCGAACTCCGCGTGGCGTAACTCATCAAGATCGGTAAGTGTGTTTGAGCGTGGCGATTCATGCCGGAACCGACGGCCGTGACAGGATGCGAGACGTGGAGGTCAGCCCGGACACGTACGTCGCGGACCTACACATTCATTCGCGGTATTCGCGAGCCTGCAGTCAGAGCCTGACCCTGCCCAACCTGGCGTGGTGGGCTCGGCGCAAGGGAATCGGCCTGCTGGGCACCGGTGACTTCACCCACCCGGCGTGGTTCGAGCACCTCAAGGAGAGCCTGGAACCGGCCGAACCCGGCCTCTACCGGCTCAACGACGAGGAGCCGATCACCCAGCGGCTGCCCGGTTCGTTGCGCGGCACCACGCCGGCCCGGTTCATGCTGTCCGTGGAGATCTCCACGATCTACAAGCGGGACGACCGGACCCGCAAGGTGCACCACCTGCTCTACGCGCCCGACTTCGCCTCGGCCGCAAAGATCAACACTGCATTGGGCCGGATCGGCAACCTGACCGCGGACGGCCGGCCGATCCTCGGTCTGGACTCCCGCGACCTGCTGGAGATCACTCTCGAGGCCGGCGGATACCTGGTCCCGGCGCACATCTGGACCCCGTGGTTCTCCGCGCTGGGCTCGAAGTCCGGCTTCGACGCGATCGCCGACTGCTACGCCGACCTCGCCCACCACATCACCGCCGTCGAGACCGGGCTCTCCTCCGACCCGGCGATGAACTGGCGGGTCTCCAGCCTGGACAACTACCGCCTGGTCTCGAACTCGGACGCGCACTCCCCCGCCGCGCTGGCCCGTGAGGCCACCCTGTTCACCGGCACCCCCGACTACTTCGCGGTCCGGGACGGCATCGGCCAGGCCGGCACGCTCGAGTTCTTCCCGGAAGAGGGCAAGTACCACGCCGACGGGCACCGCGCCTGCAACGTCAGCTGGGAGCCGGAACGCACCCGGCAGGCCGGCGGCACGTGCCCGCAGTGCGGCCGCCCGCTGACCGTCGGCGTGCTCAGCCGGGTCGAGGACCTGGCCGACCGGCCGGAGGGCTTCGCCCGCGACACGCACGTCGAGCACCTGATCCAGCTGCACGAGATCATCGGCGAGATCCACGGCGTCGGCCCCAAGTCGAAGACCGTCGAGTCGCAGCTCAACCACCTGGTCGCGACGCTCGGCGCGGAGCTGGACATCCTGCGCAAGGTCCCGGTCGACGAGATCGGCAAGGCCGGCGGCGACGAACTGCGCGAGGCCATCTCCCGGCTGCGGCGCGGCGAGGTCCGCCGCATTCCGGGGTACGACGGTGAGTACGGCGTGATCACCCTCTTCGAGCCCGGTGAGCTGCGCAACCGCAACAGCGCTCCGCAGGTCGAGACGCTGTTCGACATGGTCCCGGTGGAGAAGCCGAAGGCCGCCCCTCCCCGCGACGACAAGCCGAAGCCCAAGCCCAAACCGGCGAAGGAGAAGCCGGCCCCGCCGCCGCTCGCCCCGCCGCCCAGCCCGCACGAGCCGTTCGAGCCGATGCTGGCCGGCATGGAAGAGGTCGGCACCGGCCTGTTGGACCGGCTGGACGCGATGCAGCGGGTGGCCGCGTCGGCACCCGGTGGACCGCTGCTGATCGTGGCCGGCCCGGGCACCGGCAAGACCCGGACGCTGACGCACCGGATCGCGTACCTCTGTGCCGAGCTGGGTGTCTTCCCGGAGCGTTGCCTGGCGATCACGTTCACCCGGCGGGCCGCGGCCGAGCTGCGCGAACGGCTGGAGAACCTGCTCGGCGACGTGGCCGAGGACATCACCGTCGGCACGTTCCACGCGCTGGGCCTGACCATCCTGAAGGAGAACGCCAAGGCGGCCGGTCTCGGCACCGGCTGGCGGATCGCCGAGGAGACCGAGCAGAAGCAGGCGCGGGAGCAGGCCGGCGAGGACGACACGGCGTACCGGAAACTCCTGCGTCAGCAGGATCTGGTCGACCTGGACGACCTGATCAGCGTGCCGGTGTCGCTGCTGCGCGACGACACCGCGCTCGTCGAGCGGTACCGCAAGCGCTGGCAGTGGATCTTCGTGGACGAGTACCAGGACGTCGACGACCTGCAGTACGAGCTGCTGCGCCTGCTCAGCCCGGCGGACGGCAACCTGTGCGCGATCGGCGACCCGGACCAGGCGATCTACTCGTTCCGGGGCGCGGACGTGCGCTACTTCCTGCGCTTCAACCAGGACTTCGTCGACGCCCGGCTGGTCCGGCTGACCCGCAACTACCGGTCCTCGGCGCCGATCCTGGCCGCCGCGGTGCAGGCCATCCAGCCGACCACGCTGGTCCGTGGCCGCCGGCTGGACCCGGCCCGGCTGGACCCGGAGTCTCCGCTGGTCGGCCGCTATCCGGCGCGCAGCGTCTCGGACGAGGCCGACTTCGTGGTCCGGACCATCGACGAGCTGGTCGGCGGCCTCTCGCACCGGTCGCTCGACTCCGGCCGGGTGGATTCCCGCGCGGCCGTCACCGGCACGCTGTCGTTCTCCGACGTCGCGGTGCTCTACCGCACCGACGCGCAGTCCGGTCCGATCCTGGACGCGCTGCTGCGGGCCGGTGTCCCGGTGCAGAAGCGCTCGCACAACCGGCTGCGGGACCGGCCCGGCGTCCAGGTGATCGCCCGCGAGCTGCGGCACGCCGGTGGGCCGGGCGGTGCGCTGCCGGCCCGGATCAAACTGGCCGCGCAGGTGCTGTCCCAGCGGTATTCGGCGCCGACGCTGGACGGCGGGCAGATCACGCCGGAGGACATCTGGTCGGCGGCTGACCTGCTCACCCCGCTGGGTGAGCGAGCCGGCGAGGACCTGCCGCTGTTCCTGCAGCAGCTGGAGACCGGCGCCGAGGTGGACGCGCTGGACCCGCGGGCCGAGGCGGTCAACCTGCTCACCCTGCACGCGGCCAAGGGCCTGGAGTTCCCGGTGGTGTTCCTGGTCGGCTGCGAGGACGGGCTGCTGCCGCTGCGCTGGCCCGGTTCGACGCCGACCGAGGACGAGATCGCCGAGGAGCGGCGGCTGTTCTTCGTCGGGCTGACCCGGGCGCAGGACCGGCTCTACGTCAGCTATTCGGCGAAGCGGTCGCGGCACGGCAGCGAGCGGGAGCAGCAGCCGACGCCGTTCCTTGACGTGATCGATTCCGGGCTGTTCGAGCGGCTCGGCGAGTCCACCCCGTCCCGGCCGAAGGACCGGCAGCTCAGGCTGCTGTGACAAGTACACCGGTCAGGGCACCGAGCAGCAGCGCCGGACCGAACGGGAACACCCGGCCCCGCCGGGTCACCAGCAGGTAGATCGCGGTCAGCCCACCGAGCAGGTGGGCTGACCCGATCCCGGTCACCACGGCCGGCCACCCGCCGAGCAGGCCGAGCAGCAGCGCCAGCACCGCGCCGAGTTTCACGTCGCCGAACCCGAGGCCCCGCCCGGGCAGCAGGGCGAGTGCCAGATATCCGGCTCCGGTCAGCAGGGCCGCCGCCAGCGCCGGGACTATCCGGTACGGCGTGAGCAGCGCCAACGGCGGCCCCACCCCGAACGCCAGCGTCGCGACCAGCGGGTCGGGCAGCCGTAACGAGCGCAGATCGGTCAGCGCCAGCAGGACTCCGACCTCGGCGGCGATCAGCAGTACCGGCAGTTGTGGCGCCGGGCCGAGCCGCACGGCGAGCAGCCCGGCAGCCCCGGCGGCGGACAGAAGCGCAGGTGGACGGCGCGTCAGCGGAAACGCCGCGGCGCACCCGAACACGATCGACAGGATCACGAGAAGTGACGGCACGACCCGGGAAGGTAACGACTCGGGCGGGCGAACACCGGTCGGGTTGTGGACAACACCAGGGGGTGTGATGTGTCCGCAGGCGATTCCCGCACCGTCGCGGCGGGCCGCGCACGATACCGTGGCAGGCGGCGTAAGCGCCCAAAAGCGTCACCCGAGAGCCAGAAAGGAGGATTCCGCGATGTCGCACGACGGCCCGTATTCCGGCCCGCCCTGGTCCGGCGGGCGGCCCGAGGAGCCGTACGCGGAACCCTCCGACCCGTGGGGCGAGAGTGGCCGCGCCGTGCCCGACCCGGCCTGGGACGCCCCGCAGCAGTACACCCCGCAGCCGTCCTGGCAGCAGCAACCGGCGCCCGCCCCGCAGCAGCCGGCACCTGCCCCGCCGCCCTCGCAGCACCGGCGCGGCTTCGCCCTGGGCGCCCTGATCGCGGTGCTCAGCGTCATGGTCGGCGGTGGTCTCGCCACCACGGTCTGGTTCCTGCTCAGCCGCAACGACGACGCGACGTCCCCGGTGGCCGCCACGTCCACCGCGGCGGCGACCGTGCCCCGGCCGCAGACCAGTGCCGACGCGCGCTTCGCCACCAAGGGCCAGTGCGTCCGGAACGAGGGCACCAACACCGAGCCCGACCTGCAGATCGTGGTGTGCGCGTCGAACACCTACGAGGTGTTGAAGCGCATCGACGGCCGGGCCACGGGTGAGAAGGACGCCGTCGCCAAGTGCGGCAAAGTGCCTGGTTACACCAAGTGGTACTACTACGACACCGAGTACGACGACGTCGACTTCGTGCTCTGCCTCCGCGAGTATGGCCCCGTCTAGCGATCTCTAGCCCAAAAGCTAGACAGACGTAGAGCGTCATATCGAACCATCTCTAGCGTTCGTCCTAGATGGCCCGATACTGTGCTACCCGTGGATCCGGTGCGGAACCCGTATGCTCCCGGCGCCGGCCAGCGCCCACCCGAGCTGGCCGGGCGCAGCCGTGAGCTGGACGCGTTCGACGTCGTCCTGGAGCGGGTCGCCCGCGGCCGCCCGGAACGCAGCCTGGTCCTCACCGGCCTGCGCGGCGTCGGCAAGACCGTGCTGCTCAACACGCTGCGCTCGGCGGCGATCGGGCAGCTCTGGGGCACCGGCAAGATCGAGGCCCGGCCCGACCAGTCGCTGCGCCGCCCGGTCTCCGGCGCGCTGCACATGGCGATCCGCGAGCTGGCCCCGCACCACCGCGACCCGGACCGGGTCGACGAGGTGCTGGCCGTGCTCAAGGCGTTCGCGCTGCGCTCCAACGACCCGAACGGCAAGATCCGGGACCGCTGGACGCCCGGCATCGACGTGCCGCCGGCGCGCGGCCGGGCCGACTCCGGCGACATCGAGATCGACCTGGTCGAGCTGTTCACCGACGTCGCCTCGCTCGCCACCGACGTGGGCACCGGGATCGCGCTGTTCATCGACGAGATGCAGGACCTGAGCGGCACCGACGTGTCGGCGCTCTGCGCGGCCTGCCATGAGCTCTCCCAGCTGGGCGCGCCGCTGATCGTGGTGGGCGCCGGGCTGCCGCACCTGCCCGCGGTGCTGTCCGCCGCCAAGTCGTACTCCGAGCGGCTGTTCCGGTATCAACGGATCGACCGGCTCGATCGGGACGCGGCCGACCTGGCGCTCGGTGTGCCGGCCGAGCGGGAGGGCGTGGACTACGACCAGGAGGCGCTCGACCTGCTCTACGAGAAGTCGGGCGGGTATCCGTATTTCGTCCAGGCGTACGGAAAAGCGACCTGGGACCACGCGCCGCAGTCCCCGGTGACCGCGGACGACGTCCGGATGGCCGCGCCGGAGGCGGAGAGCGAGCTGGCGGTCGGCTTCTTCGGCTCGCGCTTCGAGCGGGCCACCCCGGCCGAGCGGGAGTACATGCGGGCGATGGCGGCGCTCTCCAACGACCCCGGCAACGACATGGACGCCGCCGTGCCGACCTCGGAGATCGCGCTGTCGCTGGGCCGCAAGCCGGCCAGCCTGTCGCCGGCCCGGGATGCCCTGATCAAAAAAGGTCTCATCTATTCCGGCGAGCGCGGCACCGTGGCCTTCACCGTCCCGCATTTCGGCCGCTACCTCAGAACACAGCCGGTGTGACCACGCGGTAACGGGTATAAGGGATTTCATGAAGCCCGTCCGCACCGCCGCCCGAGCCATGCTCGCCTCGATCTTCGTGATCAGCGGGGTCCGTGTGCTGATCAAACCCGGCGAGGCCCGGGTCCAAGCCGCCCGCCGGGTCACCGACCGTCTCACCCCGCTGCTGGAGAAGGCCGATCCCCGGCTGCCCTCGGACGCGGAAACGCTGGTCCGGCTGAAGGCCGGCGCCGACGTGCTGGCCGGGCTGGCCCTGGCTACCGGGCGTTTCACCCGGCCGGCCGCCGCGGTGCTGGCCGCCGGGCTGGTGCCGACCACGTATGCCGGCCACCCGTTCTGGGCCGTCCCGAAGGACCGCCGCGCCGACCAGCAGATCCACTTCCTGAAGAACCTGGGGCTGCTCGGCGGGCTGCTGCTCGCCGCGGCCGACACCGAGGGCGAGCCGAGCCTGCGCTATCGGGCCGGTCACGCGGTGGACCGCAGCCAGCGCGAGCTCAGCCACGCGGTGGACCGCAGCCAGCGGCGGCTCAGCCAGGCGGTGGACCGGTCCCGGCGGTCGGCCCGGCGCGCGGTGCGCACCGCCAAGCGGGAAGCCAAGATCGCCGCGCTCTCGGCGGCCACCGCCCGCAAGCTGCCCGGCTGATCAAAATCGGGCGCGAAACGCACCTCCTGTGCGCGAACCGCATGTGCGAATTGTCTAGATAACAACCTTAATGCGGCCTTTGCGTTAAAGCGGACGAGGGGCCGCACGGACGGTCTGCGCCTTCTAAGCTCGCTTCCGCCCGGCAACGAAACCTGCCGCCCTTGCGGCGGCAGGCCGTGCCGTGCCCGGAGGACGAGACGGGGGGTCGCGCCATGCCGGTCATCCAACGACGCGCGCTTCGCGCTGCGCAAAGCAGGTCCGCGCTGGTCACGCTGGGCGTTTTGGGCACCCTCGCGCTGATCGCGATCGCCCTTTCCCGGTACGGCCTGAGCACCCTGGCCGTCACCCACTCCGCCGTCCGCGACTGGTTGCACGGCGCGGAGCTGTACGCGTACCGCGAACCGGTCAGCCAAGCCGGAGCCGCGCTGCCTCCGGCACTGGCCATCCTCCTCGCGCCCCTGGTGCTCCTGCCGCTGCGCGCCGCCGGCTGGATCCTGGCCCTCAGCGGTGTCGCGGCCCTGCTGCTCGCCACCGTGGTGCTGGCCGGCCCGATCGCCCGCCGGTACGGCCGCCGCCGCACCCCACTGGTCCTCGCCGCGGCCGGGCTCGCCCTGCTCACCGAACCGGTCCGGGCCGCGCTCGGCGAGGGGCGCCCGGAGCTGCTGCTGTTCGGCCTCGTGGTGGCGGACCTGGTGGCGTTGCGCCGGGCCCGCCGCGCCCAGTGGTGGCGCACCGACCGGCACCTGCCGCTGGCCGACCGGATCCGGCAGACCTGGGCCGACGGTTCCTGGGCCGGCGTCGGCACCGGGCTGGCCGCCGCGTTCGCGGTCACCCCGATCTTCTTCCTGGCCGGTCTGCTCGTGCTGCGGCAGCGCCGGGCCGCCCTGACCGCACTGACCACCGCGGTCACCACCACGCTCGCCGGGCTGCTGTTCGCCCCGCGCGAGACGATCACCTGGTTCGGCGACACGCTCTGGGAACTGAACCGGACCGAGCCCCTCAACGACGCCGCCAACCAGGCCCTGGCCGGCGTGCTGGCCCGGCTCTACGGCTTCCCGGCGCCGCCGGTGCTGGTCTGGCTGTCGTTCGGGGTGCTGCTGCTGGCGGTCGGGCTGATCCGGGCCCGCTCCGCCTACGCCGAGGGTGACGAGGTCGCCGCGTTCACGATGATCGGCATGGCCGCCGCGGCGTTCGGCCCGATGACCACGCCGGCCGAGCTGATCTGGCTGGTCCCGGCGGTCCTGGTGCTGGCCGACGGCGCCATCCACCGTGGCACCGACATCCGCCGCACCCGCAAGATCCGCCGCGGCGAGGCGCTCCTCGGCGCGGCCGCCATCTCCGGCTACGCCCTCCTGCTCGCCGCCCCGGCCGACCTGCTCGCCATCAACGGATACGCACTAGCCCTGATCGTCCTGGTCAGCGCCCTACCCTGGCGCCCAGCCCCAGCCACCACCCAGCGCCCCGGCCACCCAGCCCGCCGCTCCGCCGCCATCCCAGTCCCCCGCGGCGGCTGACCCCTCCACCGGCGCGAGGTTGTCGTCAGCTCCCGGCCAACCCTCCGCCGGCGCGAGGTTGTCGTCGGCTCGAGCGCCCTATTTGGTACGAATACGGAGCGCTCGCCCGCAGGCTACAAGCCGAGTCCCGCCCGTGAGGCCACCGCGACGCCGCCGCCACCCCGGACCGCTGCGCGCCTCCGTGCCCCGGCTGGCGCCGAGGGGTGCCTCAAAGGCCGGGAGGCACCCCTGAACACCAGCCAGAAACGGGCAGCTGGCGCTCAGGGGTGCCTCGGAACCTCGGACACACCCCTGAGAGCCAGCCAGGGCTTCGCGGCGCGCCGCGGTCCCGGGTAAGCCGCGGCCTCGCGCGGGTAAAGCCCAGCTCACGGCCGCGGCTGGCTCTGAGGGGTGTCTCCAAGGGCTGGAGGCACCCCTGTGAACCAGCCGACGACGGGAGGCGCGCTGCGGTCCGGGGTGGGCCGGGCCTCGCGTCGGCCTCACGGGCGGGACTTGGCTTGTAGCCTGCGGACTAGCGCTCGGTATTCGTACCAAATGGGGGTTGAAGATGGTTATGGGCAGTTCACCCATTCTTCGGCGCCGTCTGCGAAGACCTGGCGTTTCCAGATCGGGAGGCGGGCCTTGGCCTCGTCGACCAGGCGGCCGCACGCTTCGAACGCGGCCGCGCGGTGGGCCGTGCTGACCGAGGCCACCAGGGCCACGTCGCCGATCTGCAGGACGCCGACCCGGTGCGAGACCGCGACCGCGTAGACCGCCGGGTCGGCGGCGATCTCCTCGGCGACCTCGCGCAGGACCGCGGCCGCGGACGGATGGCCCTCGTATTCCAGCAGCGTGACGCCGCGCCCGTGGTCGTGATCGCGGACCACGCCCTGGAACGAGACGACCGCGCCGGCCCGCCGGTCGGCGACCGCGGCCTCGTGCGCGGCCAGGTCGAGCGGGGTGTCCAGCACCTCGGCGAGGATCACCGGGCTGGTGCGGTTCTCGGTGGTCATGCTCGCTCTCCGGGCAGCAACGGAAGGGGCAGGAAGGGCACCAGGTCGCCGGCCGCGACCTTGACACCGGGCCGGACCACGACGAAGCCGTGCGCGTTGGCCAGGCCGCGCAGCATCGCCGAGCCGACGTGGCCGACCGGGGTGGCGGTCCGGCCGGTCGGGTCCAGGGCGGCCAGCGCCAGGTGCGTGTCGCGGCCGCGGCCGGGCACCGGGACAGCCGCCTCGACCAGCGGCAGGTCGCCGGTGAACGGGCGGCCGGCCAGCCCGGCGAGCAGCGGGGCGACCAGGCTGATCAGGGCGATCACCGCGGACTGCGGGTTGCCGGGCAGGCCGGCGAGGAAGCGCGGGCGGCCGTCCGGGCCGGGGACCCGGGCCAGCAGCATCGGGAAGCCGGGGCGGACCCCGACCGTGTTCACCAGGTATTCGGCGCCCAGCTCGGCCAGCGCCGGGTGCAGGTGGTCGACCGGGCCGTGCATGGTGCCGCCGGTCGTGCAGACCAGGTCGGCGGTGTCCAGCGCGGAGCGGATCGCGTCCAGGTGCGCGTCGAGGGTGTCCTTGACCGGGCCGGACACCGCGGTGATCGTCGCGCCGTAGCGCCGCAGCCAGGCCGGCACCTGCGGGCCGAGCGAGTCACGGACCCGACCGGCGCCGGGCGGCCCCGCGGTGAGCAGCTCGTCGCCGAAGACGAGCAGGGCGGCACGCGGCTCGGGCCGTACCGTCAAGGTCTCATAACCGCAGGTGGCGGCGACCCCGATGACGGCCGGGTCGACGGCCGCGCCGGCCGGCAGCAACTCCTCGCCGAGCTCGGCCTCCTCCCCCGGCAGGCGCCACTCCGGCATCGGCCGCGGGGTGCCGGTGACCCGGCCGTCCGCGCCGGTGACCGACTCCTCGACCCGGATCAGGGCGGCGGCGCCGTCCGGCACCATCGCGCCGGTGGCGATCTCGACGCAGACACCGTCCTCGGTCAGCGGTGGTGGCGTGCCGCCGGCCAGCACCCGGCCGACCGGCCGCCAGGGGCCGGTGCCGCGCACCGCCCAGCCGTCGATGCTCGACGTCGGGAACGCCGGCAGCGCGGTGAGCGCCCGCAACGGCTCGGCCAGGGTGCGGCCGTCGCCGGCCGTCAGGGGAATCCGCTCGGCGCCGGCCGAGGCGGCGAGACCGGCCTGGTAGGCCAGCTCCCTGGCCTGCTCCCAGCCGACCGGGGTGTTCACGTCAGCACTCACCGGTCGAGCCTAATGCGCTAGTGGTCGCCGCCGCGGATCTGGTCGACGGTGTGTGCAAGGAGTGGACCCAGGACGGCGAGACCGTCCTTGGCGCCGCCGGTCGAGCCGGGCAGGTTCACGATCAGGGTCCGGCCGGCCACCCCGGCGAGGCCACGGGAGAGCGCGGCCGCCGGAACCTTGTCGCGGCTGTACGCCCGGATCGCCTCGGCGATGCCCGGCACCTCGAAGTCGAGCAGCCCGCGGGTCGCCTCGGGGGTCCGGTCGGTCGGGGTGACCCCGGTCCCGCCGCTGGTCAGGATCACGTCCACGCCGTCCGCGAGCGCGGCACGCAGCGCCTCGATGACCGGGTCGCCGTCCGGGACCACGACCGGTTCGTCCACCTCGCAGCCGAGTTCGCGCAGGCCGGTGACCAGGCGGGGGCCGCTGGTGTCGGCGTAGACCCCGGCAGCGGCCCGGTTCGACGCGACGATCACTCGGGCGCGGATCGTCATGGCCGGTCCTCCGGGCGTACCCAGTCTCCGGTCTTGCCGCCCTCTTTGCGGAGCACCCGGACCGACTCGATGCTTGCCGCCGGGTCCACCGCCTTGATCATGTCGATCATCGTGAGGCCGGCCGTGGCCACCGCGGTGAGCGCTTCCATCTCGACCCCGGTGCGGTCGGCGGTCTTGGTGGTCGCGGTGATCTCCACCGAGTCGGTGCCGAGCGCCAGCTCGACAGTGACCCCGTGCAGCCCGATCGGGTGACAGAGCGGGATGAGGTCGGGGGTGCGCTTGGCCCCCATGATCCCGGCGAGCCGGGCGACCGCCAGCGCGTCGCCCTTCGGCAGGTTCTCGCCCCGGAGCAGTTCGATCACCGCGGGCGTGGTGCGGACCGAGCCGGCCGCGACCGCGCGGCGGACGCTCACCGCCTTGGCGGACACGTCGACCATCCGGGCGGCGCCGGTCTCGTCGACGTGCGTCAGGTGCTTTTCCTGGGGCATACCGGGAGCTTATAGAGCGTTCGACGTAACCGCGTTCGCATCAACGCCCGATTGGCTTCACACTTTGTCCATACCGCCTTCGCAGAGTTCCGCCACTGCTCAGGGACCCTGCCGAGGTGGAATGACAATAGTAATCGGAACTTATTACCATCGCTTTCCGTTGCCATTCGGAAACTGTCGGTGACGAAATGCTGAGCGCTTTCCGCATCATGCTCAAAACGACACGATTCACTAGAAACCGGACCGCCGCGCGCCTATCTTCGATCTCGTCGCGACACAAGAGAACGCCAGCTCGTTAGTGGAACCGGACCCGTTCGCGGGGGATTCCACCGACGTCGAGATGAGGAGAACGCCATGCGTAGCGGCGACTGGGGCTGAACCACAGTGATGCGCAAAACGGCGCAGATGAATAGCCTGGAACCCTGAGCTACGGCTCAGTTGCGTTCGGCGACAAGGATGTCATGCCTGACACCAGCTTCAACGACGACGCGACCGATCGGCGGCTTCGGCTGCTCATCGGTCTCGTCGTCGTGTTGGGGCTCGGCGCCTCGGCCTGGTGGATCTCCTACCTGCACCACCACCCGGCGCCGACCCCCTCGATCGCCGTCCTGACGCTGCTCTGCCTGACCGTGGCGGCGGCCTACCGCTTCCGCGTCTCGGTCCGGGTGCGGTCCAGCGTGGACGGCCTGGCCTGGGCCGAGATGCCGGTGCTGGTCGGGCTGGCGCTCGTGCCGACACCGTGGGTCGCGCTCTGCGCGGCGATCGGCGTCGGCATCGTCCGGCTGCTGACCCGGGCCGGAGCGCAGAAGACCGTCTTCGCGGTGGCCAAGGAGGCGCTGACCGCCTGCGCGGCCGGCGCGATCTTCGCGGCCTACGGGGTCCAGCCGAGCGTCACCGACCCGTACGTCCCGGTGGGGGTGCTGGTCGCCGCGCTCACCGTGTTCACCCTCGTCGACCAGCTGGTCTTCATCCCGGTGGTGGCGACCGGCACCCGCACCAGCGTGCTGGCGGCCGCCCGGCGCAACTGGATCGGCAAGGTCATCGGGTACCTCGGCCAGCTCGGTGCCACCCTGCTGGTGCTCTGGGTGCTGTCCAGTGACGCGAACGTGCTGCTCCTGCTGGTCGCTCCGCTCGTTGTGGCTTGCATGTACCTGTGGCAGTCCCGCAGCTCCCGCACCCGCGAGGAGCGCGAGTCGTGGCAGCGCCTGGCCCGGGCCACCGACGAGCTCAACGCCGTCGACCTCACCCAGGTCCTGCACTCCGCGACGACCCGCGCCGCACAGATCTTCTCGGCCGTCGAGGCGGTCATCGACCTGACCACCGGGGGCATCGGGCGTACCGTCCGGGCCACCGAGGACCACGTGCTGGCCGACGGCCCGCCCGCGATCGGACCGGCCCGCGCCGACGAGACCACTGTGGATCTCGTCGCGCACGAGGGCGGGGCCCGGGTGGGCGTGCTGCGGTTGCGGTTCGGCGGGACGGTGCGGCTCACCGAGTTCGAGCAGTACAAATTGCGTACGTTCACCTCGGCCGTCTGCACCGCCATCCGCAACGCGCAGGCGTACGCCGAGCTGGAACGCATCGCGGCGGAGAACGCCTACGCCGCCGCACACGACCCGCTCACCGGCCTGGCCAACCGCCGCCACCTGTACGAACAGGCCGAGCGCCGATGCCAGGACACCTCGCCGGACGGCCTCGTCGCCCTGCTGATCATCGACCTGAACCACTTCAAAGAGGTGAACGACACGTTGGGCCACGCGGCCGGCGACGACGTGCTGCGTGAGGTGGCCCGCCGGCTGGACGAGGCGGCCCCGCCCGGCGACCTGGTCGCCCGGCTGGGTGGCGACGAGTTCGCGGTGCTGCTCACCGGCCTGCCCACCCCCGCCCTGGCCAACCACCGGGCCACCGCGATGCTCGCCGCCCTCGAGCCCAGCATCGAGGTCGAAGGCATGCGGATCACCGTCGAGGCGGCCGGCGGCATCGCGCTGGCCGTCGGCACCGGCAGCGTCGAGGAGCTGATGCGGCGCGCCGACATCGCCATGTACCAGGCGAAACGCGCCGGCGAGCCGACCATGATCTACGCGCACGCCCGGGACACCTCGGACGTCGAGCGGCTGATGCTCACCGGCGAGTTGCGCCGGGCGGTAAGCGAGCACGAGTTCACCGTGGACTTCCAGCCGATCGTCGATCTCGGCAGCGGCGAGGTGGTCTCGGCCGAGGCCCTGGCCCGCTGGCACCACCCCGACCAGGGTGATCTCACCACCGTGCAGTTCCTCGAGACGGTGGAGCGGTCCGGTCAGCTGCCGGCGTTCGCCGACGCCGTGCTGGAGCAGTCGCTGCTGGCCATGCAGAGCTGGCGGGCGGCCGGGTTCGACCTGCCGGTGGCGGTGAACGTGTCACCGCGCAGCCTGCTCGACCCGGACTTCCCGGCCGCCGTGCTGGCCCGGCT
Organism: Actinoplanes awajinensis subsp. mycoplanecinus; assembly: GCF_001509495.1. Taxonomy (NCBI): domain Bacteria; kingdom Bacillati; phylum Actinomycetota; class Actinomycetes; order Micromonosporales; family Micromonosporaceae; genus Actinoplanes; species Actinoplanes awajinensis. The sequence goes on along the minus strand of NZ_LLZH01000306.1, from coordinate 193,651 downwards.
CGAACGCCACGACGTGTCACCCGGTCAGCTGGTCCTGGAACTCGCCGAGACCCTCACCATCAGCCAGCTCGACGTGGTCGAACGGGTGCTCGCCGAGCTGCGCAACGCCGGGGTCCGGCTGGCCGTCGACGACTTCGGGACCGGGGTCTCCTCGCTCTCCGTGCTCTCCCGCATCCCGGTGCACCAACTCAAGATCGACAGCGAGTTCGTGGCATCCGTGGAGACCTCGGCGGAGGCGGCCGCGGTCGTCCGGACCACCGTCGACCTGGCCCGCAACCTGCACCTCACGGTCGTCGCCGAGGGCGTGGAGAGCGAGCCGCAGCGGCGGGCGCTCTGGGCGCTGGGTTGCACGGCCGGTCAGGGTCACCTGTTCGCCCGGCCGCTGTCCGCGGCCCGGTTCCTCGGCACGCTGCAGCGCGGGTCCGGCGGGCGGCCCGGCGTGCTGGCATCGGCGCTGCACGATGCCGGGTCGGTGGTGCGGATGCCGGTCCGCAGGTCGGCCGGGCCAGGGAGATCTTCTCTGCCACACTTGCCGGCGTGACACAACCCGCCGGCGGACTGCTCGGGCGCATCGACCGGGCGGCCGGTGGACTGGCGGCCGACTTGGGGCTGTACCTGATCTCGGCCACGTTCGCCCTGGTCACCGGGCTGACGTCGACGCTGTTGCCGCATCGGGCCTGGGGGCTGATCGCCGCGTGGGGCTATCTGGCCGCCGCGCTGCTGGTGCTCGGGCAGATGCTGCTGCGCCGTACCGCGTTCGCCGCGGATCGCTTCCGGGCCGGGCTGACGTGGCTGACCTGGTCGGCTGTCGCGCTGGTGCCGTTGGTCGTGGAGGCGGTGCAGCGGGCCGGCGGGCGTACCGACCGGGCGCAGGAAGAGGTGCTGGTCGTCGAGTCGATGGGCCGGTCGCTGCTGGAGCACGGGACGCCGTACCTGAGTCGCGCCGAGATCGCCGCGATTCCGCTCGACGAGCGCTTGATGGGCTACCGGCCGTACCAGCCCGGCATGGCGATCTTCGGCCTGCCGCGGGCGTTCGCCGGTGACCACTGGTGGACCGACGCGCGGATCTGGTTCGCGGTGGTCACGGTGGTCGCCCTGGTCACGGCCCTGCGTTTTTGCAACCCCTTTCCGGTACGGGCGATCCAGGCGGCAACCGTCCTCCCGGTGACCGCGCTGACCCTGGCGACGGGCGGCGACGACATCCCGGTGCTCGCACTGTGCCTGCTCGCGCTGGCCCTGGCCGCCGGCGGTCGATTCGGCTGGTCCGGTGTCGCGGTCGGTCTTGCCGCGTCCGCCAAGCTGTTCGCCTTCCCGGTCGTCGCGGTGCTGGTCGTGCTGGCCGTGGTCAACGGCCGGGGCCGTCGCCTGCTTCCGTTCGCGCTCGGCCTGCCGATCCTGGCCCTGCTCCCGCCGCTGCTGGTGAACGCGGACTCGCTGATCGAGAACGTGCTCCGGTTCCCGCTCGGGCACGGCCTGGTGACCAGCCCGGCGCAGTCACCGTTCCCCGGCTACCTGATCGCCGAGAACCTGCCCGGCGGACGCGTCCTGGCCGCCGGGCTGCTCGGCGTCGCGGCCCTGGTGATCGCGTGGCGGCTGGTGCGCCACCCGCCCCGGGACGCCGGCGCCGCCGCGCTGTTCTGCGGGTGGGGTCTGCTCGCCGCGATCCTGCTGATGCCCACCACCCGGTTCGGGTACCTGCTCTACCCGGTGGCGCTGCTGCTCTGGACGCCGGCCCTTCATCCTGTCCTGCAGAGTGGTCCCCTTCTGGCTGGTCCACAGAAAGCGCACAGGTTCTTCCGCCCCATCGGATGACACAGCCTTGTACCGTCAATGAGATGCAGATGACCTGTCCCAAGTGCCACGGTGAGATGCGGGTCTACGAGCGCAGCGGCGTCACGATCGACCAGTGCACGGAATGCCGCGGCATCTTCCTTGACCGTGGCGAGCTGGAAAAACTCTTCACCGCTGAGGCCAACTTCAACCGTTCTTCGTCGGCGCCGGGCCCTGCCTCGCACACCCCGCCGCCGCCCCCGCCGCCGCAGCAGCAGCCGCACGGCGGCCACGGTGGGTATGCTCCGCCGCCCCCGCCGCCCTACGGCGCTCCGGTTCACCACGCCCCGCCGGTCGCCTACCCGCCGGCCGCACACTACCCGCCGGCCGCGCCGCGTTACGGACACCACGGCCACTACCGCCAGCACCACGGCCACTACCGTCGCCGGGGCTTCCTCCACGACCTGTTCGACTGATCGCTCTCGTTCGGTAGTCCTGCTCATTTGCTGACCGACCCGCTCCAGCCCGGTTCCCCCGGGCCGGGGCGGGTCGTCGCGCGTCCAGACCTGGTCGGCCGTCGCGTCCCGGCCAGACCGTGCCGGTCGTCGCGGCCCGGCCGGGGCAGGTCGTCGCGCGTTCAGGCGGCCGTCGCGGCGGATCTTCACTCAGGGTCTTGTTCCGGTCATTCCCGACTTTCTCCCCACCCTGATCGCCGAGGCGGCCCTGAACCATTCGGATCTCGCCGGCCGCTGATCGGTAGGGCCGCTACCAGCCGATTCGGCGACGGGCGCGGCGAGCGCCACCATCGACATCTCATCGGTGTTACGGAACCGCCCGCGAATTGGGACGGCCCGGCGACGTCACTGACGCGCACCTCTCGGCCGCCCTCGACCGCCGTTGACCGAGAGCAACCATGCGGCCCTCAGCGCCCGCGCGGCCACCCCTCTCGTGCCCGGCACCGCGACCAGCGGCAACTGACTCCGGCCGTCGCATCACCGACAAGACCGCCGACCAGCCACAGTGGCATTGATCACGCTCAGTGACCACAAAACGGAGTCGATCCGTCACTTAAAAGTGAGCTATTTCGATAGCTCTCTCTTTTCGTTCGCGTTACGAAGTCATTGGAATACGCAACGTCGCGGATCTTGGGTATTGTCACGTCGCCCCCTGTCGCGGCGAACGGAGGAAGAACCGTGACTGAAACCGCTGATCGCGCGGCAAGTCAGGCCCTGCGGAACGATCTCGAAGACGTCTACGGCCGGTACGAAGAACTACGCTCCGGAGTGGACGAACTACAGCGCAGCCTCGCCACCATGCAGGTGAGCGCGGAGTCCTCGGACGGCGCCGTCCGGGCGACCGTGAACGCCGACGGTGAGCTCATCGGGCTCCAGCTAGACCATCAGGCCTGCCGCGAGTGGAACGTCGAAACCCTGGCCCGGGTCATCGTCGAGACGGTCCAGCACGCCTCCGCCGGCAAACACCGTCAGGTCGAACGCCTGGTCACCACCCACCGCCCGCCAGACGACCCCGCCTGACCGGCCACCGCCCAGCGCCGCCCCTCCAGCGCCTCCCCTGCGGCCGCGCCGCCCTCTGCGGCCCCGCCGCTCCAGCGTCCCACGGCGGCCCCGCCGCTCCAGCGCCACCGCTTCGGCCCCGCTGCCCCTGCGGCGCCGCCGCTCCGATGCTGCTGCTCCGGCGCCGCCCGGTGAGGCCCGGTGAGGCGCGGCCATCCGGCCACGCCCCACCAACACAAACCGTCCTAAATGGCCATGTCCACGAAGCGGGACAGGTGCAGCTGCGCCGCCACCGTGATCGTGTCCGTCGGGCCGTTACGGTGCTTGGCGACGATGAAGTCGGCCTCGCCGGCGCGTGGTGACTCCTTGTCGTAGTAGTCGTCACGGTGCAGCAGGATCACCACGTCGGCGTCCTGCTCGATCGAGTTGTGGACGGCGATGCCATTGGCGATGAAGTTGTGTGCTCCGGCGACCGTGGCGTCGTAAACGGTCTCCACGCCGTCAGGCTCGATGGCGACGATCTCGTCCCAGGTGACGTCGTTGGTGGCGAGCATCTCCAGCTCGTTGTCCTCCAGGATCGCCGCGGCACGTGCGATGCGGTCTCGTGACGGGTTGTGCTTCCACATCGTGCTTCCGGAGAACTGCGTCCCCATGGCGGCAGCGAACTGACGTTGAGGCATCCGCCGTTCAGCGAGGACGTCCCTGACTCGCTCCCACACTGCCCGGGGGATGGTGTCGACGTTCGTATTGGCTTTCACGCCCAGCAGCCGCTGGCGCAGCAGCTCGGCCGCCACGCCACGTGCCCCGTGAACGCCGATGACGCGGCAGAATGCCTCCTGGTCACCAGCACCGTAGAGGTGCAGCTGATAGCCGTCTCGATAGCCGGCCTTGCGGACCGTCTTCAGCCGCGATTGAATCCCGAACCGCCAGAGCAGGCGGGCCACGTCGTCGACGAGCCGGCGGCTGGTGGAGGCGTAGTAGATCCTGCCCAGCGGGCCATCGGCACCGTCTTTCTTGATCCACACCGACCCGTCGGTCGCCCACAAGTGCCGCAGGAACAGGGCGATCTGCTCCTTCGGGAGGCTGAACACCTCCGGCGGTACGAATTTCTCGTGGCTGCGTTTGCCGAACAAACCGAGCGAGTCGACCCACTCCGCGACGGGATTCCGCTTGCCGTGAGTGAGCCGATAGGGCGCGACGAGCCGCAGCGTCGTGCACTTGGCCTGGGGATAGTCGTCCCGAGCGGCAGTGATCCCGAAGTGAGTCGCGGCATCGCGCACCGCCTCGAGGTTCGCCTCGTCGGTGCTGGCATACCGCATCGACTGCCGGGGAAGCATCGACCCGTCCCCTAGAAGGTGGGCCAGCAGGACAACCTGCCGGTCGGCCCACTCGGTGACCTGGTCAGGTGCGCAGACGTGGCGCGGCGCGGCAATCCGGTGCCCGACCGACAGATCACCCAGGGAGGTCCACCCGTCGTAGGTGCGGAAGGGGTGGTTCGCGGTCGCACGGATCTCTCGCCCGGACGCCAACCGCATCCGGAACACGGGCTTCTCACCGGTGGTGAACACGTGGGTGAGGTGTCGGCGCACATATTTCAGGCGCTCGTCGAGCGCCCACACCGGAACGTCCCGGGCTCCGCTGGCGAACAGCTCACCCATGGTGGTCTCCGCACCGGTGTCCGCGCGGAGCACTCGGGTCTCCGCGGTCAAACAGCCGGACTCACGCAGGTCGGACAGCTGGGGCCGCTTGTCGGTGCGCTGCTCGGGGCCACGGTTCAGCTGGCTCACCCCGATCACCGGGCACTCGATCTCCTTGGCCAGCAGCTTCAGACCACGGGAGAGCTCGGAGACCTCCTGCTGCCGGCTCTCGGTCTTCTTCGGCGAGGACATCAGCTGCAGATAGTCGATGACCAGCAGCTTCAGGTTGTGCCGCTGCTTGAGCCGGCGCGCCTTGGCCCGGATCTCCATGAGGTTCATGTTGGGGGTGTCGTCGACGAAGATCGGCGCCTCGCTGATCTCGCCCATCCGCCGGGCCAGCTTGGTCCAGTCGTCGTCGGAGAGCTGTCCCGAACGGAGGGTGTGCAGCGGCACCCGCGCCTCGGCGGAGAGCAGCCGCATCACCATCTCGATCTTGCTCATTTCCAGCGAGAAGATGGCGCTGGCGTGACCGTGCCGGATCGCCGCGTTCCGGGCGAAGTCCATGCTCGCCGTCGACTTACCCAGACCGGGCCGACCGGCCACGATGATCAACTGACCGGGGTGCAGGCCGTTGAGCAGGCGGTCCAGGTCGGCGAAGCCGGTCGGGACACCGCTCATCACGCCACCCGAGGCGCCGACCGCCTCGATCTCGTCGAGCGTCGGCTGGAGCATGTCGCCGAGCGCCGCGAAGTCTTCGCTGACCCGTTTCTCGGTCACGTCGTAGATGGCCTGCTGGGCCAGGTCGACGATGTCGTCCACGTCGCGGCCGCCGTTGCCGCCGGCGCCATACCCCAGCTGCACGATCTTGGTGCCGGCCTCGACCACCCGGCGCAGGATCGCCCGCTCCGAGACGATCCGGGCGTAGTACGACGCGTTGGCCGCGGTCGGCACGCTCTCGATCAGCGTGTGCAGATAGGGCACGCCGCCGATCCGCTGCAGGTCCCCGCTGTCGGCCAGGGCGGCCGCGACGGTCAGCGCGTCGGCCGGCTCTCCCCGTCCGTACAGATTGAGAACGATGTCGTAGATGGTGGCGTGGACCGGGCGGTAGAAGTCGTTGGTCTTGAGAATCTCGACGACGTCGGCGATCGCGTCCTTGGAGAGCAGCATGCCGCCCAGCACGCCCTGCTCGGCGGCCACGTCCTGGGGCGGCGCCTTGTCGTACTGTCCGCCGTTCGGCGACTCGGACCGGCCGGAGCCGCCGTTTCGGGGTCCCCCGGACGGCTGAGATGAGGGACGAGGTTCCGGTCGTGCGTCGTCGGTGATCGACACCGGGACATCCCCCTTAGTTGGCCCTGCCACGATCCTGATCGAACAGCCCCCGTACGACCTCTTCGGCCGATCTCGCTTCAAGTTCAGCCGGAGCGGTCGATCAGAGGGCGGGACCACTGTACGAACCCTGCTGCCACCAGCCCAACTGCCGCGGTGGACGAGTCTTGGGACAACCTGTGGACAGGACCCCCTCAGCTGTGGGCAAGCCTGTGCACACCATGTGGACAACTCTTGGGGAAAGAGTCTCAGCAGCACTTTTCTGGACGCGACCTGTGGAGGGCAGAAAAGCTGATAGATCTGGGAAAATACCGGGTCGGGTGAGCAAGCTGTCGCTGTGAGGCGTTGCGGTTCCGCCTTCGGCACGTCACCCTTTTCAGGTGGACCAACGGGAGTGGGACTACGGTGCCCGCATGTCGCGCGATCGGCGCGGTGCGGACCCTTGGCCCACCCGAGAGCCGGAGATCAACGAGTCAGAGCCCAGTTGGTCGGCTCTGACCGACACCGGCAGCATGACGCCGAGCCCCGAAGCACTCACCTGGCAGCGCCGCGCGGACGCGTGGGCGCAGCAGGGTGACCAGCAGGGCGACCTCGAGCCGTATTCCGGCGGTGGCGGCGGTCACGCCATCGAGCCGGCGAACCGCTGGTCCGACGTCGCGGCCACCGGCCGGCCCACCTTCCCGGCCGACGGCGCCGGCTGGCGCACCCAGACCTCGGAGTGGCGGGCCACCGGCGCACGCTGGCGGCAGACCACCGAGTGGCGCTCGTCCACCGGCTCGCACGTGTGGCGTTCCACCACCGAGGCGTGGCAGCCCGGCGACGACCCCGCCGACGCGCCGCCCGGCACCCCCGCCGCCGATCTGATCCGCCCGACCATCTCCGGCACCGCCTGGCCGACCCCGGCCCTGGAGTCCGGCTCCGGCCGCGACGGCAGCCGCGACCGGGAGAGCAGCCGGGACATCTCGTCCAGCTGGTCGGAGACCCCGTCCTGGCGCCGCGACGCGGACACCGGCCGGGCCGCGACCACCCCGGTCGAGCAGACCTGGAGCAGCTCGGGCTCGCAGACGCCGTCCTGGCAGCAGCCGCCCGCGCAGACGCCGTCCTGGCAGCAGCCGAGTCAGCAGACCCCGTCCTGGCAGCAGTCCGGCCAGACGCCGTCCTGGCAGCAGCCGTCGTCCCAGCAGCAGTCCGCGCCGTCCACCCCGTCGTGGCAGCAGCCGTCCCAGCAGCAGCCGCCGTCCACCCCGTCGTGGCAGCAGCCGTCCTCGCAGCAGCCGCCGTCCACGCCGTCCTGGCAGCGGTCCGCCGACCCGCGGCCGGCCACGCCGTCCTGGCAGCAGCCGTCCGACTCCCGGTCGTCGTCCGCCTCGGCGAGCGGCGCCTGGTCCACCGAGAGCGCCGCCGCAGCCCCGTCCTGGAGCGACAGCCGCCGTTCGCCCGGTGAGAACACCACCGACATCGGCGGCTGGGAGCGCCCCGACGGCCCCGGCTGGCAGGCCGGTCCGCGCGACGACGGCCGGCACTTCGTCCGGGAGGACGACCGGGCCGCCTGGCGCCGTGGCACCGACCCGGAGTGGTCCACCCGGCGCGGCCGTCGGCGTGCGCCCGAGCCCGATGGTCAGCCCTCCGGCGGCAGCGGCTGGTCCGGCACCTCGTCCGAGGACGACTGGGCCGATCACACCGACACCGGCAGCATGCAACTCGGCCCGGGTGCGCAGTCCGGCGATCCGGGCGCGCCCGGCCCGTCCTGGGGCAGCCGGTCCGCCCGGCGCGGTTACCAGGCTGACCAGGCGAGTTATCCGGAGACCCCGCGCCGCGGTCTCGTTCCGGAGCAGCCCACCGGCTACGCCACCGAGCAAAACGGTTATGCCGGGCAGAACGGCTATCCGGGGCAGCCCGCTCAGGATTCCGGCGCCGCTTACGGCGAGCGCGGCGGACAAACCCCTATTCGGTACGGCGTACGTCCGGAGTCCTCCACCCGTCTGTCCCGCCGCCCCGCGCCCGACGAGGCCCCGGCGCCCGGTGTCAGTGGCCGGATCCGGGACGACAGCGCCGCCGCCTCCGGTGGCCTGCCCCAGCGCCAGCGCGCCGACCAGAGCAGCCCGCGCATCGACCAGACCGGTTTCCCCGAGCGTCAGCGCGGTGAGCAGCGCGGTCTGCCCGGCCGGCAGCGCGGCGATCAGGGTGGCCCGCGCGTCGACCAGAGCAGTCTGCGCATCGACCAGACCGGCTTCCCCGACCAGCAGCGCGGCGAGCAAGGCGGCATGCGCGGCGAGCCCGGCGGCATGCGCGGCGAGCAGAGCAGTATGCGCGGCGAGCAAAGCGGCCCGCGTGGCGAGCAGAGCGGCATGCGCGGCGGCCCGGGCGGTGCGCCCGAACGCCAGCGCAGCGTGCCTGAGCAGCAGCGCGGCGAGGGCCGGCCGAAGCGCTACAACGCGAACCCGACGAACTGGCGCGAGGACACCTCGTCCTGGGACGCCGAGCAGGACACCAGCAGCTGGACCCGGGACCCGGACACCGGCCAGTGGAGCCGGGCCGAGGACGACCCGCGCGTGCTTGCCTGGCGTGCCGAGGCGGCCCGCCGTGACCAGCAGAAGCCGGGCGGCACCGTGGAGCCGCCGCAGGCCGAGCCGGCCAGTTGGGACGGTGGCGGCGGACGACGCGGCCAGCGCGACGAGCCCGCCGGCCCGGTCGGCGGGGTGCCCGGCGGCCCGCTGCCCGGCAGCGCCATGCCCGGCCCGGCGCCGCGCAGCGCGATGCCCGGCCCGGCGCCGCGCAGTGCCATGCCCGCTCCGCGCAGCGCGATGCCCGGTCCGGCCGCGCCGCGCAGTGCGATGCCCGGTCCGGCCGCGCCGCGCAGTGCGATGCCCGCCGGCGAGGGTGGCTGGTCGAACAGCGGTGCGATGCCCGGTCCGGCAACACCGCGCAGTGCCGTGCCGAACGGTGGCGGCACACCCTGGAACGGCGCTGACCAGCCCGATCCTTACGCTTCCGGCCGCTTCCGCGGCGAGGGATATTCGCCGGACGGCGGTCAGCCGGGGCGGGACGCTTCCGACCCGTACCAAAATGGCTTTGGCTCGGACAACGGCGCAGGCCGCCGCCGCGCGGCGGACCCGGAACCGGAAGGCTGGCCGGGCCGTCAGGCTCGCGGCGGTCCGGAGGACGACTACGCCACCGGTGGCTGGCGCCAGGGCCCGATGCCGCCCCGCCAGGGAACTCAGCGTGAGCTGCCCGCAGGACGCTCCGACGGCCGCGGCGAGCAGTCCGGCTACGCCGAGCCCGGTTATGGCGCTCAGCAGCCTCGTGAGCTGCCCGCCGGCCGTTCGCCGTGGCCCGAGACCGATCGCATTCCGCGCCAGTCGGCCTACGGCGCCCAGGAGCCGGCCGGCTGGGCCGAGCCCGACCGTGCCCCGCGTCGGTCCGGCTACGCCGACGCCGGTCAGAACGGCTACGGCGACCCGGAGCCCAACGGCTACGGCGGTCCCGAGCAGAACGGCTACGGCGGCCCCGCTCAGGGCGGCTACAACGGTGCGGGTCAGGGTGGCTACGGCGGCCCCGAGCCGGATCGTGGCGGCCGTGACCAGCGCCGATCCGGCGCACCCGGCTACGGCAACCCCGAGCAGGACGGCCCGCGCCGATCCGGCGCACCCGGCTACGGCGGCCCGGATCCGGAGGGTTCCGGCTGGTCCGACACCGGTCGTGGCGGCCGTCGATCCGGCGCGCCCGGCTACGGCGGTCCCGAGCCCGACGGCTCGTCCTGGGGCGACCAGCGCCGGGTGAGCAGCGCCCGGGCGTTGCCGGCCGGCCCGACCCGGCGCGAGGAGCCGAACGGCTACGGCGTCGACCCGCGCAAACCTCCTTACGGCGCGCAGCGTGAGCTGCCGGCCGGCCCGTCGTCCTGGTCCGACCAGGCCGGCGGACCGGAGATGCCCGGACCGGACGGCTTCGGGCTTCCGCGCCGTCGCGACGATCAGGACGAGCCACCGTACGGCGGCGGCCGTGGCTATGACGGCCGCGACGATCCGCCCTTCGGCGGTGGTGGCGGCCGTGGCCGCGACGATCGGCGGCCGCCAGGCTCGTGGAACGACGGCAGCGGCCCAGCACCCGGACGGAACGGCTCAGGGCAGGGCAGCGGCGGTTATCGCCGCGGCGCCGACCCGGATACCGGTTACAGCAACGGCGGCGCGCCGGACGGGGGCGGCTGGCGCGCCAACGCCGACAGCGACGCCCCCACCACCGGTGCAGCCTCGGGCGGCACCGCACCTCGCGCCGAGCCCGGCGCGGACTGGCGTGCCGACCTCACCGGCAGCACCGCGGCACCGGTCTCCGGCGCCGCGGGCTACCGTGCCGCCGCCACGCCCGACACCGACTGGCGGTCCGGCCTCAACGGGGGCAGCGGGGTCACCACCAGCGCCGCGCCGGTCTCCGGCTACCGCGCCACCGCCACGCCCGGCAACGAGTGGCGCGCCGAGCTGAACGGCGGCGGCGCAGCCCCGGCCGCCCCGGCCCCGGCAGCACCCGGCGCCGACTGGCGCGCCGACCTGACCGCCGGCGCGACCGCGGTCGCCGCCATCCCCCCGGTACCCGCCGCCGACTGGCGCGCTGACCTCACGGCCGGCACCGCCACCGCTCCCATCTCGGGTGCGGCCGGGTACCGCGCCACCGCCGGCGCCGACTGGCGGGCCGACATGAGCGCGGCGCCCACCTCCGGCGCCGCACCGGCCGCCGGCAGCACCGGGTACCGCGCGACCGGCGAAGCACCGGCCCCCGACGACTGGCGCCGCGAGCTGAGCGCCGAGGTCGGCGACGGCGAGGCGCAGCGCTTCAGCACCTCCAGCTTCCCGCCGTTCCGGCCGAACGGGTCAGCCGCGGTCGCCGGCAACGCGAACCTGGCGATGGGCGCCACCTCGCTGATCGGCACGCCGCAGGCAGACGCCCCGGACGCCGACAACGTCTGGCCGCCGCGCCGCGGCGTGAGCAGCGCGCTGTTCGAGAGCACCGGCTCCTACGAGCGCCGCCCGGTCAGCAGCGGTGTGCTCTCCGGCAAGCAGAGTGACCTGCTCAACCCGGACGAGGACGAGGACGAAGAGAAGTCCAGCAGCCCGCTGGCCGCGGTCGGCTACACCGTCGTCTGGTACGGCGTGCCCCTGGTCCTCTTCGTCCTCGGCATGTTCCTGCTCAACTCCGACCAGCGCACCAACGCCCTGAAGACCCTGGCCAGCGCCGCCCCGCAGTTCGGCATCTCGCTGGCGCTGAGCATCGTCGTCGCGTTCGGCCTGCGCTTCGCCACCACGGCGTGGAAGTCCGCCAGCGTCGGCCTGGCCGCCGCGGTCGTCGGCGGCGGGCTCGCCACCGTCCTGGCATCCGCCATCAGCGGCAACAGCCTCAGCTGAGGACCGCTTCTCCGCCGGGCCGCACTTTTCCCGTACGTTCATACGCCGTGACCCCGGACCCGCCCGTGTGGCTGCTCGACGTCGACGGCGTGCTGAACGCCTACCGCGCCGGCTGGTACTCCGCGCCCCGCGTCATCCAGGTCTACTCCACTGCGGACGCCTACGACTATCGGATCCGCTACGAGCCACGCCTGATCGCCGCGATCGGCCGCCTGCACGTGACCGGCCGGGCCGAGGTGACCTGGTGCAGCACCTGGTGCAGCGACGCCGCCGCCCTGGAACAGGCGCTCGGCCTGCCGGAGTTGCCGCGCGCCTTCACCGAGCCGTTCACCGGCCCGGACGCTTCCCGGGCGAAGCTCGCCGCCGCCCAGCGGGTGATCGCCGCCGGTCGGCGCCTGATCTGGACCGACGACGTGGAGATCGACGTGCACGCCGACGTCTGCACCCCGTGGGCGGCCACCGGCGGCGCCCTGCTGATCAGCCCGGACGCCGGCCGTGGTCTGCGCGCCCGCGATCTGCGCCGGATCGAACGGTTCCTGCACCAGCAGCCCTGACCCCGGCAGGCGGTGGGGCTCTCCGGGGTGTCTCCACGTCGTGGAGGCACCCCTGAGGACCAGCCATCGGCCGGGAGAAAAACGAAACGGCATGCCGGATCACCGGCATGCCGTTCGCTGTGGTGCGGGGTGTTACTTGGCGGCGACCACGTTCACCGGGAACGTGGCGGTCACCTCGGGGTGCAGCTTGACCAGGACGTTGTACGAGCCCGTGGTCTTGATGTGACCCGGGAGCTCGAGACGACGACGGTCCAGCGCGGGGCCACCGGCGGTCTTCACCGCGGTGACGACCTCAGCCGGGGTGATCGAGCCGAACAGACGCCCGTCCTTGCCGGCCCGCGCGCTCAGCGCGACCTTGAGGCTGGACAGCTGGGTCTTGACCTCGTTCGCCTGGCCCAGGTCACGGATCTCGCGAGCCTCGCGGGCCCGCTTGATCACCACAACCTGCTTCTCGGCGCCCTTGGTCCACTGGATCGCAAAGCCCTGCGGAAGCAGGTAGTTGCGGCCGTAACCGTTCTTCACCTCGACGATATCGCCGGGGGTGCCCAGGCCGGACACTTCCTGCGTGAGGATGATCTTCATTTGGGTGATCCTCCTCAGCGAGCCGTAGCCGTGTACGGCAGAAGCGCCATCTCGCGGGCGTTCTTAACCGCGCGGGCGATCTGTCGCTGCTGCTGCGAGGTCACACCGGTGACGCGGCGGGCACGAATCTTGCCGCGGTCCGAGATGAACTTCCGCAGGAGCGCGGTGTCCTTGTAGTCGATGTAGGTGATCCCGTCCTTGTCGAGCGGGTTCACCTTCTTCTTCGGCTTGCGAAGCGCCGCAGCCTTAGCCATAGCTCTTACTCCTGAACTCAAGAAACAAGAAAGCCCGAAGGCTTAGAAGGGAGGCTCGTCGTCGAACGAGGAGTTGCCGCCACCGCCGGAACGGTTGCTGGAGGCCGGAGCCGCCGATGCCCACGGGTCGTCGAAGTCGTTGCTCCGACCGCCGCCGCCACCGGACTGCTGGCCACCGCCACCGGGCTGCTGCCGGTTGCCACCGCCGCCACCGCCGCCACCGGAGGCGCCGAAGCCACCCCCGCCGCCGCCGGAGCGACTCGCCTTCTGCACCTTCGCCGTGGCGTAGCGCAGAGACGGGCCGATCTCGTCGACCTCGAGCTCCATGACGGTGCGCTTCTCTCCCTCTTTGGTGTCGTACGAACGCTGGCGCAGCCGGCCCTGCACGATCACCCGAGCGCCGCGCTGCAGCGACTCGGAGACGTGCTCGGCGGCGTCACGCCAGACACTGCACGAGAGGAAGAGTGGCTCGCCGTCTTTCCATTCGCCCGACTGCCGGTCCAGAGTCCGCGGGGTGGAGGCGATGCGGAACGAACAGACCGCAGCACCCGAATTGGTGAAGCGCAGCTCAGGGTCGTTGACCAGGTTGCCAACAACCGTGATTACGGTTTCTCCAGCCATGAAACTTCTCCTCGCCGCTCAAGTCGTTGAGACAAAGGGTCTCAGGACCCTCTGACAAAAAACGACTCAGCGGGTCTCGGGACGGATGACCTTGGTCCGCAGAATGGACTCGTTGAGCTTGAGCTGACGGTCCAGCTCGACCACGGCCTCGGGCGTCGCCTGCAGATCGACGACCGCGTAGATGCCTTCAGCCTTCTTGTTGATCTCGAACGAGAGCCGGCGACGGCCCCAGACGTCGAGCTTCTCCACCGAGCCGCCGGCAGTCCTGATGACGTTCAGGTACTGGTCGAGCGACGGGGCTACGGTGCGCTCCTCGAGCGAAGGATCGAGGATCACCATGAGTTCGTAATGACGCAAGACATTCACCTCCTATGGGCTTTGCGGCCACGGTCTCTCCGTGGCAGGAGGTCTTGAGTCGCACGCAGCAGAAAGCCGTGGGAGAGAGAACGCCTCGAGAGGCACGCCCACGGCGGTTCAGACTGCGAACCGAGCCAGCATACCCACGAGGTAGCCTCCAGCCCAAAACGAAAGACCCCGTCCGTGGACGGGGTCTTTCGTCATGCAGAGCCGCGGGGCGTCCGGTCCGGTTCGTTGGGTGGGACCTGGGGAGGAACGACCACACCGATGAGGTGGACGCGGTCGCCCCGCGGAGCCTTACCAGCCGAAGCTTACGCCAGATTTGCCCGGGATGCACGTTGCGACACGATTGCCCGAATCGCGGCGGTAAGAACACCTAGCACACAAACGATCGCGGTCAGCCCGAGCAGCCCGATCGGCCGGGTGGTGCGCAGCGGCTGCAGCGCGGCGACCGGTTCGGCCGCTGGAGCGGCGAGGGGACGGTCCGCTTCCGCGCCCGGCGAGTCCTCGAACCCCGGCACGACCGGGTCGGCGCTCGTCACGCTGGTCACCGACGCGGGGTCGGCAGGCGCCATCGACGCACGGTCGCCCGGCGGCATTCCGGCAAACGCCGAGGCGGCGGTGTCCGCCGTACGCGAAGCCTTGCTCTTGATCTTGTGGGGTTGATCGTCGCGTGGCGTCGCGGTGGCCGCGCTCGTCGTGTCCCGCGCGGGGGTGGACGGGCGGTCGTCGTCAGGTACCCGCAGGCCGGCGCGGGTGGAGTCCGCCGAGGTACGGGTCGGCCGGGAGCGCGGTGGCCGGTCGGTCGGCCGCGCTGAGCCGGACGCCGACGAGTTGCCGGACGAGCCGGTGCCCATCGACGACGGGCCGGCCGAGTCGGAGTCGCCGGGAGCCGGGTTGGCCAGCGACGCCGCGGCCGACGGCACCGCGGTGACCAGCATCGGGACCGGGTCGTCGGCGCCCGTGCAGTCCGGGGTGAGCAGCACCGGAGTGGTACCGCGACGGAACAGCACCTCGGCCGCGCCGTCGTCCGGAATGACACCCTTCGAGGCACCCGCCAATTCCAGCCGGGCGTCGTGACCGGTCCGGTTGACCACGTGCAGCGTGCTGTCCGCGGGCACCGTCAGCTTCTCGACACTGGGCTGGGAGCTGCAGGAGAGGCCGAGCACACCCCCACCGAAGGTCACCCGGCGATCGCCCGGTTCGAACTGGTCGGCGCTCGCCGTACCGGTGCTGAGCAGCGGCAAGCCGAGGAGCAGACCGCTGGCGACCAGTGCCGCCACCCGGTATCGGAACCGCCGCGCCATGCACTCTCCCCAGTTCGGCACCGGCCTTGACCGGCAAACGGTCAAACGTGATCGATGGGGCTAACGACGGGTAGCGGAGGCCGGTGACGCTCGGCGGAAAGTGTCGGACCGGCGTCGTAGGCTCGTGGCATGCGCATCGGAGCCCATGTCGACCCCACTGACCCGCTGGTCGAGGCCGCTGCTCGCGGCGCCGAGGCGGTGCAGTTCTTCCTCACCGACCCGCAGGGCCACAAGAACCCCGCGCCGCGCGACGACGCGGCCGAGCTGCGGGCCTCCGAGGTGGACATCTACATCCACGCGCCCTACATCGTGAACGTCGCCTCGCCCAACAACCGGATCCGCATCCCGAGCCGCAAGCTGTTGCTAGCGCACGCCCGGGCCGCCGCCGAGCTCGGCGCGAAAGGTCTGATCGTGCACGGCGGGCACGTCGGCGCGGGCGCCGATCTCGACGCCGGGTTCGTCAATTGGCGAAAAGCTTTTGAGTACGCGGAGAAGGAGGGCGGCCTCCCCCTCCCGATCCTGATCGAGAACACCGCCGGTGGCGACAACGCGTGCGCCCGCCGTTTCGACGACCTGGCCCGGCTGTGGGACGCGGTCGGCTCGTTCGGCGCGGGCTTCTGCCTGGACACCTGCCACGCGTTCGCCGGCGGCGAAGACCTGCTGAACATCGTCGACCGAGTCAAGGCGATCACTGGCCGGATCGACCTGATCCACGCCAACGACTCCAAGGGCGGATTCGACTCGGGCCAGGACCGGCACGACAACCTGGGTAATGGGAAGATCGACCCCGAGTTGGTGGTCGCCGCCATCCGCGCCTCCGGAGCCCCGGCCATTGTGGAGACTCCGGGCGGGGTGGAAGGTCAGAGCGCTGACATCGCCCTGCTGCGGGAGCGGTCGGGCGCCTGACGAACGGGTCCGGGGAGGGTCATGTCCGAGCAGCCGCCATCGCTCTCGATCAGGTCCGCGGGTGACGGCGCGGAGGCGCCGGTGCCACGGGAGCCGAAGAGGAAGCGGCTTTTCGGCATCCTCGGCCCGAAGCGCCCCGCGGCAGTAATCAAAGAGGACAGTTCGCCGGTCGCTACCGACAAGTCGGATAAGCCCGGTGCCGAGACCACGTCGCTGAAGGCCGCCGAACCGGACGCTGCGGCACCGAAGCCCGGCCAATCGGACTCAACGTCGCCGAAGGCAAGCGGCTTAGACGCTGCGTCGCCGAAAGCCGACGAATCGGACTCCGGCTCGCCGCGGGTCGGCGGGTCGGCGTCTGAGCCGCTGACGGCCGGCGGCGGCGGGCCTGACAAATCCCGCGAATCTGTCCCGGCCGCTTCCGGCAACCCGCAAGAGGCGGGCACCAAGCCGAAACGGCGCGGGCTGCCCGACACCCGGCCACCCGGTGCGCCGCCGGACCCCTGGACCGCCTTCACCACGATCCCGGAGAAGCCGCCGGGCCGGATCCGGCGCGGGCTGCGGGCCGGTGGGCGCGGGCTGATCCACGAGTACGCGCTGTCCTTCTACATCTCCGCGCTGCTCGCGGTCGGGCTGACCTGGCCGACCCTGCGCTACCCGCTGCACACCCTGCCGCAGGATCTCGGCGACCCGTCCCGGCAGGCGTGGCAGGTCTCCTGGGTCGGGCACGTCCTGCGGACCAACCCGGTGAAGCTCTGGCAGTCGAACGCCTACTTCCCGGCCAAGGACAGCTTCGCGTTCGGCGACAACCTGCTCGGCTACGCGCCCTTCGGCCTGATCGGCGACGGGCCGAACGCGGCGATCCTGCGCTACAACATCCTCTTCGTGGTCGCGCACGCGCTGCTGCTGTTCGGCGCGTATGCCCTGGTGCGTCAGCTCGGCGTCCGGCCGACCGGCGCCGCGGTGGCGGCGGCCGCCTTCGCGTGGGCGCCCTGGCGCCTCGCACAGGAGGGCCACCTCGACATCGTCTCGGCCGGCGCGATCCCGCTCGCCCTGGCTCTGCTGGCGCGCGGGCACGGCTGGTCGCTGCGCTACGGCTTCCGACCGGCCCTCCGGCATACCGGGTGGGCCGCGCTCGGCTGGCTGGTGGCTATCTGGCAGCTGAGTCTGGGCTTTTCGCTCGGGCTGCCATTCGCCTATGTGCTCGGCGGCATCGTGCTGTTCCTGCTGATCGCGGTGCCGATCCGCTGGTTCCGGCAGCGCCGCCGCACGAAGGCCGCGAAGGCACTGGCACCTGCGCTGGTGCCGGCAGCCGAGACGGCCACGGCCGTGACAGCGACAGGCACGGAGGCCGAGGCCCAGAAGGGCACTGCGGACAAATCGGAAAAGGGCTCCGCAGCCGGAGTGACGGAAGCGTCAGCCCGGGGCACGACGAAGGACGCGGAAGAGGGCGCCGACAAGGCCGCTCCGAACGCCACGGACCGGGCCACGGACAAAGCTGCGGATCAGGCCGGCCTGAAGCCTGCGGGTCAGACTGCACAGAAGCAGGACGCGGACAAGAGCACGCAGAAGACCGCAGACCAGTCCATCCGGAAGACCGCAGACCCAGACGCGCAGAAGTCCACGGCCCCGGCGACCGAGAAGGCCGGGGCGCTCGCCGCCGAAAAGACCGCGGCACCCGCGACCGAAAAGGCTGCGGCACCGGCCGCTGAGAAGACCGCGGTACCCGAGACCGAGAAGGCTGCGGTGCCGGCCACTGAGAAGGCCGCGGCGCCAGCGACCGAAAAGACCGCAGTGCCGGCCGCTGAAAAGGCGCCGGCCGCCGGAAAGGCCGCTGGGCAGGGCGCCGAGCCGGGCAGCGCGACGGTCACCGACCAGGACCAGCCGAAAGCCACGGCCGAAGCCGCAAAACCGGGCGCGCGGAAGTTCGCGAAACCGCGCCGTGAGAAGAAACCGCGCAAACCCACCAAGCCGCGCACGCGGAAGGGGCCGAGGGAGGGCACCGTCCTCGGCTGGCGGCTGCTGCTCACCAACTTCCTCGGCGTGCTGTTCTTCGTCGGGGTCGGTGCCGTGATCGCGATCCCCTACCTGCGGGTCCCGGACTCACCCACCCGCAGCAGCGAGATCGACTTCTTCTCGCCGCCGCTGCGCAGCCTGCTGATCGGGCCGGCCGAGTCCCGGATCTGGGGCGCCGCCCACGCCACCCCGCGTGCCTCGCTCGGCTGGGCCGCCGAGATGTCGCTGCTGCCCGGCTTCATGCTCTACGCACTGGCCCTGGCCGGCCTGCTCTTCTCGATCTGGCGGTGGCGTCAGCGGCTGTTCCTGGTGCTGGCCCTGGCAGCCTCGGTGATCCTCACCCTCGGGACCACGTTCTTCGGCGGCCGGTGGACCTACCTGCCGCTCTTCGGGCATCTGCCGGCCTCGTTCGACCTGCGCATCCCGGGCCGGCTGATGCTCTGGACGACGCTGCTGCTGGCGATCCTGGCGGGCGGGGCGGTCGACGAGTTCGTCCGGCGTGCCGAGCAGCTCGCCGCGCAGCGCACACCGCCGTGGCCGGGGCCGTGGATGCGGCTGGCCACCCTCGTACCGTTGCTGCTTGTGGCGTTGGAGGGCTGGAGCTCGACCGCGCATCCGGTGGCGCCCACCCAACCGGCCGCGATGCGGACCGTGGGCGGGCCGGTGCTGGTCCTGCCGACCGGTGCGCTCGAGGATCAGATCGTGCAGCTGTGGACCACGTCGCGCTATCAGCAGGTCGCGAACGGCGGGGGCACCGTCGCCGCGGCACAGCAGGCCGAGCTGCGTGCCAAGGTCACGGCGTTCCCGGATCTGGCCAGCATCGCGTACCTGCGCTCGATCGGGGTGAACACCGTGCTGCTGGTCCGGTCCGATGTGGCCGGGACCCCGTGGGAGCAGGCCGGTGAGCTGCCGGTGGACTCGCTCGGCATCCGCCGCGAGGACCTCACCGACGCGGTCGTCTTCCGCCTCAACTGACAAACCGCACGAAACGAAGGCGACAGCCTCAACTGACAGACCGCGCGAAACGAGGCTCCGCCTCAACTGACAGACCGCGCGAAACGAGGCACAGCCTCAGCTGACGGACCGCGTCGTCCCACTGGTCGCCGCGCAAAGTGCGAGCCGCAACCGCGGAAAGGGCGAAGGCGGCCGGGAGCAGGCGCGGGGCTGTGCTCCGGTCGTACCGGAAAAGGGTGAACCCGGACCATCGGCGGCCGTGAGTGGAACGCGAAGCGGGGCACACCCGAAGGTGCGCCCCGCTCGGCGAGAAAGAGACGAGAAACCGCAGGTCGCTAGACCTTGACCACCACCGGAGCCTCCGGCGGCGCCATGTCGCCGGCCGGGATCGCGGGGCGGCTGAAGCCGAGGTGCCGGCGCAGGTTGTCCACCCAGCCGACGTCCGGGCCCTCGAACACGCCGGCGTCCGGGTCGGTGCCGTAGGTCTGCCGGACCACGTCCAGCTCCGGCTTCCAGATCTCCCGGATCACCAGGCCGCACAACACCGCGACGGTGATCAGCCGCAGGCTGGACGCGAGCACGAAGGTGCCCTCCGGGATGACCGACTTGCCGCCCGCGCCGATCAGCTCGGCGTAGAACGCGGCGAAATACCCGATCTCGGCGACCGTCCAGGCCAGCACCGCACCCCACTTCGGGCGGGCCAGCACGATCAGCGGGAGCAGCCAGAGTACGTACTGCTGCGACCAGACCTTGCTGAAGATCAAGAAGAAGGCCACGACCAGGAAGGCGAGTTGGGCCAGTCGCGGTGGCTTCGGCGCGAGGAGGCCGATCACCATGAGTACGACGCATGCCAGGCCGAAGAGCGCGTACGACGCCACGTTGAGCTGCGGGATGTGGTCGCTGAGCCACTGGAACGGCCCCCGGTCGCCGGGCGAGCCGGTCTTCCACTTGCTGTCGAGGTACCGCCCGACGTACCAGAACGTGCCCCAGTCCACCGGGCGCTCCGAGTTGAGCCGGAAGAAGCGCAGCCAGGACTCGTGGTACCAGTACCAGACCGGGAAGTTGACCACCAGCCAGGTGATCACCGCGCCGATGGTCGCCTCGACCCACGGCATGATCCGTCCGCGGCGCAGGGCGAGCACCAGCAGCGGCCCCAGGATGAACAGTGGCCAGAGTTTGGCCGCCGCACCCAGTCCCAGGAAGATCCCGGCCAGGGCGGGCCGGCGCCGCACCCACAGCAGCAGGCCGATCGCGGCCAGCCCGATGGCCAGGAAGTCCCAGTTGACCGTGGCGGTCACCAGCAGGATCGGGGACAGCGCGAAGATCGCGGCGTCCCAGGGCCTTCGTCGTCGCATGGCCAGCAGCACCGCCGCGGTGGCGACCGCGAACAGCGACAGGATCAGCGCGTTCGCGTTGTAGAACCAGCTGCCCTGGTTGATGCCGGTGTCCTGGGTGGTGCCGTACCAGTGCACCGGCAGGCCGAGCGCCCCCATGAAGTACCCGGTGACGACCGGGTACTCGACCTGGTGGTCGACGTACGGCACGGCGCCGTCGCTGAGGCCCTCGGCGTAGTACAGCGCCAGCACGTCGGTGTAGCAGAACCGGGTGTACTGGACGTTCTTCTGCCAGTCGCCGCTCATGCAGGGTGACTTCTGCACCCAGGAGAGCGCCAGGATCAGGCAGGTAAGGGCCAGGATCAACCGTGGGGCGGTCCAGAACCGGTTGGGCCGGGCGTCCGGGCGCGTCGCGTGCGAGCCGAGTGGCCCGCCGATGAATTGCGACAGTCCCCGCACGAAGCCGTCCGAGGTCGCACTCGGGACGTCGGGCCGGTCATCGTTGGGCGGTTGCGCGCTCATGTCTTGGCATCATGCCGCATGAAGCTCGGAGATCGGCGGCCACCCGGGCGCGGCACACCGATGGATAGTCAATGAAAAAACGGCGCCCACCTCAAGGAGGTGAGCGCCGTTCGAGCCGGGGGAGACATCAACCGCCGTTGTTGTTTCCGCCACCGTTGTTGTTGCCACCGTTGTCGGTGTTTCCGTTATCGGTGTTGCCGTTGCCGGTGTTGCCGTTGTCGGTGTTGCCGTTGCCGTTGCCGGTGTCGCCGGTGCTGTCCTGGTTCTGGCAGAGGAACGACAGATCGCTGTCACAGACCTTGCTGTTGTCCTCGACCGGCTGCTCCACGGGCGGGGGCGCCACACCGTTGCCAAGGGAGTCGTCACCGCCGGGGATACGGTCCGGGAACTTCTCCTCGTCCCACTTCTTCTTCTCGGCCACCGTGTCGATGAACTGCTTCCAGATGTCGGCCGGGGTGCCACTACCGAACATCTTCGAGTCGTCCGAGTTTTTCAGCGCGACTCGGTTTCCCTTGCCGCCGACCCAGACAGTCGCCGCGAGTTGCGGGATACCCCCGACGAACCAGGCGTCACCGTTGCCGGAGCTGCCATCGCCGAGTTCCCATGATCCACTCTTGGCGACGGCCTGGCGACCGTTACTCAGGGGGTGCTTGGCGTGATCCGGGATCTGCTCCATGACGCCGGCCAGGTCGCTCATCTTGTCCGCGTCAAAGACCCGGACGCCTTCCTTGGTGATGCTCTTCAGCGTGCTCATCTTGCCGGTTGCCGGGTCAACGGCCTTGATCGCTTTAATGAAGTGCGTCTGGTGCCGGACGCCGCCGGCCACGATGGTAGCGACGCCGGTGGCATGGTCCAACGGGAGCACCCGGTACTGGCCGAAGCCCACCTCGGGCTCGAACTTCTTTTTCCAGCTGGCCTCGTCGGACGCGTTCAGGTCGACCCGCTCACTCTTCTTCTCGGCCCCGGTCGCGTCGGTCCACATGTAGTTGATGCCGGCCTTTTTCGCCGCGGCGATCACCTTCTGCTCGCCAAGCTGGGATGCGATCCAGTAGAACGGGAAGTTGTACGACTTGACAGTGGCTTGCTCAAGATCACAGTGCGTGATTGCACCCTGACAAGTTTGCCCCGGGTCCTGGCCAGCGTTGCTGATCTTCCGATTACCGGGCCGCTTCAGCTCACCGTTCCAGATGGTCTTGAAGGAATAGTTCGCCTGCAGCGCTGCGGTCAACGTGTAGATCTTGAAGGACGACGCTGGCGACTGGCCGCCACCGCCGTCGTTCTGCACGCCGGTGCCCTTGCCGTCCATGTAGCCACCGAAGTCGGTGCCGTAGGGGTCGTCACCCCCGTAGTAGCCGAGCACCTCGCCGGTTTGCGGGTCGATACCGATCACCGCGGACTGATAGGTCTTTGGCAGCTTGTTCATCGGCGAGCTCTTGCTGGCACGGGAGCCGGCTGCTTCGGCCGCCTTCTGCACCACCGGGTCGATCGTGGTGGTGATCGTCAGACCACCCTTTTGGATCATCGGGTCGGTGATACCGAGCTGGTGCATCTCGTACGTGACATGCCGCGAGATGACCCCCGCCGGTTTGCCGTCCCAGCACGTAGCGCATTTTGTGCTGGCCTTGCCGGTCAGCGGCTTGGGCCACGCGCGCTTGTCGTAGACCTCCTGGGAGATCCAGTTGTGGTCGAGCATCTGCTTCATGGTGTATTCCCAGCGGACCTTGGAGTCCGTGGGGTTGGTCACCGGGTCGTAGCCCTGGTGCGTGGCCGTCGGGTACGGCTGCTTGATGATCGAGGCGATCACCGCGGCCTGGTACGGGTTGATCTCCTTGAGCTTGCCGTTGCCACCCTTGACGATCGTTACGCCGTAGTAGCCCTGAGCGGCGGCCTCCGCGCCCAGCCGACCCTGACCGAGGTCGATGTAGTTCAGGTACAGACCCATGATCTGGTCTTTGTCGTACTTGGACTCGAGCTTGCGGGCGATGACCGCCTCGCGCAGCTTCCGGCTGTAGCTGATCTCCTTGAGATCGGCGACGTGCCGGGCGTACTGCTGGGTGATCGTCGACGCGCCCTGCTTGTCGCCGCCGGTGAAGTTGTTCCACGCGGCGCGGGCGATGCCCTTCATGTCGATGCCGTTGTGCGTGTAGAAGTTGCCGTCCTCGGCAGCCGCCACGGCGTGCGACATGGTCAGCGTGATGTTCTGGTACGGCACGTTGACCCGGGCTTCACCGGTCTTCGCGAGGACCTGGCCCTTCGCGTTGTAGATGACGTTCATCTGCTCCTCCGCCTTGGGCGTGGGGAGCTCGACGTCGTCGAAGAAGTAGGTACCGCCGACGATGCCAGCGCCGATCATGATGACCAGCACGGCCGCCGCGGCGGTGAGGATGTTCGCGCGGCGGTACTTCTTGTCCGCCTTGGTGCGCGGGCGCTTGCCGGAGCCACCACCGCTCAGGTTGCTCGGACCACCGCCGGAACCGGGCGGGGGCACCGAGGCACGCCCACCGATCGGGGCGCCACCCACCGCGGCACGGCCTGGCACGGCCGCGCCACCCACGGCGGCGGAGCCGACCGAGGCACGGCCGCCGACCGGAGCGGCGCCGCCGACCGAGGCACGACCCCCGACTGGGGCCGCACCGCCGACCGAGGCACGCCCTGGGGAGACCGAGGCGCGGCCGGGAGAGGCGGAGCCGACCGACGCGGAGCCGGCCGGGCGCCGATAGGCATCCGGGCCGGGCCGTTGTTCCTCGTCGTCCGGTCCGGAAGCAGCGGACGGCCCGGGCACTCTGGCCCGGGCTCGTGCGTTCTGCGGATCGCCGTACGCGTTCATTCCTTCACACCTACCGTTCGCGGTGGCGCGGCCGGGCTGTCCGGGAAGGACTCCCGGAGACCGTGCCACGAGCGGGCGCTTTGGGCTGCGTTTCCGGCAGCCGCCTGTTCGGACGTCTGAAATGACCGATTGCGGCACTGGCTGCCCGAGTCGGCCTTAAACGTGCCTACGTTATCGACATCGATCCAGTTCATCGCCGGGCCTCCCCGGCTTGTGAAACCGAACCTGTTTTCCACTGCATCGGGGACTCGTCCTCACCCAACGCGTCCCGGCCGAGCACGTAGCGCTCGATCAAGTGATTCCACGAGCACGAGCGGCAGACCTCGACCACGAAGACCTGGCACTCACGGAGCGTCATCGCGAGCACCGGCAACTCAGCGGCCTTGTGGGCCTGGCCGGCGGAGTTCTTGAGCTCGTCGCCATAGACGTAGTGGACAAGTGTCAGGTTGTCCACGCGGCAGATCGGGCACCGCTCGTCGGTCGGCTCGCCGTGGAAGGTCGCTGCGTTCTTCAAGTAAGGAGACGCGTCACACACTTCCAGGGCGCTGATCTGGCCATTTCGCACGTCACGCAGGACTGACCGCCTCTGAAGCGAGTAGTCCACCACCTGCCGCTGCGTGCGCATGGCGAAGAGAGTACGCGGTCACCGCTCCCACGGCGACAGTCATCACAGAGCGTGGCGTGGCGATAGCGCAGGATGTCCGACTTGCACGATGCGGCGTCCCGATCTACGGTGACGATGTATCGAGCCGATACATCGGGACACACGCTCAGGGAGGTCGAGGTGCTGGAGTTGGCGATCCTCGGGCTCCTGCAGGAAGCCCCGATGCACGGCTACGAACTCCGCAAGGAGCTGGCCACCAAGCTCGGCACTCTGCGCGCCGCCATCAGTTACGGGACGTTGTACCCGACCCTGAAGCGGTTGAAGCTGGCCGGCTGGATCAGCGAAGCCGAAGCGAACAACAACGAAATTGTTCCCCCGATGACCAGCAAACGGGGTCGGGTTGTCTACAAGATCACGGCCGAGGGCAAGGAGCGGTTCGGCGAACTGCTCGCCGCCACCGGGCCGGAGACGTACGACGACGCCGGTTTCGGGGTGCACTTCGCCTTCTTCTCCCGCACCGACCAGGCCACCCGGCTGCGGATCCTGGAAGGTCGCCGGCGCCGGATCGAGGAGCGCCGGGAGGGGCTGCGGGAGATCCTGGCCCGCGCCGCCGACCGCCTGGACGCGTACACCCTCGAGCTGCAGCGCCACGGACTGGACGCGTGTGAACGCGAGGTCCGCTGGCTGGAAGAACTGATCACCAACGAGCGGTCCGGCCGTACTCCGGCCTTCCGCCAACGCGCCGGGGTCACCGGCACGCACCTGAACGCCGACGCCGCTCCCCCGGCGCCGGAAATGAACTCCGCGGCCCGACCGGCTGCGGAAACACCCCCGGAAACACCGCGTCCGCGAACGGACCGGCCGTGATCAACAAGGAGGCAAACGCGATGGGTTCCGTCCGCGTCGCCATCGTCGGTGTGGGTAACTGCGCCTCGTCCCTCGTGCAGGGCGTGGAGTACTACAAGAACGCCGACCCCACCGACCGCGTTCCCGGTCTCATGCATGTGACCTTCGGCGACTATCACGTATCTGACGTGAAGTTCGTCGCGGCGTTCGATGTTGACGCCAAGAAGGTCGGCATGGACCTCTCTGAGGCGATCGTCGCCAGCGAGAACAACACGATCAAGCTGACCGACGTGCCGCCGACCGGCATCACCGTGCAGCGCGGCCCGACCCACGACGGTCTGGGCACGTACTACCGCGAGATGATCGAGGAGTCCTCGGCCGAGGTCGTCGACATCGTCCAGGCGCTGCGTGACGCCGAGGTCGACGTCGTCGTCTCCTACCTGCCGGTCGGTTCCGAGCAGGCCGACAAGTTCTACGCGCAGGCCGCGATCGATGCCGGTTGCGCGTTCGTGAACGCCCTGCCGGTCTTCATCGCCTCCGACCCGGTCTGGGCGCAGAAGTTCACCGACGCCGGTCTGCCGATCGTCGGTGACGACATCAAGAGCCAGGTCGGCGCGACCATCGTGCACCGCGCGCTGGCGAAGCTGTTCGAAGACCGCGGTGTCGAGCTGCTGCGCACGTACCAGCTCAACTTCGGCGGCAACATGGACTTCATGAACATGCTGGAGCGCACCCGCCTGGTCTCGAAGAAGATCTCGAAGACCCAGTCGGTCACCTCGCAGATCCCGCACGAGATGATCAAGAGCGACGTGCACATCGGCCCGTCGGACCACGTGCCGTGGCTCGACGACCGCAAGTGGGCGTACATCCGCCTCGAGGGTCGCTCCTTCGGCGACACCCCGCTGGTCGCCGAGCTCAAGCTCGAGGTGTGGGACTCCCCGAACTCGGCCGGCGTGATCATCGACGCGGTCCGCGCTGCGAAGATCGCCAAGGACCGTGGCATCGGTGGCCCGATCCTGTCGGCGTCGTCGTACTTCATGAAGTCCCCGCCGGTGCAGTACAGCGACCACGACGCGCACAACGCCGTCGAGGCCTTCATCAAGGGCGAGGTCGAAAGCTGACCAGCGTCACACCATAAAAAAGGGCCGGCACACCACGTGCCGGCCTTTTTCTATACCCGCCCGGCCGGCTCCTCGATCTTGCGGGCCTCCGAACGATCGCCGCCGCGCGGCTGGACCGGCACCCGGGTGCGATCCGCGTCACGTGCCGATGCAATCCGCAGGTCGGCGAAGGCCTGCTTCAGTGCCTTCCGGAGCACCGCGGCGAGCGGTTTCTCGGCCAGGCGGTACACCAGCCAGGCCAGACCGAGGATCAGCACGATCGCGGTGGTCACCAGCAGCCAGGCCGGCAGCCCGGTCGCCTCGTGAGCGTGCCGGATGAACGCGTACCCGAGCCGCTGATGCAGCAGGTAGAACGGGTAGGTCAGCGCACCGGCGGTGGTCAGCCAGCGCCAGCGGATCCCGTCGGCCCAGCCCAGCGCGATCGCCAGGACCGCGGCGTACGCCAGTGTGATGATCAGAACGCCGGGCCAGGTCGGCACGGAGAAGCCGGGGTTGACGTCGGCGACCCGGTCGGTGACGTTCTTGATGCTGATCAGCCAGGCAAAGGCGACGATCCCGAAGAGCAGCGGCGACCGGCCGAACCGGTGGATCAGGAACATCGCGATGCCCGCGATGAAATACGGCGCGTACTGCGGGATCGCCAGCATCTCGACCATCCGGCTGTCCAGGGTCGGCCCGATCACCGCGACGGTCATCCAGACCGCGCAGAAGATCACCACCCTTCGGTACGTCAGGCCGAACGCGACCAGCGCCGCGAACAGCAGGTAGAAGCGCAACTCCACGAAGAGCGTCCAGTAGACGGTGTCGACCGAGCCCACGCCGAGCGGCTCCTGCAGCATCGTCAGGTTCACCGCGATGTCCCGCAGCCCCGGCACCCCACTGACCGGCACCCCGCCCGAGATCGGCACCAGCGCGACCACGGTCGCGGTGATCAGGATGCAGACCCAGTACGCCGGGTACAGCCGGCTCACCCGTGAGGTGAAGAAGTCGCCGAGGCTCCGGTTCCAGCTGCTCATGCAGATGACGAACCCGCTGATCAGGAAGAACAGCTCGACACCGAGAAAGCCGTAGATCGACACGTGTGACACGTGCGGCAGGAAGTACTCCGGCAGGTTGTGCCCGTCGATCCGCCAGGACACCGTCAGGTGGTAGGCCGCCACCGCGAGCGCGGCGGTGATCCGCAGCGCGTCCAGCGCGGCGAGCCGCGGCCTGCGCCCGGGCTCGGGGGCAGACCCGTTTCGCGGCGCGGTCGGCCGTTGGTCAGTCAGCATCGCGACGGACAATAGCCGCTGGAACCAACTCCCAGCAGGCCGCTTGTCCGTACGGGCATCGGCCGGATGACCCGTCGGCGCAGGTCGGCTCAGCCCCAGGCGCGGGTCAGCGACACTCGCGCTTCCAGTTCCAGCAGCTTGCGCTTGCGCTCCAGCCCGCCGCCGAACCCGACCATCTTGCCGCCGGCGCCGACCACCCGGTGACAGGGCACGATCACCGGCACCGGGTTGTGGTTGCAGGCCGTGCCGACCGCCCGGGCCGCTCCGGGATCACCGAGGGCGGTGGCTATCGCCCCATAGGTCAGCATTTCCCCGTACGGAATCTTGGCGATCTCGGCCCACACCGCCCGCTCGAACGCCGACCCGCCGGGCATCTCCACCGGCACACTGAAGTCGGTCAGCTCCCCGGCGAAGTAGGCCGCCAGCTGCTCAACAGCCGGATGCGTCACCGCCGAGGCCGGCGCGGCAGCACCGAAGCGCACCCCCACCACGACGTCCCCTTCAACAACAACCCCAAGCAGCCCGATCGGTGACTCGACGACGAACATCCGCCTATTGTCCCTCGCGGGTCCGACAAGTTCGCCACGCGACTATTGCGGCGGATTCTCGGCGAGCAGATCGCGGCGCCATCGCGCGAACCGGCTCCGCATCTCGTCGAGCTCTCGGCCGGCAATGCCGTACTGGGCGAAGTCCGCCTGGTCCAGCAGATCAGCCTGTCCCAGGGCGCCGGCGAAGATGTGACGCTCAAAGCCGGAATCGGCCCGTTCGGCGAGCCACAGAAGGTCCTCGCCGGAGTACTTGCCTGATCGCATTGCGGCATCGATATCGATGAAGTCGCGGGCGAACGCCCGGCCGTATAGCGCGCTCATCTTGTTCGCAACCGCGTCGTCAGGATGCAGAACCGGGCCGATGGACATCAGGATCGGATCGTTGGCACGCCAGTCGACGCCGAGTTCCACCTTTGCCGTATGGCTGTTATCGGTCACCATCAGCCGGGCGAAAGTGTCGTAGCGCCGCTCGACATCAACCGTGACGCCCTCATCGCGGTATGCCTGAATAACCGCGGTCACCGCCGAACCGAACTCGTCGCGGCGGTCCCATGCGGTAAACAGATCGACGTCCTCGCTCGGCCTTTCAAGAAGGCCGGCCGCCTGCACCGCGTAGCCGCCGGCAAGGGCAAAACCGTACCTACCGGCGGCGCCGAGCCCGACACGAGCCAGTCGTTCGTGAAACGGATCCATCACCTATGCGGCAACCGTGCGGGCGGCGAGTCCCGGAAAGCGTTCCTCCCAGCGCCGCCGAAGTTGCGGCGGCAACCACAGGGTGGGCCAGACCTCGAGAAGCAGCTCGCCATCGAGCCACGTGCACAGGTCCTGGACGGTGCCGGCCTCGCTGAGCACCACCTTGTACATGCTGGCCAAGCGGCTGGGCCGGCTCAGGTCATAGTCCGCACGGCCGGACCAGTCGAGATGACGTGGCAGCGAAACCACGCCACGGGTGGGCCCCTTCAACGCGGCAAGAGTGTCGGCTACGACATACGGCTTTCGATCGCCATACGGAAGGTAGCCCACCGGCGGACCAGGCACAGCCGTGTCCATACGCTCGGAAAACTCGCTCACGCCTCCAGCCTACTTCCCTATCCGCGGCCGGTCGGTGATGTTCCTCCGACGGCAAGACCGTGACCAGGTACAACTCTCGCAGGGGCAGGGCTGCAGAGCCTGACCCTGCCCCCGGAGTTCGCCGGGCGGTATCTCGCCTTCGGACAGTGATCGGGATCTGCGTGCAAGGGTTTCGATCGCTGGAGCGTCTGTTCCGGTGGAGGTGACCGGTGAAGCAAGCGCTCGAAGCGGAGTTCACCGCATTCGTCGCGGATCGGGGGCAGGCGCTGCTCCGGATCGCGCATGCCTTGACGGGGGACCGGGAGTCGGCCGAGGACCTGGTGCAGGGTGCGCTGGCCAAGGCGTACGCCCGCTGGCCGCGGATCCACGGCGAGGCGGAGGCGTACGTACGAAAAATCATCTACAACGACCGGATATCGGCCTGGCGCCGTCCCATGCGCCGCAACGAAGTGACCGTCGCTGACCTGCCGGAACGGCCGCAGGCCGGACGGCACGACCACGACGTGACCGAGCGCCTCGCCCTGCGCGACGCGCTGCTGTCCCTTCCGGCCCGGCAGCGCGCCGTGCTGGTGATGCGCTATCTCGAGGACCGCAGTGTCGAGGAGACCGCGCAGGTGCTGGGCTGCCGCCCCGGCACGGTGGCCAGCCAGGCCTCCCGCGCCCTGGCCAAGCTGCGCGAGCTGGTCTCCGGCGTCGACGAGTGGACCAACCGGACGGGGGTCATCCGATGAGGCATTTCGAGGACAACCTGCGCGCCGCCGTCGAGGATCTGGCCCGCGCCGCGCCGCCGATGAACGACATGGCAGTGGTGGCCCGGATCCGCGGGCGCCGGATCCGACGCCGCCGGCAGGCCGTCACGGGTGCGGCCGTGATGCTGCTCGCCGGGGCGGTCATCACGCCCTATGCGGTCCTGGATGGACACCGGGACGGCCAACGACCGCAACCGGTCGACTCGGTGCCGACCAGCAAGGCCCCGGCGGTCCCGCTGCCGAGCGGTCCGGTGACCGTGCCGGCGATCCGCGCGGATTGGTGGAAAGCGCCGATCGAGCTGCCCGGCGGCGTGGTGGTCACCTCGGTCAGCCGACCGAACACCTACAACGATGACGGCACACCGACGTTCACCGGGGACACACCGCGGGACGGCAACGTGGCCCTGAACCGCCTCACCGGCCGCTACCAGGTCTTCCCGGTCAAGTACCAGGTGTTCGAGGCCGCACCGAAGGGCCACTACGTCCTGGTCGAGGACGAGAGCATGGCGGGTGGCTACGTCCCGGTCGGCATCGTCGACGCGGCCTACAACGGCGCCCAGGTGCTCACCCACGGCTCCGGCCTCGGCACCGAGTGGTCACCGGATGGCAAGAAGGTCGCGCTGACCACGTCGCTCGGCAACCTGAGGATCATCGACGCGAAGTCGGTGACCGAGAAGGAGCGGGAGATTCCGGGCGGCCGGGAACTCTGCCCGGACACCTGCACGTTCACCTGGCTGCCCGGCAGCAAAGAAGTCGCGCTCCCGCAACGCGACCCGGACGTGGCCGAGTCCGAGTCCGTGCCGGACACGATAAAGGAGATCAAGGTGTTCTCCGCGGCGACCGGCAAACTGCTACGCACCCTGCCAATCCCGGGTGTCCCGACCGGTTCGGCGGCCTGGTCACCGGACGGCCGCTACGTCGCGCTCCGGCCGGACGCCACCGCACCGGACGGCACCCGGATCGCCGAGGTGGCGACCGGTCGGGTGGTCACCACGCTGCCACGGGCCGGCCAGGTCCGATTCCTCGCCGACGACCAGGTCCTGGCCTTGAACGGCCTGGACGTGACGGTCTACGACCTGACCGGGACCGTGCGGGCGACCAGCCGACTACCGGCGGACTTCAACAACCGCGAGGTCAGCCTGGGCATCAGCTGATCAAACGGCGTCAAGAAATGTGGCCCTGTTCCCGGGCCCACTTGAGGAGCTCCGTCTCGGCCTCGTCGTGATCCAGCGGCCCCCGGTCGAGCCGGAGCTCCTTCAGGTATCGCCAGGCCTGCCCCACGATCGGGCCCGGCGGCACCCCCAGCAGCTCCATGATCGCGTTGCCGTCCAGGTCGGGGCGGACCTTGGCCAGGTCCTCCTCGGCCTCGATCCGGGCGATCCGGTCCTCGAGCGCGTCGTAGTCGGCGGCCAGCGCGGACGCCTTGCGCCGGTTGCGGGTGGTGACGTCGGAACGGGTCAGCTTGTGCAGGCGGGACAGCAGCGGGCCGGCGTCGGTGACGTAGCGGCGCACCGCCGAGTCGGTCCACTCGCCCCGGCCGTACCCGTAGAAGCGCAGGTGCAGCGCGACCAGCCCGACCACGTCGGAGGTGACGTCCTTCGGGTACTTCATCGCTTTCATCCGCTGCTTGGTGAGCCGGGCACCGACCACCTCGTGGTGGTGGAAGCTGACCCGGCTGTCCCGGCCGACCGCCTTGGTGGCCGGCTTGCCGACGTCGTGCATCAGCGCGGCCATCCGCAACACGAAGTCGGGCGAGTCGTCGCCCTCGAGCCGCATCGCGTTGGTCACCACGATCAGCGTGTGCTCGTAGACGTCCTTGTGCTGGGCGTGCTCGTCGATCTCCAGCTTCAGCCCGGAGAGCTCGGGCAGGAAGCGGTCGGCCAGCCCGGTGTCGACGAGCAGCCGCAGCCCGGCGAGCGGGTCGGCGCTGCAGATCAGCTTGGTGAACTCGTCCCGGATGCGCTCCGCGGTGATCCGGTCCAGATCAGCCGCCATGTCCCGCATCGCCGAAATGACCGACTCATCCACAGTGAACTGCAGTTTCGCCGCGAAACGGGCGGCACGCAGCATCCGAAGTGGATCATCGCCGAACGACGCCTGCGGGGTGGCCGGCGTCCGGATCACCTTCGCGGCCAGGTCCTGCACGCCGCCGAACGGGTCGGTGAACTCGTGGCCGGGCAGCGACACCGCCATCGCGTTGATGGTGAAGTCCCGCCGGGACAGGTCGTCGAGCAGCGATGTGCCGTAGGACACCACCGGGTTGCGGGTCACCCCGTCGTACGACTCGGCGCGGAACGTGGTGATCTCGATCCGCAGGCCGTTCTTCTGGATGCCGATCGTGCCGAACTCGCGACCGGTCTCCCAGATCGCGTCGGCCCAGCCGTGCACCAGGGTGAGCGTCTGCTCGGGGCGGGCATCCGTACAAAAGTCCAGGTCGTCGCCAAGGCGACCGAGCAGCGCGTCGCGGACGGAGCCACCCACCAGGTGTAACTCATGGCCGGCGGCGCCGAAGCGGCGCCCCAGCTCGTCGGCGACGGGTGACACGCGGAGCAACTCGGCTACCGCGTTCTGCTGGGCATCGTTCAACAAAGACATGGGATGACCAGGATATCGGCCATCGGTCCCGATTCGGGCGGTGGGTCTCCGCCCGATGGCGGCCGGCGACGCCGCCGGGCAGGATGGGAACGTGCCAGTTCCCGAGGCGCTGCGCCGACTGAGCCTGGACGCCGGGTTCTGGACGGGCGAGATCAGCGACGCCGAACTCCTCCCCGACCTGCTCCGAGTGTCCTTCCCGGTGCTGGACGGCTACGCCCTCATCCTCGAGATCGAGCTGCCCTCCGGCGAGCGCACGCTCGGCCTGCGCCGGCCGTCGTCCAGCGAGCCGATCCAGCTGGGCTGGGCGCCGGCCGGTGGTCCGTACCCGGCCGCGCTGCGCTGGTGGGAGCTGGAGACGTGCGCCCGGGTGATCGCCCTGGCCGACCCGACCCTGCCGCACCCGGGGCTGGTGACCGCGCTGCTGTCGCCGTTCGCCCCGGCGACCGCCGACGACGACGTGCCGTCGGTGGCCGGGATCCGCGAGGCGGCGTACCGGTCGCTGCGCCGCCCGGTGCCGCCGCCCCCGCCCTCCGGTCCGGAGCAGGACCCGCTGCCGCTCTTCCGCGAGGACCGCTGGTGGCCGGTGCCGCCGGCGCCCTCACCGCAGGTGCTGGACGAGGCCGCTATCGCGGCACTGAGCGACCCGACGCAGGCGGTGGACCAGGTCCGCGCGGGCAAGCGGTTCCCGCACGAGGACCTGGCAGATTTGGTACGACGTGCCACCGCCCATCTGGACGCCCTGCCCCGGCGGGACTGGTACACCCTGACCCGCCCGCTGGCCCGGCAGATCACCGAGACCGGTGACCTGACTCCGGTGCGTGCCCTGCTCGGCGCGTTGACCGAGGCCGGGTGCGACCATCCCACCGTCCTGGACGCGCTGAGTGAGCCCCTGGTGGCGCTGGAGGCATGTTGGATGGTGGAAACCCTGGCCGGGGCCGAACCGGGCACCCTCCTGCGTCACCACGTGTGACGTTTTCTTCTATGGTGGCTCCAACATCGGTACGGCTCTGGAGGCAAGGGTGAGCGGCGGCCTGTACCGCAGTAACCACGCGGCGGACGGTTACCCGCGCCCGGAACAGGGCGTCACGGTCGTCTCCGTCGATGAACAATCCGCCACGGCCAGCGGCGATCAAGCCCTGCCACCGGAGAACATCCCGCCGGAGAACGGCGACAGTGGCGGGAGCACGGCCGGCCAGAGCGTCATCATGGCGATCGGCAGCATGGTCAGCCGGGTGATCGGTTTCGTCCGAACCGCCCTGATCGGCATGGCCGTCGGCAAGGTAGTCGGCGACGCGTACACCAGCGCGCAGTTCCTGCCGAACCAGATCTATGAGCTGCTGCTCGGTGGCATCCTCTCCAGTGTCCTGGTCCCGCTGCTGGTCCGCCGCCGAAAGAGCGACCCGGACGGCGGTCAGGCGTTCACCCAGAAGCTGTTGACCTTCGCCATCGTGTCGCTCGGCATCGCGACGCTGCTGGTGGTCTCGCTGGCCTCGGTGATCACCGCGATCCAGTCCGGCAGCGACAGCACCGCGGCCTACCGCGAACTGGTCACCAATTTCGCCTACCTGATCCTGCCGATCATCTTTTTCACCGGTCTGTCCGGGCTGGCCGGCGCGGTGCTCAACGTCCGCGGGCACTTCGCCGCGCCGATGTGGGCGCCGATCCTCAACAACATCGTGGTCATCGCCACCTGTGGTGTTTTCATCCTGGCCTACGGCAGCAGCGGCGAGCTGACCCCGGAGAACATCACCGGGGCGCAGATCGCGCTGATCGGCGGCGGCACCCTGCTCGGCATGGTGGTCCAGGCACTCGGGCTGCTCCCGGCCCTGCGCAAGGTCGGCTTCCAGTGGAAGTGGAACTGGAGCCCGCGCTCGCTGGGCCTGCGCGAGGTCGGCCAGCTGGCCGGCTGGATGCTCGTCTACGCGGGAGCCAACCAGCTCGCCGTCTTCCTGGTGGTCCGGATCCTCAGCGACGTGACCGGCAGTCCGAACAGCGCCAGCATCCTGGCGTTCAACTACGCCTTCCTGCTGACCATGATGGCGCACGGCATCATCGGCGTGTCGGTGATGACCGCCCTGCTGCCGAAGATGAGCGCGGCCGCCGCCGAAGGCCGGTTCGACGAGGTCAGCGCCGACCTGAGTCGTGGGATCAAGCTCACCACCGCAGCGTTGGCCCCGATCGTCGTGGTCTACGCGGTTCTGAGCGCGCCGATCGCGGTCTTCCTGTTCCAGGGCGGCCGGTTCTCCAACGCGAACGCGCTGGCCACCGGAACGGTGCTGACCGTGGCTGCGTTCGCCGTGATCCCGCTCTCGATCAGCTATCTCTGCACCTACGCTTTCTACGCGTTGCAGGGGAACAAGACCGTCGCGCTGATCAACCTGTCGGTGGTGACGGTCCGGATCGGCGCCTACTTCCTGCTCGCCGAGGTGCTCAAGCAGTCGTTGCTGGCCGCCGGCACGACCGCTGCGAACGCCTTCTCCTATCTGGTCTCAGCGCTGATCTCCCTGGCCGTGCTGCGCCGCAGGATCGGCCGGCTCAATCTCGGTTCAGTGGCCGGATCGTTGGTCCGGGTGCTGATCGCCGCCGGGCTGGCCGCCGGGCTCGGGCTGCTCGTGCTGCGCTTCCTGCCCGGCTCCGGCGCGCCCGACGGCCGGGTCCAGGCTCTGATCCAGCTGATCCCGACCGGGGCAGTCATCCTGATCACCTACCTGGCCGCGGCGTACCTGCTGCGGGTTCGCGAGATCACCCAGGTCGTCGGCATGGTCCGCCGCAAGATCGGCCGCTGAATCACCCCGAGATCCACCAGACCGGCCCTGAACAGGGCCTCTTCCGCTGGACTGCCCGAAAAACCACCCGTTCGTACGGGGCCGCGCCCATGCCGCGCCGGGGGGACGACCTGCCGGACCATGGCTCCGTACGGGTATGGTCGTTCTCGGCATGTGCTCGGGAGCACCTTGTCCTGAGCACCAATACATGCACCACCTAGGGAGGACTGGTGACCCAGGTCGGCGAAGGCCACGAGACCGCGGCCGACGAGGCCGGACCGGTCTTGACCTTCGGTGCCCCCAGCGCCGGCGAGATCCTGGCCGAGCGTTACCAGCTCGAGCAGCACGTCAACAACGACAGCGCCGGCCGTCAGGTCTGGCGCGGGATCGACGTTGTGCTGCGCCGGCCGGTCGCGGTCGTGCTCCGGCACCCGGGCGGCGATTCCGCTGCCGAAATGCTCCAGGCCGCGGTCGCGGCGAGCCGGGTGCTCCACCCCAATCTGGTCGGCGTCTACGACGCGATCGACGAGCAGCAGCGGGCGTATGTGGTTCGCGAGTGGGTCGACGGCGAGTCGCTGCGTGACCTGATCGCCGCCGAGGGCCCGCTGGACCCGTCGCGGGCGATCACCATCGCCCGCTCGGTCGCCGACGCCCTGACGTCGGTGCACGCCACCGGCATGATCCACGGCAACGTGCACCCCGGCACCACGCTGATCGGCGACGACGGCCGGGTGGTCCTGGCCGACGCGCGCGCCGACGAGGCGGACAGTGTCGAGGCGGACATCCGCGCGGTCGGCGGCATCCTGTATTTCGCGCTCACCGGTCGCTGGCCGCACGCCGAGGTCGGCAGCTCCGCGCTGCCGGACGCGACCCGCGACAGCGCCGGCAACCCGGCCGCCCCGCGGCAGGTCCGGGCCGGTGTCCCGGCCTATCTCGACGACCTGACGATGGACCTGCTGGACCGGCGGGTCGCCCCGCCGGCCGCCGAGGCACTCACCTCCGAGCTCGGCCGGCTCGACTCGGCCACCGAGGACGAGGAGTTCGAGGACGTCGGCCCGCTCCGCTTCGTGCAGGGCGGCGGCGGTTCCGCCGAGCCGACCCGCAGCGCGCGGAAGATCCTGATCGGCGTCGGCGCCCTCGTCGTCATCGCCATCATCGGCCTGGTCTTCGGCATCAACGCGATCAACAACTCCAGCAAACCGACGGCCTCGGCCTCCACGCCCGCGGGCACCGACGCGGGTGCCCAGCCCGGCGCGGACGGCGACCCGTCCGCCGCTCCGCAGGGCGACCCGGTCAAGATCCCGCTGACCGCGGACATGGTCCGGATCGTCGACCCGCCGAAGGGCGGCCGTGGCGACACCGGCAAGTCGCAGTACGTGGTCGACGGCGACAAGAACACCGCCTGGGAGATGTCGTACTACAAGCAGCCGAACTTCGGCGGCCTGAAGGACGGCATGGGCGTGCTGATCCACCTGCCCAAGGCCCGCACGCTCGCCTCGGTCAGCGTCGACGTCTCCACCCCCGGCGCGGCCATCGACATCCGGACCGGCACCACCGACCCCGGTGACACCTCCAACGGCGACAAGCAGATCGTCAAGACCTACACCAAGCTCAGCGACGCCGACACCGAGGCGAACCCGGGCACCAAGGTGAACCTGTCCGGTTTCGACCCGGACAAGCAGTACCAGTACGTGCTGGTCTTCCTGACCAAGCTGCCGCCGAACGAGGACGGCCAGGGCTTCAAGGTCAACGTCAACGAGATCGAGCTGTACGGGTACTGAGACACCAGCCAGAAAGAAGAACAGGGCCGCCCGGCGACAAGGGCGGCCCTGTTTTCTTGGCCCAGGCCTGACCACCACGGGCCGCGCTCGCATGGCATACATTGCTGGCGTGACTTTCCGGGACGTACCGCCCGGCGGGACCGGCGCGGATGTGCCGAGCGACGCCGAGCTGGTGCGTGCCCACGTCGAGGGTGATCCGCAGGCGTTCAACGAGCTGGTCCGGCGGCATCGGGACCGGCTCTGGGCGGTCGCGCTGCGCACCATCGGGGACCGCGAGGAGGCCGCCGACGCGGTGCAGGACGCGCTGCTGTCGGCGCACCGCGCGGCGGCGAGGTTCCGCGGCGACTCGGCGGTCACCACCTGGCTGCACCGGATCGTGGTGAACGCGTGCCTGGACCGGATCCGCCGGCGGCAGGCGCACCCGACCGTGCCGCTGCCGGACGGCTCCCGGTTCGACGACGACCGGTCGTCCGGTCCGGAGCCGGCCGCTCCCGCCCCGGATCAGGACACCGTGCTGCTGGTCCGGGACGCCCTCGCGGCGCTGCCGGTCGAGCAGCGGTCCGCGATCGTGCTGGTCGACGTGCAGGGGTATCCGGTGGCCGAGGCGGCCGAGATGCTCGGTATCGCCGAGGGCACCGTGAAGAGCCGCTGCGCGCGTGGCCGGGCCCGGATGGCCCTCGCCCTGCGGGACGTGCGCGGCGAGGTCACCGGCGCGCCGAGTGACCCCGGGCACGGTGGGAACCGGAGCGACGGCGGCGACGTCTCATCCAGGTCGCGCGCGGTCACGCCGCTGCCGACCGGGCGTGAACGGAGGGAACAACGGTGACCGGCGCCGAGTTCCACGGGATCGACATCGACCTGCTGGCCGACTACATCGGCGGCGCGCTGGACGGCACCCCCGAGGCCGATCGGGTGGCCGCCCTGATCGCCGTCGAGCCCGCCTGGCAAGAGGCGTTTTCGCTGCTCGCGCCGGAGATGGCCACGGTCGGCGCGCTGCTCGGCGACCTGCCGGGCGAGCCGATGCCGGACGACGTCGTGGCCAGGCTGGACTCCGCGTTCGCCGCCCTGGCCCCGTCCGGCACCGCTCTCGGCATCGCGCCGGACGACGGCGGCGAGCACGTCGGGACCGCTCCGGACGTACCCAAAACGGTTTTGGATCTTGAAAAACACCGCCGTAGGCGCGGCAACCGCCGCTGGTTGCGCTTCGCCGCGCCGATCGGCATCGCGGCGGGCGCGATCGGCTTTTTCGGGTACGCCCTGACCGCCCCGCAGAGCGCGCACGACGACAGCGGCTCAGCCGACTCGGCAGCGGCACCCGCGGCCGGTGGCGTGATGGTGGCCGGGACCCCGGAGACGACGCTGGACAGCGGCACCGACTACACCCTGGGCACCCTGACCCAGAGCCTGAAACGCACCGCTGACGCCCCGCTGAGCGCCTCCGCGGACGTCCCGCAGGTCTCCCCGGACATTGCCGGTGTCCAGGAGCTGGACGTGCTGGCCCGGCTGCGGCTGCCGGCCGCGCTGCTGGACTGTCTCAGCGCGATCGCCCAGGAGAACAGCGGTGGCACCCTGACCGCCCAGTCGGTGGATTACGCCCGGTTCGACGGCGCGCCGGCCCTCGTGGTGCAGTTCAGCGCGGACAACGGCGAGTGGGTCTGGGCGAGCGGCGCCGACTGCGGATTGCCCGGTGTCGGCGCGGACACCCTCGGCCAAGTCCCGGTACGCTGACGGACACCCCCTGGCGTGAGGTCGGACACGAGCCGGACCGGGGGGAATGGTGAATGCCTAGCATGACGTTCTAGCGTGCGACGTCGCCGTGCCCAACCGGCGTGCAAACAGACTTGAGGAGTCGGCAGTGGACGAGGTCCGCAATCTGATCATCATCGGTTCGGGACCGTCCGGCTACACCGCGGCGCTCTATGCCGCTCGTGCCGAGCTGAAGCCCCTGGTGATCGAGGGCGTGCAGTCCGGCGGTGCGCTGATGACGACCACCGAGGTGGAGAACTTCCCCGGCCACCGGGACGGGATCATGGGCCCCGAGCTCATGGACAACATGCGGGCGCAGGCCGAGAAGTTCGGCGCCGAGTTCATCACCGACGACGTCACCCGGGTCGAGCTGTCCGACAAGCCGACCGAGGCCGGCACCGAGGGCCTCAAGACGGTCTGGGTCGGCGACCAGCAGTACTTCGCCCGCGCCGTGATCCTGTCGACCGGCTCCGCGTGGCGCCCGATCGGCGTGCCCGGTGAGCAGGAGCTGCTCGGCCACGGCGTGTCGGCGTGTGCCACCTGTGACGGCTTCTTCTTCCGCAACCAGCACATCGTGGTGGTCGGCGGCGGCGACTCGGCGATGGAGGAGGCCACGTTCCTCACCCGGTTCGCCGAGACCGTGACGATCGTGCACCGGCGGGACTCGTTCCGGGCCAGCAAGGTCATGCAGAAGCGCGCGCTCGACAACGAGAAGATCAAGGTCGAGTGGAACTCGGTCGTCGAGGAGGTCCTCGGCGACGACGGCAAGGTCGTCGGCGTCCGATTGAAGAACGTGGTTTCTGGGGAAACCAAGGTTCTCGACGTGACCGGCGTGTTCGTGGCAATCGGCCACGACCCGCGCAGCGAGCTCTTCAAGGGCCAGGTCGAGCTGGACGACGAGGGCTACGTGAAGGTGCAGTCGCCCAGCACCCGGACCAACCTCTCCGGCGTGTTCGCCGCCGGTGACCTGGTCGACCACACCTACCGGCAGGCCATCACCGCTTCCGGCACCGGTTGTGCCGCGGCGCTGGACGCCGAGCGCTTCATCGCTTCATTCGTCGAGCTGTAAGACCGGGAGGACCTGTCGTGGGAGCAACCAAGGTGGTCACCGACGCCACCTTCGCCAGTGACGTGCTGCAGTCCAAGAAGCCGGTGCTGGTGGATTTCTGGGCCGAGTGGTGCGTGCCGTGCAAGAAGGTCGACCCGCTGCTGGCCGAGATCGCCAACTCCGAGCTGGGTGAGCAGGTGGAAATCGTCAAGGTCAACATTGACGAGAACCCGCAGACCGCGCTCGCCTACCAGGTGATGTCCGTGCCCACCCTGACCATCTTCAAGGACGGCGAGCGGGTCAACTCGGTGGCCGGCGCCAAGCCCAAGAGCTTCCTGGTCAACTTCATCGAGTCCGCGCTCTGATCGTTTTCGTCGTCTTTCGCAGGCCCCGCGTCCCCACCGGGACGCGGGGCTCTGTTTGTCCGCCGGAGTACGCTCCGGGAGGTCGTCCCTTTCTCGCCCCCAGGGAGTCGTGAGTGCGGTCCATTCGACGCGGAGACACCGGTCCTGCCGTTTCCGAGATCCGGTCAATTCTGGCCGGTCTGGAGTTGCTCGCCGACCGCGAGCCGGACCTCTTCGACGAAGCCGTGGAGAACGCGGTCCGTGCCTTCCAGCAGAGCCGCGGGCTCGGCGTGGACGGCATGGTCGGCGACGAGACCTGGGGGGCGCTGGACGGCGCCCGCTGGCGGCTCGGCTCCCGTGCCCTGTTCCACTCGGTGCCGGACGCACTGGTCGGTGAGGATGTCCACGCCCTGCAGGAGCGCCTGCTGGAGATGGGCTACGACTCCGGCCGCGCCGACTCCATCTACGGCGCCCGGACCGCTCGCGCGCTCGCCCAGTTCCAGCGTGAGGTGGGCCTGGCGCCGGACGGGTCCTATGGCCCGCAGACCATGAAGGCGCTGCGCCGGCTGGGCCGCAAGGTGGTCGGTGGCCGGCCGCAATGGCTGCGTGAGGCCGAGGCGTTCCGGCAGTCCGGTCCAAACCTGGTGGGCAAGACCATCGTGATCGATCCCGGCCACGGCGGCGGTGACGACACCGGCGTGATGGTGCCCGACGGGCCGCTGCGCTGGACCGAGGCCGACCTGGTGTTCGACCTGGCCGCCCGGCTGGAGGGCCGGCTGGCCGCGGCCGGCATGCGGGTGCACCTGACCCGCGGCCCGCAGCCGGCCGAGCCGATGAGCGGCGCCGACCGCGCCGCCCTGGCCAACAGCCTCGGGGCCGACCTGCTGATCTCGCTGCACCTGGACGGGCACCCCACCGACGCCGCCGAGGGTGTGGCGACGTACCACTACGGCACCGGCAACGGGCTGAGCAGCACGGTCGGCGAGCGGCTGGCGGCGCTGGTGCAGCGCGAGATCGTGGTGCGCACCGGCATGCACGACTGCCGCACCCACGCCAAGACCTGGGACCTGCTGCGGCTGACCCGGATGCCGACGGTCCGGGTCGACCTCGGTTACCTGACCTCGCCGGCCGACCGCGAGCGGCTGATCAACCCGTTGTTCCGGGAGCAGATCGTCGAGGCGATCCTGGCCGCGGTGCAGCGGATGTACTTCCCGGTCGAGCGGGACGTGCCGACCGGGTCGATCGACGTGCGGCAGCTCCGGATGGCGCTGGCCGAGCGGGCCTGATCTTCAGCTCTCGGGCCGCTTCTCAGGCGGCGCGGCTTCGAGCTCTTGGGCGGCGCGGTTTCGAACGGCTCGCTCAGTTCTCCATCGAGCTGGTCGCGGGCATCGGGCGGAGGAGCTTCTCCGGGCTCATCGAGCCGAGGAGCTTCTCCAGCGCGTATTCCACGTCCGACTTCCAGGACAGCGCGGTGCGCAGCTCGAGCCGCAGTCGCGGATAGCGCGGGTGCGGCCGGACGGTCTTGAAGCCCACCGACAGGAAGAAGTCGACCGGGGCGACACAGCCACCCTCGGAGTCCTCGTCGGGCTTGGCGTCACCGAACGCCTCGATCGCCTTCACCCCGCGCTTGGTCAGGTCACGGGCCACGCCCTGCACCAGCATCCGGCCCAGGCCGCCACCGGCGAACGCGGGCACCACCTTGGCCGTGGTCAGAATCGCGGCGTCGGCGCTCACCGGTGAGGTGGGGAACGCCATCGACCGCGGGACGTAGGCCGGCGGGGCGAACATCACGAACCCGGCCGGCATGCCGTCGACGTAGACCAGCTTGCCGCAGGAACCCCACTCCAGGAGGGTCTGTGACACCCAGGCCTCCTTGTCCAGACCCGGGTCACCGCTGGCGCAGGCGCGCTCGGCGGAGACCGGATCAAGCTCCCAGTAGACACACTGGCGGCACGGGCGAGGAAGGTCCTCGAGGGTGTCGAGGGTGAGATTGACCAGGCGGCGCGACATGGCGAACCCCTTGCGCTGGACTCGGAGCGGACCGGTGGGTAAGCACGGTCGCTCGTCCGCGCCCTGGGAAATCGTACGTCGCAACCCCCATGAACGGGAGCAGGTCGGACAACAGCTGACCCGTACGGACGGGTTCCGCCAATGTCCGCGCCGTTTAGGCTGGTCCCGAGCTGGTCGCAGAGATCAGCCGTTTCGTAGTGAGGTGAGAGCCGAATGACCGGTACTACCCAGGACGATTACACCGATCGGTACGCGCGCCGGGTGAGCGGGATGACCACGTCCGAGATCCGGGCCCTGTTCGCCGTCGCCAGCCGCCCCGAGGTGGTGTCGCTGGCCGGCGGGTCGCCGTACATCGCCGCGCTGCCACTGGACGCGGTCGGCGAGATGATGCAGAAGCTCGCCGCGCAGCAGGGCACCACGAGCCTCCAGTACGGCATCGGCCAGGGCACCGTCGAGCTCCGTGAGCGCATCTGCGAGGTGATGGCCCTCTCCGGCATCACCAACGCCTCCCCCGACGACGTGGTCGTCACGGTGGGCGGGCAGCAGGCCCTCGATCTGCTGGCCCGGCTGTTCCTGGACCCGGGTGACGTGGTGCTCGCCGAGGGGCCGACCTACGTCGGCGCACTCGGCGTTTTCCAGGCTGCCCAGGCACAGGTGCACCACGTGGCCATGGACGCGGACGGCCTCATCCCGGAGGCACTCGAGGAGGCGATCGCGTCGCTGGCGCTCGCTGGACGCCGTGTGAAGTTC
The DNA here is from genome assembly GCF_001509495.1 of Actinoplanes awajinensis subsp. mycoplanecinus. NCBI lineage: Bacteria > Bacillati > Actinomycetota > Actinomycetes > Micromonosporales > Micromonosporaceae > Actinoplanes > Actinoplanes awajinensis. The sequence goes on along the minus strand of NZ_LLZH01000306.1, from coordinate 150,531 downwards.
CTTTACACGATCCCGACGTACCAGAACCCGGCCGGCGTCACGCTGTCCGAGGAGCGTCGCGAGCGGGTGCTGGACATCTGCGAGCGGGCCGGGTTGCTGGTGGTCGAGGACGACCCGTACGGAATGTTGTCCTTCGAGGGCGAGGCCCCGCTGCCGCTGCGAGCCCGGCGCCGGGACGGGGTGTTCTACTGCAGCACGTTCTCCAAGACCTTCGCGCCGGGGCTGCGGGTCGGCTGGATCCTGGCGCCGCACGCCGTACGGGAAAAGCTCGTGATGGCGAGCGAGGCCAACATCCTGTGCCCGAGCGCGTTCGCGCAGGGCGCGGTCACCCAGTACCTGACGACGATGCCGTGGCAGGAGCAGATCAAGGTCTACCGCGAGGTCTACCGCGAGCGCCGGGACGCCCTGCTAAGCGCGCTGACCGACCTGATGCCGGCCGGCACCACGTGGACCCGGCCGGCCGGTGGCCTGTTCGTCTGGGCCACCCTGCCCGAGGGGCTGGACTCGAAGGCGATGATGCCGCGGGCCATCGCGGCGCGGGTCGCCTACGTGCCAGGAACGGGCTTCTACGCCGACGGGACCGGGCGGGGCAACATGCGCCTCAACTTCTCGTTCTCCGCGCCGGACCGGCTGCGTGAGGGCGTGCGGCGGCTGGCCGGGGTGATGGAACAGGATCTCGCCATGCGCGCTGTCTTCGGCGGCTCCGCCGCCATCTCGTCCCAGCGCCGCCGTGGTCCGGCCGCCGGCGACACTCCCGGCCCCGACTTGGCATGATCAACCACATGGGTACGCGTGACGAGTTGCGAGTGCTGGTGCTGGCGGGCGGACTTTCGTACGAACGAGACGTCTCCCTGCGGTCCGGCCGCCGTGTGTTGGACGCTCTCCGGTCCACCGGCATGACCGCCGAACTGCATGACGCCGACGTTGCACTGCTGCCCGCGCTGCAGGCGGACCCGCCGAACGCGGTGGTGATCGCTCTGCACGGGGCGACGGGTGAGGACGGTTCGCTGCGCGGGGTGCTCGACCTGTGCGGCGTGCCGTACGTCGGCGCCGACGCGCGGACCGCCCGGATGGCCTGGGACAAGCCGTCCGCCAAGTCCCGGCTGCGCGAGGCCGGCATCCCGACGCCGGACTGGGTGGCGCTGCCGCACGACCGGTTCTCCGAGCTGGGCGCGGTGGCGGTGCTGGACCGGATCGTGTCGCGGCTCGGTCTGCCGCTGATGGTCAAGCCCGCGCAGGGCGGGTCGGGGCTGGGCGCCGCCGTGGTCCAGGAGGCCGCGGATCTCCCGGCCGCGATGGTGGGTTGCTTCGCGTACGACTCCACGGCCCTGGTCGAGCAGTACGTCGCGGGCATCCGCCTGGCCGTCTCGATCATCGACCTGGGGACGGGGCCGGAAGCGCTGCCGATCGTGGAGATCGTCCCGCGGGACGGGGTGTATGACTACGCGGCTCGGTATACGGCTGGTCTGACCACGTGGCACGTGCCGGCTCGCCTGGAGGATGCGGTGGCCTCGAAGGTGACTGCTACGGCGTTGGCGGCGTATCGGGCTCTGGGGCTGCGGGACCTGTCGCGGATCGACGTGATCGTGGCGGAGGACGGGGAGCCGCAGGTGCTCGGGTGCAACGTGTCGCCGGGGATGACGGAGACGTCGTTGCTGCCGTTGGCGGTGCAGGCCGCTGGGGTGGATCTCGGGGCGGTGCTGGGGGCGTTGGTGGAGCGGGCGGTGGCTCGGTAGGGGTGGGTTCGGCTTGGGGCACGGATTCTTCGGGATCCGTGCCCTTTGTTTTGCGCTTCTTCTGATCGCGGGCGGCGCTGGGGCCGGGGGCGGTGTGCCGATGCCGATGGGTCGAACGGCTCGCTTGAGCTGGCTCGTTTGAGTCGGCTTGTTTGAGTCGGCTTGCTCGCGCGCGGTTTGCTCGCGCGCGGTTTGCTCGTGGCCGGCTCACTGGTGCCCGGCTGCTCGTGCGCGGTTGCTCGTGCGCGGTTTGCTCGCGCGCGCGGCTTGCTAGTGCTCGGGTCGCTTGGTCGTGTCGGGCGGGCCGGTTGCGGGTTTGCCGTTTCGTTTCACGTGAAACGGCGCGGCCGCCGGAGGGGTTCTCGGGCGCTCGACGCGTTGTATCGGCTTCGGGGTGCGACGGGGTCGGGCTACAGGTCGGTGCTTCCGGAGCCGGCTGCGGCGCTGCCCGCACCCGTGCTGAGCACTCCGGTGCCGACGTAGCCGGGGCGACCTTCAGCCGTCTGCACAATGGGGTCATTTTCGTCGGAGGTGGTGCCGGTGGCCGCCGGATCGGTGCCGCCCATGGGGTCGGTGCTGCTCGTTGGCGTCACCGTGTTTGTTGGTGCCACGCTGGAGTTCCCCGGATCGGGGGATCCTCCGAAGAAACCCGACCCTGGGGCGGCAGCATCCGCTACGAGGCTGGATGCCGGGGCGCCTTCGGACGGCGAGGAGAACTCGTGGGCGGTGTCCCCCGGGGCGGGTGTGCCGGGCAGGCTGCCGGCCGTGGGTGCGTCGCTGTGTCGTACCCACGAATCCGCCGGAGGCGAAGCGGCCTGGACGTCGCCCAGCGTCGTCGGACGACGGGCCTCATCGCGGTCCTCTTCCGGGCCGGCCGGCGGGACCACAAAAGTCGACGGTGACTCCCACTGGATGTGGGCGGGCTCCGCGTTGGCCTGGCCGCCGAAATCGGCCAGCCAGGCGGCGACGAGTGCCAGATTTTCCCGCCACTGGGGCTCGGGGATGACGGGGAGGATGTCGTCCCAGAGCGAGAGGAACGTCCCGCGGAGCTGCAGCCGGCCGTAGGGCCGCGCCAGGAACCACATGTGCAGGTGCGCCGAACCGTCGCCCCACCGGTTGACGTGCACCCGCGCGACGCCGTCAAGTGAACGGATCGCGCGTTCCAGCCGAACCGTCATCACGCCGAGCTCGGCGGCCAGGAGGTTGGGCAGGTCACCCATGTCGAGGTGTGACCGGCACTCCAGGATCAACACCATCGGCAGGCCGGTCGGGCGGTCCATCGCCCGCACCCGCCACCGCTCGGAAACCCAGATGTACGCGTCGTCGGGTGTAGCGCAGGCCACACAGTCGAGCCCGTCCTCACCACTCCGCGGCGGCTCGACATCCACCGGCGGCGCTAGCTTCTTGACCCGCATGTCGCCCTCGAACGGAAACGACGGCCAGCGAGTGAAGTCGGGCAGAGGTGCGGGGTTCTCGGGCACGACGTGACCTTAGCCCAGGTCAGGACGGGCTGTCCCGACCCAATTTCGCACGATCGTGGACGCACCGCGAAGGGCTCCGCGCACCCGGGTCCACAGCACACTTTCCGGGCCCAAAACGTCGACGACAGTGAGCCTGCGACTCTCCACACACTTGACCCAAAGTTATCCACAGAAGTTATCCACAGGCACTCCCGTTTCACGTGAAACTCGACGTAGAACGCCTACACCCCCTGTGGATAGCGCAGTGGACGAGGCGCAGCGCATCGGCGTCGTTTCACGTGAAACGGGCCCTTCCCCATCTTCAACAGGCGTCACACACAGGTTGTGGATAGTGGCGTCCACCCATGCGCATGTGGCCCTGAGGTGGGCCTGTTCGGGGGTCGGCGGGAGGTGGTTTCAGCGGTGCCTGACCGTGCCAGGTCCGGGCGATCGCCGGCTGGCGGATTCACGTGAAACCAGCGGGTTTCGCGGGGTTGGGCCCACAGCGTTCACGGGTTCGCGTTCGGCGTTCGCGGCGGGCGGGGGCATCGGGTGGTCATCACTTTGGGCCCAAGGTCGGGGCTTAGTGAGGGCTCAGTGCGTGGCGCCCCTGGGAGGCCGCAGCAGTGTTCGGAGCCGCGGTAGAACAACGCGGGGTCGGGCACTCGCTGCTGGACTCAGAGGCTGCTCGCGGCTTGCCCACATGCCCTTCCATGCCTGACCTGAATGTCTTTCGCTATTGGCCTCGTCGTCGGGAACTCGGTGCGTGCCCTGCGCCGCAGGCGAGCCTGGGGGTCGACTCCTGCTTTTGGGCTCAGGGCCGACACCTCAAGTCCGGGCTCAGGGCTCGAGTCTCAGAGCTCGAGACTCCAAGGCTCAGGGCTCAGGGCTCAGGGCTCAGGGCTCAGGGCTCAGGGCTCAGGGCTCAGGGCCGACCCCTCCCGAAGTCCGGGCTCAGGGGCTCCGGGCCCCGCGGGTCGGCTTAACAGCAGAAGCTCGGCGCTGGCTCAACCTCCGGGCCCGGGTCGACCCAACCTCTTGGACGCCGGCCGCACGCTCACCCACCAGGCGCGGGCCGGCTCACCCTTCAACACCGGGCCGACTCACAGTCCAAGCGCGGGCCGACTCACAGTCCAAGCGCGGGCCGACTCACAGTCCAGACGTGGGCGGGGCCAATCTTCCAAGGAGACAGGCCGGGTCATTCTTCGGGGCGCGTGGGCCCAGCCAGTTTCGAAGCTTGGGGAAGCCCAGCGTCTGGGGCTCGAGGACCGGACCCATCTACGGTCCTTATAGAACCGCCAACCTTCGACACTTCTGGCTAACCCGCTGCCGGGCGTCTGGCTGACCGCTGCCGGGCGCTCGTGGCTGGTCCAGCTCACGAGAATCGGTACTGAACCACATTCAGTTCAGGGTCAGCTTGGACCCAGGCGCGGAGGCCTGCGCCAACCGGGCTCGCTAGGTGCAGGCCAGGAAGGGCACCGCGCCGGCCCCCGAAATCCAGCGGGCCAGGAAGCCCAACCCCGGGAAGCCGACCCGGGGGCCGAGCGTGCTGCTCCACCCAGGTCTGTCAGGCGCCGCAGTTCGATTCGAAGCCGTTGCAGGCGGGCACAAGAGGCCCGCCGCGCACGGAGCCACTCAGTAGCCCGCAGCACACCGGCTCTCAGCCAGACGGCCCAAACTTCAACAGTCTGCCGGAATCGAACCGCCCGGGTAGAACGCTGCTCGCGGGCCCTGCCTCCTATCCACAGTCGCCGGCGCTCCCCCTATCCACAGACAGCCAACCCTCGCCCCGAGGCTGCCCGCGCTGCAGGCGAGCAACCAGGCTGCCCACGCTGCAGGCGAGCACCAGTCGGTCGGAAACCTGGCCGCTCAGAGTGGCCTCGCCAGGAAGCAAAGGCCAACTGGCCCAACATCAGACGACCGCACTCGGATCGAAGGCCAAGGAATCAGGGCCAGACCAATGCCTGATTCGCGCGAGACCCGGATGCGTCTCCGAGGCCGAATCTGAAGCAGGCAAATGCCGAAGCTGGAGTGGCAAAGACCTCGGCCCGGCCGGCACAAGCCACCGCCCCTGCCGACGTTCGTGTCGAGATCCAGAAGCATCCGTGAGACACCTGCTCTCAGCTCCCGGACCACAGAATCGGATGCCAGTACCGCAGCGTCCCCAACTCGGATCCAATTCGGTCATGCCGAGCATCCCCTGCTCAGCCTCAGCTCGGGTTAACCAAAGCCCCGACCGACCCCAGCTGAGCCCAGCTCCTCAAATCAGGTCCGAGCTCTTCCCCATTCGGCCCAGACCTCGACTCGACTTGGACCTTGGCTCGGCTCGGGCATGGGTCTCCGCTCGGGCATGGTCTCGAGGTTTGGCTCGGCTCGGCTCGGCTCGGACACCAGACGTCTCGGCGAACGGCGCCACTCCGCGCCTCAAACAGTGAACACAACAGGCAAGCGGGCGGCGCTTGCTCGTGCCCGACAGCACTGACACTCAAAGGTCAGAAGGGCACCAGCCTCATCTTCCGGCGCAGTCCGGACCCTGGAGCCGAGAGGCGCCCGTTTCACGTGAAACACATCGTGACGCCAGCCACTGATCCGAAGCGAAGTTCAACTCCGCCCCCTTGTTCGACCACCACCGCAGGCGACCCGGCTCGCTATTCGTATTGCCCGGCACCCCCGGCAGACGCTCCCCCCATGTCCGGTTTTCCACTTCTTCCCCGCGTCTTGTGTCCGCACGCCGCACGCCGCACGCGGCAGCCTCGGCCAACCGCCAATCGTCCTCCCTCCCGTTTGGCCGGGGACCTCACGCCTGCTGCCGTCTCTCAGCCACGACAGTCCCGACAGGCATCACACGCAAGGCCCTTTGCCGCCAGCAATTCGGGGGTCTCCTGCGGATCAGTACATGCCGCAGTTGCTCGCACCTAGACCATGCTCTGCAGACCAAGCGAGGGGCCCCTAGCCATCAGCTGTCGACCGAACCCCTCGTCGTCTCCACGGAGAAATCCGATCCGGCGCGATACGAGTTCACCGCGTCCGACCACCGCCTGATAGAGCGCCGTATTTCCTGTGTTCGCGCCTGTCTTCATACCGTTGCCAACTCGGCAGAAACGAACCCGCTTTGGGCTCAGGCACCTGCGTTGGATCACGCGCCAACCGCGTGGTCGAGTACATAAACCGTTCAGCACAGCGCTCCCAGATCCGGATTCTCAGATGTACTCGCATCGGGCAGGACGAGCTAGCCACGGTGACCGACCTGAACTGAACCCGCCCCCAGACGAACAAAGTCGGGCCAGGGCGTGTGAGACCCCAGACCAAGCACGGCCGAGCCAGACAGCTTCTTCGCTCGGCCAAGCAATCCAAGCAAGCCGAGGAAGCCGGGAGCCGGGAGCCGGGCAGCCAGGGACCGGGCAGCCGGGCGCGGATAGCCGGCAAGTCGGAGCGGGCAGCCGGAGCGGGCAGGGGCGTCGCGGGCATGCGGGCGAGAGACCCATCCTGCGGTGCGAAAAATCGGGCTGCAGCACGGCGAAATCATCGAGCCGCATTCCACCGACTTTGCCTCGCCTTGCTCACTGACTCATCGCTGCGCACAACAGCCGGTCACTGCCAAGAAGGATTGAGCGGCGTCCACGATCTACGACAGACGACCGGCTACCCCCGGCACGGATACCAGCCGTTCCCCAGGACTCTCAGACAGATGCGGGAGTTGGTCCGCGCCCGGCATCGAGAGCCAGTGGCGCGAGGGCCCTCATGGTCCAACCCACCAAACAAGGCTCTACTCAACGAACTGCAGGACCACTCACCGCGGACCGAAACGACCTGAGCTCACTAGACCCGGGGCTGGGAGCCAGAGTCCAATACGCCTTCCGTAAGGATCGAGCCGCCCAAAAAACCTTTGACCTCAATGGTGGTCGACGACCCCTACTCAGCCGGCTTCGCCCTCCAGCACAACAACAGAGAGGCGAACTGATCCCGAGCCGGGCGCACGGTTCGCACTAGCCAACTCGCGGCCGGAGGGGGTTCTGGCTTCCTCGGACAACAGCCTTGGAGGAGCAGGGCACCACGCCCTATCCCGCCGACAACGGTCCTTGCCCCCGGAAAGGGAAGGCGCTCGGAGCATGCAGAACCCGCGCAAGTCGACCTCGGGCACACAACGTCGACGACGACTGGTAGGGATACCTCACTAGCGCCGACGTATCCCACAAGCCTGGGTGGGGCGATTGGGCCAGCGGGTTCGCATCGGGCGCAACGGCACTTCCGTCTGCACTCCGCAAATAGGTTCGCCGAGCCACTCTGCACCCAAGAGGCCGAAATCTGCGCCCGCCTGTCCCTAAAATCCGGGCACGCCGTTTCACGTGAAACACCGGCCCGACGGGCGTTCAGCACTCCACGACGAAGCGACCGACACCGAGCCTGCGCCGGCCGACTGGGGCCATGCCAAGCCAACTGATCACTCGAACCTCGGAACTCGACGAAAGCCTCTTCAGCCGTCGGCCACCGGGCATCACGCCGGCCCAGGCCGCCCCTGACGACATGCGCGCCTTCCGCTCGCACCAAGCCACGCCGACGCAGAGCGGGCCTGCCTAGCCCGCCGTATCCATCAACTCCCCGCAGGCCCGCTTCGCACATCTCTGACCGCAAATGCAACTCGCCGGAAGGCCTCACGCGGAATGCGCGAACATCATCTAGGCGACAGCGCCAAGCAGGATCGAGACATCAAAACAGAGTCGGCCGCAGGCCCAGCCGGCGCCCCGCCAAACGCAGAAGTCAGCACACGGTCAAACCCCTAGCAAGATCGCACTCGCCTCCCGGGCACCGGGCACCGGGCACCGGGCACCGGGCACCGGGCACCGGGCACCGGGCACCGGGCAGAGTTCCAATGCTGCCCCCAGAACCGCCATGCGTCAGCATGGTCTCCAAAACGACATCCGGAGAGCAGTCTCGGGGCATAGGCCAATGCCAGCGTCGGAACGGGTACGACCCGTTTCACGTGAAACATCGCCGGAGGATCCTCCGACTGGACGTCCGGACAAGCCGTCAAACGCGCTGGCACCGTCAGACCTAGACACACTACGCCGGTTCGGCATGCGCCCTTCAACCAAGGAAATACCGCCAGTCGACCTCCGACCTGACCACCGAACCGATCACCAGCCGAACGCAAATACATCTACCGCGGCCTCCGGCAGGAACGACACGCGACCGGGCGGCGGGCGACATGCAGCGGGCGGGCGGCAAGCGGTGCGCGACGGGCGACATGCAGCGGGCAGCGGGCAGCGGGCAGCGGGCAGTAACAACTAGAACCATCTCTGACGGATCGCCTTGGGTAGAGACCGGCAGCGAGCCCACCGCTCGCTGACCCCAACGCGACTCCCTTCCATCGGCGAGCCCCGAGCGCCGACTGAACGGCGTCCGCAGATTCGGCCAGCCGACAGATCCAGCATGCCTCGCGCTTGCGAGCCGGCTGGCGTCCCGGTTCAACCGCCCTACCGACGGGTCTGCACAACAGGCGGTCCAGTCAGGGTGCCAGCCTTGCTTCCGCAGGGGCTTCTGACTGAGCTACCGAACGCGGTGATGCGATGTGCCGCAACGGTTCCTGAGGGTTGCCGGCTTGAGCACCGAGGCCAATTTGGGTCACGAAGGCAGCGCGGTTGGCGGCCCGGATCGGCAAAGCTTGCTCGACGCTCGACGCTCGACGCTCGACGCTCGACGCTCGACGCCCGACGACGCCCGGTGTCCCGACGCCCCCGGCTGCCCGGCTGCCCGGATGATCGGTTGCTCGGAGGCGCCGGGACACCGGGACACCGGGACACCGGGACACCGGATGCCGGATGCCGGATGCCGGATGCCGAAGCCCTAGGCCGAAGCCCGAAGCCCACGATTCGAACCCCCAAGACCTAAGGTCCGAGACCCGAAGCCCGAAGGCCCAAGCGCCTGGGACGGATGCGGGACACCGAGCACCGAGCCAAGCCTGCCTGACTTCCCCAGTGTCCAGAAGCGAAGGCGCAGGCCCAACCGCGACCAAAACAAACACCTCGCCAACAGGCAACCATCAAAAGGCTCGAACCCCGCCAAACAAAAGCAGGCCAACCGCAGATCATCCGCAGGCTCGGACGACACCGCACATAGGGACGCAGCATAAAGGGCGGGCAAAAAAGCCCGCCCACCAAGCGCTAAACGATCAGCACGAACCCAGACCCGCACCCCGCACAGGCCGCCGAGATCCGACTGGCGCACCGCCCCGGCAGGACGGCAAGCACCAACCGATCAAGCAGCGACAAGAGCGCTCCCCGCAGCCCGCTCGCGCCGGGCAACATAGCGACCGTTCCAAGCGATCAACAAACCGAAGGTGACAACAGTCAACCCCGTGGAAAGACCGACCATGACGTCGACCGGAAGAAGAAAAACAAGAACAACCCGGAGTACGGCCTCAGCCAGCAACCCACCACCCCAAACCACCGAAGCCACCCGGTGCCCCCGCCGGACGTCCGCACTACTCGCATACGCAGCGGCAAGCTCCTCCGCCTTCGCCGGCATGAAGCTCTGCTGCGCCGACAAAGTCAACGGCTTGGTCCCCCGGAACGCAGTCACCAGGAACAGCACCCCGATCACTGCCGCCACGGCCGAATGCTTGATCAGCAAGAATCTCGGGTCCCCCGTCAGCAGGGTGAAGAGAAGCCCCACCCCGAAGACCGCTCCCATGACCATCGCGAAGGGGCTGAGTGCCCGGCTCCGAACAGCGACCCAGACGATCCGGACGCCGGCAGCCACCGTGCCGGCCAGAAGCGCCGTGGTGTCGTCCGCCGACAACGCGTGCAGACCGTAAAACGTGATCAGTGGAAGACCGAGGTCGGCAGCCATCGAGCGGACCATGGCACCCATGCCGGAATCGAGTCGCATCGCAGAACTCCTCTGAAGCGGCCGCTCCTCATCGGCGGCGATACATCGATCTTCGCCGCCAGGACGTCACCCACGGGACGACTAAACCACCGAGACCACCTGTCCACCATTCGACGGACACTATTCGACGGACACCACTCGATGGCACCACTCGACGGCACCACTCGACGGCACCATGCCCCCGCAGCCGTCGCGGGACTACCGAGCCGATCCGTCGAGGGCCACCCGACCCACAAAAGCAAAGCTACGAAGGGCGACTCACCTCCAACCCCTCAAAAGCGATAAAACCTCCCATCCCAAACCCGCTTCGCCCAACACACGCCCCCACCCAAAACCCCAGGAGAATGGCTCTCACAGAACCCGAAAAAGCAAAAAGGCACGCGCCAAAACGCGTGCCTTTCTCATCCCGACCAAAAGCCAGGGCCCAAAGAGCCGAAAACCCAGTCCACCCCGAAAAGTAGGAACCCCTACTCCTCCGCAGTATCCGACCGAGCCCCCTCCTCCTCAACCCCGATCATGCCCACTATCCGCTCAAGATCATCAACGGTGGCGAACTCGATCGTGATCTTGCCTTTGTTCCGTCCGATGTCAACCTTCACCCGAGTGTCGAATCGATCCGACAACCGCTCCGCCAAGTCGCTCAGCGCCGGAGCATGCACCTTGGCCCGTCGCGTCGGCGGCGTGGTCGTCTTGGCCGGCCCGTCAAGCTCGGCCATCTTGACGATCTCTTCGGTCGACCGAACCGACAGCCCTTCCTTGACGATCCGGATCGCCAGATCCTCCTGGGCCTGTGCGCCCTCGAGACCGAGCAACGCGCGAGCATGCCCCGCGGAGATGACTCCGGCAGCGACCTTCCGCTGCACCGTCGCCGGCAGGTTCATCAGCCGGATCGTGTTGGAAATCTGCGGCCGGCTGCGACCGATGCGCCGGGCGAGCTCCTCGTGCGAGACCCCGAACTCCTCGAGCAGCTGCGAATACGCCGCGGCCTCTTCCAGCGGGTTCAGGTTTGCCCGGTGGATGTTCTCGAGCAGCGCGTCCCGCAGCATGGCGTCATCGGGCGTGTTCCGGACGATCGCCGGGATCGTCTCCTTGCCCACCGCCTGCGCGGCCCGCCACCGGCGCTCGCCCATAACCAGCTCGTACCGGCCGTCGCCGAGCTCGCGGACCACGATCGGCTGCAGGAAGCCGACCTCCTGGATCGAGGTCTTCAGCTCCTCCAGGGCCTCTTCGTCGAAGACGTGCCGTGGCTGCTTGGCGTTCGGCTCGATCGACGACACCGGCAGCTCGGCGAAGTACGCCCCCGGAACCGGCGCGAACTCGTTCTCGCCGAGAGGCGCGAGAGGCGCGACAGCCGCCGGTGCGGGTGCGGGCACCAGGGCCACCGGCGACGGTGAGGCAGCCGCCGGCAGGCCGTCAGGGGCCACTACAACCGCTGCAGTGGGTGCCGAGGCGACAGCCACGGAAGCACCGTCCGAGCCGTTCTCGACCGGCTCAGCGGCAGGCGCCGTGGGGATCAACGCGCCTAGGCCGCGGCCCAAGCCACCCCGCGGACGGTTCTTCATGCCGTTCCTCCTGTGTTGACCCCGCGCACCGCGATCTCCAGCGCCGCCTCGAAATAGCTGGTGGCGCCCCGTGATCCCGGATCGTAGGTCATCACCGACTGGCCGTAGCTCGGAGCCTCCGAGACTCGCACGTTCCGGGGAATGACCGCGTTCAGAACCTTGGTTCCGAAGTGGTTCCGCACGTCCTGCTCCACCGCGTCGGCCAGGCGGGTACGCCGGTCGTACATGGTGAGCAGGATGGTGGAGACGTCGAGGGTCGGGTTCAGGTGCTGCCGTACCAGATTGATGTTGTTGATCAGCTGGTTGAGGCCTTCCAGCGCGTAGTACTCGCACTGGATCGGAATCAGCACCTCCTGCGCCGCGCAGAGCGCGTTGACGGTCAGCAGACCGAGCGACGGCGGGCAGTCGATGAAGACATAGTCGAACTTCTCCGGGTGGCCACTGATCGCGCGCTGCAGCCGGGACTCCCGGGCCACCACCGAGACCAGCTCGATCTCGGCGCCGGCCAGGTCGATCGTGGCCGGCACGCAGTACAGGTTGGGGATGCCCTCAACCTGCTGGGCCACCTCGGCCAGCGGCACGTTCTCGATCAAGCAGTCGTACACATCCGGGACGCCGGCGTGGTGTGGCACGTTGAGGCCGGTCGAGGCGTTGCCCTGCGGGTCCAGGTCGACAACCAGCACCCGATTGCCGTGAAGCGCGAGCGCCACCGCGAGGTTCACCGTGGTGGTCGTCTTGCCGACGCCACCCTTCTGGTTGGCGACGCAAATCACCCGTGGGTGGTCCGGGCGCGGCATGATGATCTCGCCGCTCGGGTTGAGGATCTGCACAGCTCGCAACGCTTCCATGGCCAAGGGCGGATCGTCCTCATCCCCGCTCGGCGTTTCACGTGAAACATGCTCGTCGGGCTGTACTGATGCACCGGAAGTGGGTGCGCCAGGGCCCGCGGCAGCCGAAAGTGACCCCGCAGACCCGACTGGGGGACCCGACCGGGGTGCTGGCGCGGGACCACGGAAATCGTCCGATCGGGGTGGCACTGGCGTGCCGTAGCCATAGTTGCCGGATGCTGCTGGACCGTAACCGCCCGGCCGGGGCAAAGGAACGCCCTGCTCACCGAGGTTCGGGCCGCCAGCGTTCACTTCCGACGACCGGTCGAGAGGCGACTCGGTTTCACGTGAAACACCGTACTCATGCACCGCTTTATCCCTGTTGGCTAGGAACGGGTCGGCCGGCGAAACGTGTGTTCCGGCGGGAGGAATCCGGTCCACACTATCGACGCCTGGCCAGCCTACGGCCGTCGGGCGACCGTCGCCATTCCCGTGCACAGGATGAGTTGTGCGCAACGCCGCATCGTCATCGTCCGCCGACCCCACAAAAACCATTACGCCTGACACAAGGCGCAAAGTGCCGCCATACCCGCCGACACCATCGGGGTCAGGGCCGTCCCACCCGTCACTGTCCGTCTCCGAAAAACCCTTTCCGGTACGACCATCGCCCACGCCAGACGGCACTAATCCGGTCGTATCGACGGTCTCGGCCGTGGTTTCCCGTGAAACATCACCCGTCGACAACACCGGTTCGAGGGACAACGCCGCCACAGGAGTGTGCAAACCGGAGTTCCCCCGGCGCCCACCTCTATCGGCAAACCGCTCCTCGTCCGGAACGTTCCGGGACGACTCCGCCGTGACAGCACGCCGCGCATTCCGAGTCGCGCCAAGCCCGGCCGACAGCGGCCGCTCGCCGGCCGACGGCGGGGAATCCCCAGCCGCCGGCTCCCGTCGTACCTCAAAGGTTTCTGACGCCACGGGGTGCGCCTTGCGCGCATTCCGCTTCTTCGCAGCACCCCGTCTGGCCATCTAACCCCTCCGTGTAGTCCCCCGCCCGCGATCACGGTCCCGGGATCGCGCATCACCGGATTTACGCCCAGTCTTCTTCGGAGCCTTCAACTCCCGCTCCTTGACGATCTCCACCACCCTCGCGGGCGGGTCGATCAGGCCTACCCCGCACAGCCGGACCTCCGGCTCCCCGCCACCGGCCCGCGTAATCGCGGCTCGATGCTCTTCGACCTCCTCGGCCGCCAACGCCCCCTTGAGCGCCAGCAGCCTGCCCCCGACCTTGGCCAGCGGCAGACACCACCCGGCCAGCTTGTCCAGCGACGCCACCGCCCGAGCGGTGACGATGTCCGCACCGCCGGCCTCCCCCACCACGTCCTCGGCCCGGCCGCGCAGCACCGTGACGTTGTCCAGGCTGAGCTCGGCGACCACCTCGTCCAGGAACGCGGTACGCCGGGCCAGCGCTTCGACCAGAGTGATGCGGAGATCCGGTCGTGCCACTGCGAGCACGATACCGGGCAAACCGGCACCAGAGCCCACGTCAACCACCGAAGCGCCGATAGGGAATAAGTGGGACACAACCCCACAGTTGATCAGGTGACGTTCCCAGAGCCGGGGCGTCTCCCTCGGTCCGATCAGCCCGCGCACCACCCCGTCGGTGGCGAGCAGCTCGGCGAACCGCCCCATCACGCCGAGACGGTCCCCGAAAACCTCGGTCGCCACCGCGGCGAACTCCTCCGGCGGCCGGGAGACGTCCTCCACCACCGACGACGAATCCACCGGTGACGAATCCACTGGCGAGGGATCCATCGGTGACGGATCAGAAACGGGCGAGGAAGAACTCAAGCTGTGCTCCGGGTGAGAACCGACAGAGGAACGAGAACCGACAGGGGAACGAGAACCGACAGAGACGTCAGGTCCGGCAGAAAAAGCAGGGGCGGCAGGCGAATCAGGGGCGGGGAAAGACGACGGCCCGGGCGTTGTGACGCCCGGGCCGAGGTCACCCGCGCCGAAGCGTGGGTCTGTCATGTCAGTCGGCCACGCGAACCACGATGCGCCGGCTCGGCTCCACACCCTCGGACTCGCTCTGCACGCCCGCGATCGCGTTCACCACGTCGTGCACGCACTTGCGCTCGAAGGCCGACATCGGCTCCAGGCGGACCGGCTCGCCGTGCTCCTTGACCTTCTCAACGGCGTTGCGCGCCACCGCGGCCAGTTCCTTGCGCCGCGACGCGCGGTACCCGCCGATGTCCAGCAGCAGCCGGCTCGGCGACCCGGTGGCCCGGAAGATCGCCAGACGGGTCAGCTCTTGCAGCGCCTCCAGGGTGGCGCCGCGCTGACCGACCAGCGGCTGCAGCCGCCCGCCGACCACCTCGACCATCGGACGGCCCGCGGAGACCAGCTCGTCGATGTCACCGTCGTAGTCGAGGATGTCGAGCAGACCCTCGATGTAGTCCGCGGCGATCTCGCTCTGCCGGAACAGGTCGCTGTCCGTGGTGACGCTCTCCGACTTCTTCGTCTCCGCAGCCGGCTCGGAAGCGGCAGCGCCGGCCTCGACGTCCGCGGTCAACGAAACGGCAGCCTCGGGGGCCACCGATTCGGCGACAGCGGCAGGGGCCTCCGCGGATGCGTCGGAAACAGGGGGAGTACTGGTGTCGGTCACGGTCTCATCTCCGTTGTCACTCGGGCCGAACCGAATCGGTCCGCTGTTTCCCGCGCCAGCAAGGTGCGCACGTGTCGCGGGGAGGTCTGTAGCAAGGGGAGCGCGCGGGGCCGGGTGACCCGGCCCCGCGCCGCGATCATCCCTTGGGTTTGTTCGCCGGCCGGGCGCCCTTCTTCGGATTCACCGGTTTGGCACCGGGCTTCGGGGCAAGCGCCTTCGTGTCGACCACCGGGGTGACCGGCTCCGGAGCGGCACTCTTGCGGCCGAACAGGCCACCGGTACGGCCCGGCTGCACCGGGTTCTTCAGGTCACCCGAGGTCGCGTTCGCCGCGCGGGTGGCCGAGGTGCTCTTGTTGCCGGCCATCGGCGGCGGCGGGAACTTCCGCAGCACCCACTGCTGCTGGCCCAGGGTGAACAGGTTGTTCGTCACCCAGTAGATGACCACACCGATCGGGAACAGCGAGCCGGAGATCAGCAGCGAGAACGGGATCCCGTAGAGCATCAGCCGCTGGATCATCTTCTGCTGCGGGTCCTCGGCCCAGCCGGTCTTCAGGATCATCTGGCGGCTGGTCAGGAACGTCGTGCCCATCATGACCAGGACCAGGACGCCGGCCAGGATCTTGACCGTGGTGCCGTCCGCGCCGAGAACGGCCAGCTCCGCGTCGGTCGAGCCGAACTTGGCGCTGATCGGGGCGTTGAACAGGTGCGCACCGGACGCGCTGGTGAACTGCTCGAGCGACCAGCCGTAGATGGTCTTGAGCCGCTCCGGCAGGTCGGGCTGCAGGTGGCGCAGCACGTGGAAGAGCCCCAGGAAGACCGGGATCTGCAGCACCATCGGAAGGCAGCCCATCAGCGGGTTGGCCTTCTCGACCTTGTACAGCTCCATCATTTCTTTCTGGAGCGTCTCCCGGTCACCCTTGTGCTTCTCCTGCAGCGCCTTGACCTTGGGCTGCAGCGCCTGCATGGCGCGCTGGCTCTTGATCTGCTTGACGAAGACCGGGAAGAGGATGACGCGCAGCGTCACCACCAGGAAGAAGATCGAGAGGACCCAGGCCCAGTTCGTCCCGAGCACGCGACCGTCGGGAACCCCGATCGCGTCCCAGAGGGCATGCCAGCGAAGGAGGATCCACGAAATGGCGTAGTAGATCCAGTCGAGACTCAATCTAAGCTCCAGTCACATCGGCAGGACGGTGACGGATCGGGTTAGGCACCGGGTCGTACCCGCCAGGGTGGAAGGGATGACAACGCAGGAGCCGCCAGATCGCCAGGCCCGTCCCTCGCAAGGCGCCGTGCCGCGCCAGTGCCTCCTGGGCGTACGCGCTGCACGAGGGGTAGAACCGACAGCGGGCCGGCAGCGCCGGACTCAAGTATCGACGGTACGCGACGACCACGGCCGTCAGGAGCCGGGCAGCCAGGCTCATCGCGGCCGCCGAGGACGGCGGGCGGATGCGATCGCGCCCTCCAAATCGGTCGCGAGATCTGCATATCCGGCCTGAGCGGCCGGCGGCAGAGCCCGCACCACCAGAGAGGCTCCCTGGGGAAGATCAGCGAGCAACGGCCGGACGAGGTCACGCAATCGGCGTCGAACCTTGTTCCGGACCACCGCGTTGCCCACGGCTTTGGATACGACGAAGCCGGCGCGCGCCGTGGAGGCGTGCGCCGGCTCCTCGATAAGCAGGTGAACGACCAGAGTTCCGCGGCCGGCACGACGGCCACCACGGATCGCTGCGGCGAAGTCCGAACTACGCCGCACTCGTTGCGTCGCGGCCAGCACGGCTACCTGGACATTCTTACCGGGCTAAGTGTCGGCTCAGGCCGACAGCGTGCCGCGGCCCTTGGCCCGGCGGGAAGAAAGGATGGCGCGCCCGGCACGGGTGCGCATCCGCAGCCGGAAGCCGTGGGTCTTGGCGCGCCGGCGGTTGTTCGGCTGATAGGTGCGCTTGCTCACGTCAGAACTCCGTCTTCAACTACGTCAGGGGGCATCCAGCTGCAAGACGCCACTTTATCAGAGTGCGGCGGAGCAACCGCTCAACCCTACGCAGGGCGGTTGCAGCGGTCAACCATATCCTGGGTCGGCACGCCGACATGGAGGAACCCCCCTACAACCACCTGGTCTTTCCACGCACAAAGTGAATCTTTTCCTGCGGACGAGCAGGGGATGGCGCGGGCAGCGGTTGTAGTCCCCCGGCAGGCGCTGTTAGCGTGCGCGGTTGCCGGTCCTACCTGGTCGTTCATTTACCGCGAAGCAGCGGCCAAAACCGGACAAGCAGGTGGATCGTTCGCCTCGGTGAGCCTGTTTCAAGCCCGCGCCGCTACAGGCTCCGGTGAGTCTGCCGTCCATCCGGCCGGGAGCGCCATCGGTCTCGTCATGGGTTGTGGATAACCTGTGGATAGCCGGTGGCGCCGTGCGTGTTCAGCGCGTTAACTGTGCTGGGTTGGGGGAGCCGCTCGGACGCCTGGCACAGGCGCCGACGGGCACAGACGGAAGGCCGGACACAAGGTCCACCGGGGGTCGGTGGCGATGGGGGTGGCACGGCGGTGGCCGATCAGGTCGACCTGGGCTTGCTGTGGCAGGACACGCTCAGCGAGTTGTCCGAGGAGATCGCTTCCCGGCAGCAGCGTGCCTATCTCCGTTTCACCCGCTTGCGGGCGATCGTCGAGGACACTGCTCTGCTGTCGGTTCCGGACGCCTATACCCGGGACGTGATCGAGCTGCGCCTGCGGCCGGCGATCACCGAGGCACTCACCCGAAGGCTCAACCGGCCGATACAGGTCGCTGTCACGGTCCGCCCGCCGGAGGACGGCTCCGGCATGCCCGGCACCGTCTACGGCACCCCGGTCGAGTCCGACTCGGCGCCGCATGCCGAGCCGCAGCCGCTGCACTACGCCGAACCGCCGCGCAACCCGGATCCCCGGCCGTACCAGCCGGAGCTCCCGGCCTACCAGCCCGAGCAGCAGCAGTACCAGCAGCCCGCGTTCGGGCCGCCGGACCGCGCTCCCGAGCCGTACCCGACGGGTTCCGCGCAGCATTCCGGGCCGCCCCCGTCGTACATCCGCGACGGGTCCGCGTCCCGGGCCGGCCAGGAAGCGCTCTTCGCCGACCCGATGCCGCCGCAGGCCAACCGCTCGGCCGCGAACCGCACGGACAAGGGTCCGGAGCGCGACGCCCCGTCGGCACCGAACGAGGCCGCCGTGCACCGGATGCCGGCCGACCAGTCCCAGATGCGCGACAACCAGCGCCGTCAGGACGACCGCCGCGACGACTCGATGCCGATGCGCCCCGGCGACAACGGTCCCGGCCGCCCTCAGGTCGACCTGCGCGGGCCCGGTTCGTCACCGCGGCCGGGCGGCAACGACGGCAACCGGCTCAACCCGAAGTACATGTTCGAGACGTTTGTCATCGGCTCGTCCAACCGCTTCGCGCACGCCGCGTCGGTCGCGGTCGCCGAGTCGCCGGCGAAGGCGTACAACCCACTGTTCATCTACGGCAGCTCCGGGTTGGGCAAGACGCACCTCCTGCACGCGATCGGTCACTACGCCACCACCCTGGGGCACGCGCGCTCGGTCCGCTACGTGTCGACCGAGGAGTTCACCAACGATTTCATCAACAGCCTGCGGGACGACAAGACGCAGGCGTTCCAGCGCCGCTACCGGGACGTCGACATCCTGCTGATCGACGACATCCAGTTCCTGGAGAACCGCGAGCGGACCCAGGAGGAGTTCTTCCACACGTTCAACACGCTGCACAACGCGAACAAGCAGATCGTGATCAGTTCCGACCGCTCGCCGCGTCAGCTCGCCACGCTGGAAGACCGGATGCGCACCCGCTTCGAGTGGGGCCTGCTCGCCGACATCCAGCCGCCGGACCTCGAGACGCGGATCGCGATCCTGCAGAAGAAGGCCGCGCAGGAACGCATGTACGCCCCCGCCGACGTGCTCGAGTTCATCGCGTCCCGGGTCTCCAACTCGATCCGCGAGCTCGAGGGCGCCCTCATTCGGGTGACCGCTTTCGCCAGCCTCACCCGCGCCACGGTCCAGCTGTCCCTGGCCGAGGAGGTCCTGCGCGACTTCATGCCGGACGGCGCCGGCCCGGAGATCACCGCCGACCAGATCATGGTCTCCACCGCGGACTATTTCGGCGTCTCCCTGGAAGACCTACGCGGACATTCCCGCAGCCGGGTGCTCGTCAACGCCCGCCAGGTCGCCATGTACCTGTGCCGCGAGCTGACCGATCTCTCCCTGCCCAGAATCGGTCAGGCCTTCGGCGGCCGCGACCACACCACGGTCATGCACGCCGACCGCAAGATCCGCCAGCACATGGCGGAGCGACGCTCGCTCTACAACCAGATCGCCGAACTCACCAACCGCATCAAACAAAACACCTGATTTCGTACGACCTACGCCTGCACCAACCGCAACGCCCCCGCACCGCCGAGCACACCTGACGCCGGCGGTGCGCAAGACCGCTTCCGGCCGCCGGGGTGTATCCCCACTCCCGGCAGGCGCTCCCACCCAGGCCACCAGCCGCTCCGCGCCCACCCGGCCCGCCGGATCCGCGGCCCGCAACACGCGTGACCTCGCCGCCTCGCCAGATGCTCTAGCGGTCACCCGCTCATCCGGACGACGCCGCCCATCGGCAGCGAGTTCCCCCGTCGGCTGCGGCCCCGCATCAACAGCAAGCTCCCCAGCCGGCCGTGGGCCCGCATCAACAGCAAGCTCCCCAGCCGGCCGTGGGCCCGCATCGACAGCGAGCTTCCCCGCCAGCTGTGGCTCCCGCTGGCTATGGCCCGCATCGGCCACTCGCGGGCCCGCCGACCAGGCACGCCGTTGGACCGAACCCCACAGGCCATGGCACCCCCTCTGAGCAGCTCACATTCCGCCCAGCACCGAGTTATCCCCAGCGCTGGGCCGGGAAGGTCAGCCAGGCGGCTCGGCGCGGGTTCGGGTTCGGCGGCGCAGCGGGACGATTTTCGCGTTACCCACAGGTTGGCCGAGTTTCCTCACAGGCAGGTGACAAGGGCATTGAACTGGGACAACACGGGATCCGCACACGTTATCCACTGCTTTTACACGGGGTTGTCCACAGACTTACCCCCAGATTCGCCGCTGACCTGCATAAATCGACGAGACCCGATGTCAACTTTTTAGGGCGGAAAACCAAAAGTTGTCAACGTCGGGACGGGTCAGTTTCGTGCCAACGTTGTCCACACTCGTCCACAGGCATCCACAGGCTCTTTCCCCAGACAGTGGATAACTTTTGCCCCGTACACCACAGATGTGGACAACTCCTGGGGATATCGATGTGGACAGACACGGAGAGTGAACCCATTAGTCAGCTGCCTGTGGACGCCTGTGGATTACCTGTTGAAGGTTCTGGGGACGACGAGCCCCGGGCCTCCGCCGGTTGTCCACAGGTCGGGGGACAAACCCGGTGGACAACCGGTGGATATCCGGTGGACAACGGTGGACAACCGCTGCGAACTCCGAGACTGTGGACGCAGACCCCCGTTTATACCCCGGTTTCCCACATGTGAATCACCGGTGGATAACCCTGTGACCTGCAGAAACGTTGGTTTTCCACAGTATGCACAGGTGCTATGAAGACGACTAGTTATCTCTTTAAGAGAGAAAAGAACAATCATCAGGGTGTGGAAGGTCTGCCGCTTCGCTCCGGGAGGGCAGAGGGGCACGGCAAGAGCAGGCACCAGAAGCAAGGCTCGGAACGACCTGAGGAGCCATCGCAGGCTCGGCGCCCCTGAGGGCTGAACCGGGAACCGAACCTGAGTCACCGGCTTGCCTCCGCGCTCACGTCCGGGCATGGTTCAGCGGTCGCCGGACTGGACCGCGGAGGCATCGAACCGGAAAGCTGAGCGGGATCCGCCTCGCCCCGGTGATGCGGCTCGTTGAGCCGTTGGTGATCGGCCGGTGATTCGGTTGGCGCTTCGCTCCCGGTGGCGCCTGCCGATGATGCGTCCGAGCCGCGAAGCCGACCGGGATCCGCCTCGTCCCGGCCATCCGGATCGGACCCCACCCGCGGGCCCGGCCCGGATCACCCGGGGTCGGGCACACGTGAGCACCAGCAGCGCCATAGAGTTTCGGTGGGGTCGACACCCCGTAGAGGAAGCATCGCGGAGGACAGCATGAAGTTCCGGGTGGAGCGAGACGCGCTCGCCGACGCCGTGGCCTGGACAGCCAAGAGCCTGCCCAGCCGGCCGTCAGTGCCGGTGCTCGCCGGTGTCCTGCTGCGAGTCACCGACGGCCGCTTGCAGGTCTCCGGCTTCGACTACGAGGTCTCCAGCCAGGTCTCGGTCGAGGTGCAGGCGGACGCGGACGGCGCCGCGCTGGTCTCCGGCCGGCTGCTCGCCGAGATCACCAAGGCACTGCCCGGCAAGCCGGTGGACATCGCCGCGGTGGGTTCGCACCTCGAGCTGGTCTGCGGCAGTGCGCGTTTCACCCTCCCCACGATGCCGGTGGAGGACTATCCGACCCTTCCGGATATGCCATCCAGCGCGGGCACCGTCGACGCCGCTACGTTCGCCTCAGCGGTTTCCCAGGTCGCCATCGCCGCGGGCCGGGACGAGACGCTGCCGATGATGACCGGTGTGCGCCTCGAGCTGAACGGCACCACGATGGCGATGCTCGCCACCGACCGGTACCGGCTGGCGATGCGCGAGATCGAGTGGAACCCGGACGACCCGGAGATCAGCCTGAACGCTCTGGTCCCGGCGAAGACCCTGAACGACACGGCGAAGGCGCTCGGCCCGCTCGGCGGCTCGGTCACCCTCGCCCTGGCGCAGGGCAACGCCGGCGAGGGCATGATCGGCTTTGCCGGTGGCACCCGGCGTACCACCAGCCGCCTGCTCGACGGTGCGAACTACCCGCCGGTGCGCTCGCTGTTCCCGACCTCGCACAACGCCGAGGCCCGGATCGCTGTCTCCGCGCTGGTCGAGGTGGTCCGCCGCGTCGCACTGGTGGCCGAGCGCACCACGCCGGTGCTGCTCAGCTTCAGCGAGGACGGCCTGGTGGTCGAGGCCGGTACCACCGAGGAGGCGCGCGCCAGCGAGGCCATGGAGGCCGAGTTCACCGGTGAGGCGCTGACCATCGGCTTCAATCCGCAGTACCTGATCGACGGGCTGCAGAACCTCGGCGCACCCACCGCGGTCTTCTCGTTCGTCGACGCGTTCAAGCCAGCTGTGATCTCCCCCGCTGCCGAAAGCGCCGAAATCATCCCGGGATACCGCTATCTGATCATGCCGATCCGGGTAACCCGCTGATACTGAGCGAGGAACATTCGCACTTCTAGGGGGAAGACCATGCAACTCGGCCTGATCGGTCTCGGCCGGATGGGCGGCAACATGCGGGAACGTATCCGCGCTGCCGGGCACGAAGTTGTCGGATTCGACCACAACGCGGACAAGTCCGACGTTGGTAACCTGGCCGAGCTGGTGGAGAAACTGGCGACGCCGCGCGTCGTCTGGACCATGGTGCCGGCCGGCCAGATCACTGAAGACACCATCAACGAGCTCGCGGGGCTGCTCTCCGAGGGCGACATCATCATCGACGGCGGGAACTCCAAGTTCACCGACGACGGCCCCCGGGCCGAGCGGCTCAAGCCGAAGGGCATCCACTACCTGGATGTCGGCGTCTCCGGTGGTGTCTGGGGCATCACCAACGGATACGCGCTGATGGTGGGCGGCGACGCCGAGATCGTCGAGCACTGCAAGCCGATCTTCGAGGCGCTCAAGCCGGCCGGTGAGTTCGGTTTCGCGCACGCCGGCCCGGCCGGTGCCGGCCACTACGCGAAGATGATCCACAACGGCATCGAGTACGGGATGATGCAGGCGTACGGCGAGGGGTACGAGATCCTCCTGGCGTCGGAGCTGGTCCACAACGTGCCGGCGGTCATCAAGAGCTGGCGCGAGGGCAGCGTGGTCAAGTCCTGGCTGCTCGACCTGCTCGACCGGGCGCTCGACGAGGACCCGACGCTGGAGAACCTCAAGGGCTACGTCGAGGACACCGGCGAGGGCCGCTGGACCGTCGACGAGGCGGTCCGTCTCGCCGTTCCCGCCCACGTCCTGGCTGCTTCGATCTTCACGCGCTTCGAGTCGCGTCAGGACGACTCGCCGGCGATGAAGGCCGTCGCCGCACTGCGTCAGCAGTTCGGCGGCCACGCCGTCAAGCGCTGACCCATGCACGTACGCCGGGTCGAGCTCGTCGACTTCCGTTCCTACGAGCGGGTGGCCGTCGACCTCGATTCCGGCGTGACCGTGCTGGTCGGCCAGAACGGCATGGGCAAGACCAACCTGATCGAAGCGCTCGGGTACGTGGCCACTCTGGACAGTCATCGGGTGGCCACCGACGCGCCGCTGGTCCGCTTCGGCGCCACCTCGGCGGTGATCCGCTGCGCGATCGTGCACGACGGCCGGGAGCTCCTGGTCGAGCTGGAGATCGTGCCGGGCAAGGCGAACCGGGCCCGGCTCAACCGGTCCCCGGTGCGCCGGCCCCGCGAGGTGCTCGGCGCCCTGCGGATGGTGCTGTTCGCACCGGAGGACCTCGAGCTGGTCCGCGGTGACCCGTCCGAGCGCCGCCGCTACCTCGACGACCTGCTCGTCGCCCGGCAGCCCCGCTACGCCGGGGTGCGCGCCGACTACGACCGGGTGGTCAAGCAGCGCAACGCCCTGCTGCGCACCGCGTACCTGACCCGCAAGGTGGGTGGCACCCGCGGCCAGGACCTGTCGACGCTCGCGGTCTGGGACCAGCATCTCGCCCACCACGGCGCGGAGCTGCTGGCCGGCCGGTTGGAGCTGGCCGCGGCGCTCGGCCCGCACCTGACCAAGGCGTACGACGCGGTGGCGGCCGGCCGGTCGTCGGCCACGATCGGGTATTCGTCCCGGCTCGGCGAAGATCTGACCACCGACCGCGCGGTCCTGGAGGCCGCGCTGCTCGAACGGATGCGGGAGCGGCGCCCGGCCGAGGTCGAGCGGGGCACGACGCTGGTCGGCCCGCACCGCGACGACCTCCAGTTGTCGCTGGGCGAGCTGCCGGTCAAGGGCTACGCCAGCCACGGCGAGTCGTGGTCGTTCGCGCTGGCGCTGCGCCTGGCGGCGTACGACCTGCTGCGCGCGGACGGGATCGAGCCGATCCTGGTGCTCGACGACGTCTTCGCCGAGCTGGACGCCGGTCGGCGTGACCGGCTGGCGGCCCTGGTCTCGGACGCCGCCCAGCTGCTCGTCACGTGCGCGGTGCCGGAGGACGTGCCGGCCGCGCTGCGCGGCGCCCGGTACGACGTGACCACCGGCTCGGTGACGCGTGCCGGCTGACCGGTGCCCCGGCGTCGATCTCGTCACCGTCCCGGGGCCTCAGCGGGCCGTGGAGCGCGCCCGCGGGCTTGACGGTGGGTCGGGTTCGGGTCGACAGTGCTGCGGGGGTTGGCGCGGTTGTCGGCGGGTCGTCGGCCGCTGACGCGGACAACGGTTATCCACAGGGGGTGTCGCGGTGCCGCGTGAGGCGAGCAGGGCGAACGGCGGGGCGGCGGCGAAGCAACCGTCGGCGCGTCAGCCCGCGGGCGGTCCGGCCACGGGTCAGCCCGCAGGTGGTCAACCGGCCGCGGGTCAACCGGCCGCGGGTCAGCCCGCGAGTGGTCAACCGGCCGCGCCGGACGGCTGGGACGACGGGAAGGCCGGCCCGGAGCTGGCCCGGGCGGTGCTGGACGCGGCGCTGACGAAACGGCGCGAGGCGGCCCGGCAGCCCCGCAAACGGATCGGCGCGACCGGAGAGAAGCGGTTGCGCGGGTATTCCGGGCCGGGTGTGGATCCGCGGGATCCGCAGCTGTTCGGTTCGATGCTCGAGCGGCTGATGAAGGCGCGCGGGTGGGAACGGCCGAAGGCCGAGGCCACCGTGTTCGGATCCTGGGAGAAAGTGGTCGGCGCGGACATCGCTGCGCACAGCAAGCCGGTGAAACTCGACGCCGGGGTGCTGACCGTGGAGGCCGAGTCGACCGCCTGGGCCACCCAGCTGCGGATGCTGACCGGCCGGCTGCTGAAGCAGATCGCCGGCGAGATCGGCCACAACGTCGTGATCAGGCTGAACATCCACGGTCCGGCCGCGCCGTCGTGGAACCGGGGACCGCGCCGGGTGCAGGGCCGTGGACCCCGCGACACCTACGGCTGAGCTGCCCGGATCGCTGCTTTGATCGCGCGGCTGGGCGACGGAGGGAACCTGTTTCGGGTTTCGTGCGTCCTTATCAGTATGGCCTTGCTGCGTCGCTCGCTGGTTCTGCTCGTTCTCGTTCTCGGCACCCTCGGTCTGTTCCCGCCTGCGGCGGCTCCGGCCTGGGCGAGTGCGGGGCCCGGCGAGGCTTTGGCGTTCGCCGAGGAGGTACCCAGCGGGCTGCGGTGGCCGATGATCCTGGCGGCCGCGTCGGCGGTGCTGCTGCTGGTGATCGGTGGCGAGATGTGGTGGCTGTCCCGGCGGCCGGAGCCGGCCCCGATGGTGGCCGGCTCCGAGTCCGAGGTGACCCAGCGGGTGAGCAGCCGGGTCTGACCGGCGGGTTGTCCACAGGTCTTGTGGGTGACCGCGACCACCCACGGGCAATGAAGGGTGCGGCGATCGTTCTGGACGCGCCAGCGGCCAGATCGCCGTGCCCGGCCCCCGCGGGAGCGGCGATCCGAACCCGGCAGCCACATGGGACAAAAGGCTCTTGATCTTTTAGAAGAGCAGCAGCGGTGACCGCTCAGTAATCCGCGAAGACCGCGAACCCGCGCTCCGCGCAGCGGCGGTAGAAACCGGCCAGGACGGCCAGTTCGGTGCGGGCGAAGCTCCAGTGCGGCGCGTTGCCGGCCTCGTCGCGGAGTGCCGCGAGCCGCTGGTCCAGCCAGCGCAACTGTTGGTCGGCGAGCCGCCCGTTGGCGATCGCGGTGCGCATCACCTCGGCGACGGTGTCGAAGGTGACCAGGTCACCGAACTTGTCGTGGCCCTCGACGAACCGCTCCAGACCGCCGGCGATCCAGGCGCAACCGTCCGGGTCGATCACCGGGTCCTCGTCCTCGGCGGCCGCGTCGGTCGCGTAGAGCACACCTTCCAACCCGAGCAGTAGGTCGACCAACTCCGTGTACGCGGTCGCTCGCACCGTGCCGGTCTTGGCGACGTGCAGTGCGAGCGCGCCGGTGGGCGCGGCGATCTCCGGGGCGTCGGCGATCGCGCCGAAGTCGACGAACTCGGCGGGAGCCACCGGGTCGTAGTACTGGTTCGTCCGCGGCCAGTGCACCGCGACGTTGTCCAGGCCCTTGTCGTGCGCCATCGGGGCAACCCTTCCTCGACCTGTCCAAGCGGTCCGTTGGGCCATGCACGGCCCGCGCGGGCGAGGTTACGACACCACCGCCTGCCGCTGACAGGCAGTGTCGCAGCGAGGGTCAGCCGGGGGCGGCAGGCGCGCCCGGCCCGAGCGTTTGCCATTGTGTGGAGGGGCTGTGCCGTGTAGGGGGAGACGCGGGAGGCATCCTGAATCGCGCTACGGGACTCTCAGGCACCCGGAAGGGGTGCCGGACCCTCGCCAACTCGCCTCGGCGGAGTAGAATCGACGGTGACCGGGAAAACTGTGCTTGTCGGTGGTGGCGCGGTCACACGCAGCCACTTTCGTCACGCTACGCGGTTTTTCCAGCCGATCACGATCCGCGGGTTGTCCGCGGCGGCCGGCGAGCACGGTTCCACCGGTGGTCCGCTCCTCTCGCGGTGTCATCTGTGGTGCTTCGTGCGCGCTCACAGCCGCTGGTCACCCGCCAACCCCCGTGTGGGGCTCCACCTGGGGTCCCGTGCGAGAAAGCGGCCGAGGGTGTCAGAGAACAATCAGCAGTATGGTGCCGATTCGATCACCGTGCTCGAAGGCCTTGAGGCGGTCCGGAAGCGCCCCGGTATGTACATCGGGTCCACCGGCGAGCGGGGTCTGCACCACCTGGTCTGGGAGGTTGTGGACAACGCGGTCGACGAGGCGCTCGCGGGGTACTGCGACACCATCGACGTGGTCCTGCTCGCCGACGGCGGCGTCTCGGTCACCGACAACGGCCGTGGTTTCCCGGTCGACATGCACCCCCAGCTGAAGAAGCCGGGCGTCGAGGTGGCACTGACCGTGCTGCACGCCGGCGGCAAGTTCGACGGCAAGGCCTACGCGGTCTCCGGCGGTCTGCACGGCGTCGGCGTGTCCGTGGTGAACGCGCTCTCCATCCGGATGGCCGTGGTCATCCACAAGGACGGCTTCGTCTGGCGGCAGAAGTACAACGCCTCGAAGCCGGAAGAGCTGATCAAGGGTGAGCCCACCGAGGGGACCGGGTCGACGGTGCAGTTCTGGCCGGACCCGGCGATCTTCGAGACCACCGAGTTCGACTTCCAGACGATCTACCGCCGGCTCCAGGAGATGGCCTTCCTGAACCGCAACCTGGCGATCAACTTCACCGATGAGCGCACCGATTCGCTCGACGAGAAGGGTGAGCCGCGCCGGGTCGAGTTCCTCTACGAGGGCGGTATCGCGGACTTCGTCCGGCACCTGAACGCCACCAAGAGCGCGATCCACAAGACCGTGATCGAGTTCGGCACCGAGGACTCCGAGGCCGGCATGGCCGTCGAGATCGCGATGCAGTGGAACGAGTCCTACGGCGAGTCGATCTACACGTTCGCCAACCGGATCAACACCCACGAGGGTGGCACCCACGAGGAGGGCTTCCGGGCCGCTCTGACCGGCATCGTGAACCGGTACGGCGCCGAGAAGAAGTTCCTCCGCGGCGACGAGAAACTGTCCGGTGAGGACATCCGGGAGGGCCTCGCCGCGATCATCTCGGTGACGCTGACCAACCCGCAGTTCGAGGGTCAGACCAAGACGAAGCTCGGCAACACCGACATGAAGAGCTTCGTGCAGAAGGTCGCGAACGAGCAGATCGCCGACTGGTTCGACCGCAACCCGGCCGACGCCAAGCAGATCATCACGAAGGCGTCGCAGGCCTCCCGCGCCCGGATCGCCGCGCAGCAGGCCCGCAAGCTGGCCCGCCGCAAGTCGCTGCTGGAGTCCGGTTCGATGCCGGGCAAGCTGGCCGACTGCCAGTCCACCGACCCGCGCGAGACCGAGCTGTTCATCGTCGAGGGCGACTCGGCCGGCGGTTCGGCCAAGCAGGGCCGGTCCAGCAAGTACCAGGCGATCCTGCCGATCCGCGGCAAGATCCTGAACGTGGAGAAGGCCCGGATCGACCGGGTGCTGAAGAACAACGAGGTCCAGGCGCTGATCACCGCGCTGGGCACCGGCATCCACGACGAGTTCGACATCGGCAAGCTGCGCTACCACAAGATCATCCTGATGGCCGACGCCGACGTCGACGGCCAGCACATCCAGACGCTGCTGCTCACCCTGCTGTTCCGCTTCATGCGGCCGCTGGTCGAGCAGGGGCACGTCTACCTGGCCTCGCCGCCGCTCTACAAGCTCAAGTGGAACAAGCGGGGCGACGACGCGCAGTATGCGTACTCGGACCGCGAGCGTGACGGCCTGATCGCGTTGCGTCAGCAGAAGAAGGCGAACGCGAAGCCGGACGACATCCAGCGGTTCAAGGGTCTCGGCGAGATGAACTTCCAGGAGCTGTGGGACACCACTATGGACCCGGACACCCGGACCCTGCGTCAGGTGACCCTGGACGACGCCGCGGTCGCCGACGAGTTGTTCAGCGTGCTGATGGGTGAGGACGTCGAAGCGCGGCGGTCCTTCATCCAGCGCAACGCGAAGGACGTCAGGTTCCTCGACATCTGACCCTCGGCGGGCGCGCCGCTGGTCACGTGTCCACAGCGTAGGGCACCTTTCCACAGTGTTATCCACAGCGATTTGCGGGCTTTGGCCGAATTTGTCTGGCTTCACCTTGAGTAAGGGTTAACAGTGACTGACATTCCCGAACCGCCTGACGGCGACGTTCCCCAGGACGAGACCGGCGGCGGTGTGAGCCAGCGCGTCGAGCCCGTCGGCCTCGAAGTCGAGATGCAGCGCTCGTACCTCGACTACGCGATGAGCGTCATCGTCGGCCGCGCCCTGCCCGACGTGCGGGACGGTCTCAAGCCGGTGCACCGCAAGATTCTGTACGCGATGTACGACGCCGGCTTCCGCCCCGACCGCGGGTACGTGAAGTGCGCGCGCGTCGTCGGCGACGTGATGGGCAACTACCACCCGCACGGCGACTCGTCGATCTACGACGCGCTGGTCCGGATGGGCCAGCCGTGGTCGCTGCGGTACCGGCTGATCGACGGCAACGGCAACTTCGGCTCGCCGGGCAACGACCCGCCGGCCGCCATGCGGTACACCGAGGCGAAGCTGTCCCCGCTGGCGATGGAGATGCTGCGGGACATCGACGAGGACACCGTCGACATGCAGGACAACTACGACGGCCGCACCCGGGAGCCGACGATCCTGCCGGCTCGCTTCCCGAACCTGCTGGTGAACGGGTCCGAGGGCATCGCGGTCGGCATGGCGACCAAGATCCCGCCGCACAACCTGCGGGAGATCGCCGCCGCCGTCCAGTGGTGCCTGGACAACATCGACGCGGACGAGCCGACCACGCTCGAGGCGCTGCTCGAGATCGTCAAGGGCCCGGACTTCCCGACCTACGGCCTGATCGTGGGCCAGCAGGCCATTCAGGACGCGTACCGGACCGGGCGTGGCTCGATCCGGATGCGCGCGGTGGTCGAGGTCGAGGAGGACTCGCGCGGCCGGCCGTGTCTGGTCGTCACCGAGCTGCCGTACCAGGTGAACCCGGACAACCTGGCCGAGCGGGTCGCGGAGCTGGTCAAGGAGGGCAAGCTCACCGGGATCGCCGACATCCGGGACGAGTCGTCCGGTCGTACCGGTATGCGGTTGATCCTGGTGCTCAAGCGCGACGCGGTCGCCAAGGTGGTGCTGAACAACCTCTACAAGCACACCCAGCTGCAGGAGACGTTCGGCGCCAACATGCTGGCGCTGGTGGACGGCGTGCCGCGCACGCTGAACCTGGCCCAGTTCATCAGGTACTACGTCGAGCACCAGATCGAGGTCATCCGCCGGCGGACCGCCTACCGCCTGCGCAAGGCCGAGGAGCGCGCGCACATCCTGCGCGGTCTGGGCAAGGCCCTGGACATGCTCGACGAGGTCATCGCCCTGATCCGGCGCTCGCCCACGGTGGAGGACTCGCGCCAGGGCCTGATGTCGCTGCTCGACGTCGACGAGATCCAGGCCACCGCGATCCTCGACATGCAGCTGCGCCGCCTGGCCGCCCTGGAGCGGCAGCGGATCATCGACGAGCTCGTGAAGATCGAGCTCGAGATCACCGACTTCAAGGACATCCTCGCGAAGCCGGAGCGGCAGCGGGCGATCATCTCCGAGGAACTCGGCGAGATCGTGCAGAAGTTCGGGGACGACCGGCGCACCCAGATCATCCCGTTCGACGGCGAGGTCTCCATGGAGGACCTCATCGCGCGCGAGGACGTTGTGGTGACCATCACACGAACTGGTTACGCGAAGCGCACCAAGGTCGACATGTATCGATCGCAGCACCGCGGCGGCAAGGGCGTGAGCGGCGCGACCCTGCGCCAGGACGACATCGTGTCGCACTTCTACGTGATCTCCACGCACGACTGGATGCTGTTCTTCACGAACAAGGGCCGGGTTTATCGGGCGAAGGCGTACGAACTGCCCGAAGCCAGCCGAACCGCCAAGGGACAGCACGTCGCGAACCTGCTGGCCTTCCTGCCGGACGAGCACATCGCGCAGGTCATCCAGATCCCGAACTACCAGGTCGCGCCGTACCTTGTGCTCGCCACTAAGAATGGTCTCGTGAAGAAGACCCGCCTCGACGAATTTGACTCCAACCGCAGCGGTGGCATCATCGCCATCAACCTGCGGGAGGATGACGAGTTGGTTGGCGCGGCCCTGGCGGCTTCTGAGGACGATCTGTTGCTGGTGTCCAAGAAAGCCCAGGCCATTCGCTTCAACGCGACCGACGAGGCGCTCCGTCCGATGGGACGAGCGACGTCGGGCGTGATCGGCATGCGCTTCGGCGACAACGACGAGCTCCTGGCCATGGAGGTCGTCCGCGAGGGTCTGGATGTGTTGGTTGCCACCGACGGTGGGTATGCCAAACGGACACCGATCGAGGAGTATCCGGTACAGGGGCGCGGCGGCAAGGGGGTACTCACCGCGAAGATCACTGAACGTCGTGGTGGACTTGTCGGCGCCCTGGTGATCAGCCCGGAGGATGAACTGTTTGCCATCACCAGCAATGGTGGTGTCATCCGGACTCCCGTGAAGCCTGTACGGCGCACACGGGATCGGAACACAATGGGGGTCAAGCTGATGGACCTCCCTGAAGGTGTAACCATCGTGGCGCTTGCTCGCAATGCCGACGAGCCTGACGAACAGGACTAGTTGATGCCGGAGACACAGGCGAAGTCGGGGGGCCCCGGGAGCTCAGCGGCACCGGGCGATGCGGCGAAGAACGACGGCGCCGCAACGCCCGGACGCGAGACCGCTGGGCGCGCCGCTGTCCCCGCCGAAGCCCCGTCCCCGCCGAAGTTCACCAGGGCGCCGGGCATGGCCCCGCCGCCCGGTGAGCCCGCTGCCGGGCCGGATGCCGCTGACCCGAAACGGCCCGGCGCACCCGCTGTGGCCAAGGCGTCGGCTGCGGTGCCGGTCGTGACCAAGGGCAAGGGCGCCGCGCCCGGGGTCGCTTCGGCGCGCCCCGGTGGTGCGCCCGGCACGGTCACGGGTTCCGCACGCCCGGCGGGCAGTGTGCCCACGGTGACCCCACCCGGCGCCGCCAAGCAGCGCACCGCGCCGCCGGCGGCTCCGGCCGGTCCGGGTGGCACGTCGGCGGTCGGGGCAGCCCGAGTCTCCGAAGCGGTCCGCTCGGCCCGTTCCACGGTCTCCTCGGCCGCGGCGCGTGGTCCGCGGCGGGCCCGGCTCAACCTCAAGCGGATCGATCCCTGGTCCGTCATGAAGTTCGCGTTCGCGGTCTCGATCGTGCTCTTCATCGTGGTGGTCGTCGCTACCTCGGTGCTCTACCTCGCGCTGGACACCATGGGTGTCTGGAGCTCGATCAACGACAGCCTCAAGGACCTGGTCAACGCGAGCGGTGGAGCGGACACCTCGTCCGGTTTCCGGATCACCGCGTGGGGCGTGATCGGCACCTCGATGCTGATCGGCGCGGTCAACGTCGTGCTGTTCACGGCGCTGGCCACGCTCGGCGCTTTCGTCTACAACGTGTGTGCCGACCTGGTCGGCGGCATCGAGCTGACGCTCGCCGAGCGGGACTGACGACCTGATCGGGTTGTGAGCCACCCCCGTTTTGGAGGCTCACAACCCGATGCGGTAAAGTTCTGTCTCGCAGGTGAGGGGCTATAGCTCAGTCGGTTAGAGCGCAGAGCTGATAACTCTGAGGTCGATGGTTCGATTCCATCTAGCCCCACGAGCGAATCGGGCGATCCCCATCCGTACATGTTGCGGATCAAGGGTCGCCCGTTTCTCTCTGACGGTGTTTCATTGCTTCTGTCGCGGTTCCCGGCCTTTGGGGGTAGTTGATGCTGAAGAAGCTTCTGATCGTGGCAGCCGTTGTCGGTGCTGCCGCGCTGGTGGTCAAGAAGGTCAAGGCGTCCAGCGACGAGCGTGCGCTGTGGCACGAGGCGACCACCGCGCCCGACCTGCGCTGAGGCGCTAGCCGGGGCCCTAGCTCAATTGGCAGAGCACCGCCTTTGCAAGGCGGGGGTTAGGGGTTCGATTCCCCTGGGCTCCACCGAGGTTCTCTCTTAGCCGTCCGCACCCGCGGGCGGCTTTTTTTGATCTACTGGCGCGGTGAAACGGCGGGTTCTTCTGGCGGCGCTGGCTCTGCTGGCGCCCGTGTCGGGGTGTGCACCATCCGAAGCGGCGCTGCCTCTGCGGGATGACGACGACGGATACCGCTGGGCCAGCCCCAGCGGGCCGCTGGGGCGCGGATTCTGTCTCACCCTGGTCCGAGGTCGCCGGCCGAGCCAGGTGGTCCCGGTGATCGGCGGGAAGAGCTTCGAATGGGTCGACTGGGCCCAGCTGGTCGGGCCGGGAGACGGCGAAGAGGGCGGGTCGCGGTACTTCGCCGGGATCGCGTACCTGGGCGACTGGACGGTGATCCTGGAGGACCGGGGCGGGCTCGGGATGGACGGCCTGATCGCCGGGCCGCTGTCGGCCGGGACCGAGGTGGTGGCGTACCAGTGCGGTGCCGACCGGCATGCGCACACTCGGATATATCGCGACGGCCGGATCGAACTGGACCAGAACACCGCCGAACAGGGTGCGGACGTGACGGATCCCACCGAGGCGGCGATCACGTTCGTCGAATCACAGGTCGGCTTCAAGCTGACCGGGGCATTGCTGGAGTCGAAGAGATATCTGCTGGTCACCGTTCCGAAGACGTAGCAACGCATATGCCCGATCTGCGTGCTGCGAGTTATCCACAGAGGAATGAAGAAGACTGCGCGAGGTGATGGCGCCGGTTAGCCTGCGACTCGTGAGCGAACGAAGACGGGCCGCCGCTGTGATCGTGCGGGACGGCCGTGTGCTGATGGTGCACGAGCGAAGCCGGCGATCCGGTGGCGGCGAGTGGTGGACTCTGCCCGGTGGCGGGCTGGAGCCCGGCGAGACGGCCGAGGAGGCCGTGCGGCGCGAGGTCTTCGAGGAGACCGGGCTGATCGTCAGCGACCTGCGGTATGTGCTGGAGATGCCGTATCCGTCCGGCATGACATCGGTCTTCGCGGTGTCGGTGGCCGTCGGCGAGCCACGTGCCGGGCACGACGACGGCAAGGGCCCGGAACCGCTCGGCCTGGACTGGCTGCCGGTGCCGGAGCTCCCGATCGAGACGAGTGGGGTGCCGGTCCCACCGCTGATGGTGGTGCTGCCGACGATGGCACAGGCCTCGGCCGGCTCATCGGTTTCGGTCACGCCACCGGTCTCCGCGCGGGCCGACCGTCAGACCGGCGACGACTCCGACATCACCGAAGCCGATGGTGCCGGTGCCCGGACCGCGCCGGCGATGGCCCGCCGGCGCTCCGCGACGAAGTAGGCGCAGGCCGCGGTGTAGCTGAACGTCAGCAGCAGGCTCAGGACCCGGACCGAGAAGGACGGGTAGGGCAGGGCGGCGATCGTCAGGGCCACGAACGCCCAGCCGGCGAGCAGCGCAATGTTGATCACGTCGTGCCGGTCCCAGCGGCCGGTGCGCCGGTGTGCCTGGCGCTGGATCTCGACGGTGAAGGCGTGCGCCATGCCGAGCGCCAGGAGGGCGAGCAGGATGGTGGCGAACACCGAGTGGTGTCCGCCGCCGACCGCGGCCATGGCGGTGGCGCCGGTCATCAGCGCAAGGCCGCTGACAGTGCCGGTACGAGCCTTACGACGCTCCGGAATGAACCCCTCCTCCACAACCACAGACATTCGGCATGATCCGCCTGAATCTGAGTAGCCCGGCGGTGCCGGTCGATGAGGAGGTCGTCAGTGGATGGTGGTCATTCTCGGCCAGAGCCGAGGATCAAAATCTTGATGTCGTGCGTCCGCCGGGGTTCAGATCGTCGCTCCCGCCGGGACCCCTGCGGGCTTCGCTGGCCGCTGGCGCGTCCATGACGCAAAGCCCTCCGGGGCGACGTCCGCGGGTGGTCACGGTCACCCCAACCCCAAGCGAGCGTGTGAAGTTGTGGTGCGTTCCGCACCGAAAGTCCCCACGCAACGCCCGCCGCGGTCGTGTGTGTGAAGTTTGGGTGCGCTCCGCACCGAAAGTCCCCACGCAGCGCTTTGCGCCGGCGTCGGTCGGGTCGTGTCTTGTGGTTGCGGGGCGGGTTTGGGGTCATGATGGCGGGCGTGATGGGAAGCCTGCAGACCGAACCCGCCCAGTCCCGATCTGACCTGCTCGCCGTGCCGGTGGCGAAAGCGCTCGCGGTGTGGCCGGTGGACGCGCCGGTCGACGTCGATCAGGTGCTGGTGGCGCCGATCGATCCGACCCTGGCCGACACCGCGGCGTTCTGCGAGGCGTATGGGGTGACCCTGGCCGAGTCCGCCAACTGCGTGATCGTGGCGGGCCGCCGGGGCGAGGTGACGAAATACGCCGCGTGCATCGTTCTGGCCACCACCCGGGCCGACGTGAACGGGATGGTCCGGCGGCTCCTGGACGTCCGCAAGTGCAGCTTCGCGCCGATGGACGAGGCGGTGTCGCTGACCGGGATGGAGTACGGCGGGATCACCCCGATCGGACTCCCCGCGGATTGGCCGATCCTGGTGGACTCCCGGGTGATCGCCGCGCCGCACGTGATCATCGGGTCCGGCGTCCGGCACAGCAAGATCGCGGTGCCCGGACCGGCCCTGGGTGCCCTGCCGGGCGCGCAGGTGATCGAGGGCCTGGCGAAAGAGGTCGGCTAGCCCATCGAAGAGTTAGATAACGATGGTGGTAAATGTCGTTTCACGTGAAACGTTATCGACCGGCTTCGACGGCTTCCCGGCGGGTGATCTCCTCGAATGCGGCGAGCAGCGTCGATGAGTCCTGGGCGCCCTGGATGACGAACTTCCCGTCGACGAGGAAGTAGGGGACGCTGGTGACGCCCAGCTCCCCCGCCTCGGTCAGGTCGGCCTCGACGGCGCCGGTGCCGGCCTCGGACTCCAGGTAGGCGAATGCCGCCGCGGCGTCCAGCCCGATCGAGCCGGCCACGCCGGCCAGGGCCGCACGGGATCCGACGTCGATGCCGTCGGCGAAGTGTGCCCGTTGCAGCGCGTCGAGCATGTCGGCCTGGCGCTCCTGCCCGGCGGCCCAGGCGATCAGCCGGTGCGCCGCGAACGTGTTGGCCGCGAGTGCCCGGTCGAAGTCCAGGACCAAGCCCTCACTGGCGCCGACGCCGGCCGCCTGGGCGAACATCTGCTCGGCCCGCTCGTCGCCGCCGAACTGCTCGGCCATCACCTGCTTGAGCGGTTTCGGCTGCGGCACCGGCGACGGGTCCAGCTGGAAGGCGCGATAGGTGACCGTCACGTCCTCGCCGAACGCGGCCAGCGCGCTCTCGAGTCGCCGCCGCCCGAGATAGCACCACGGGCAGACGACGTCGGACCAGACCTGGATATCCACACTTTTCCGTTCCGGTGCAGGAAAGCTCGGGGGTCAGCCGAGTTCGGGGTCAGGCGATCTGCTCGGCGATCTGGCGCTTGAGCCGGCCCAGGATCGCCGTCCCGCCCCGGATGCGCAGCGGGCTGATCGCCTGCGCCAGCCCCATCCGGGCGTAGAGGTCGTCCGGCACGGCCAGGATCTCGGTGGCCGACGACCCGGCCAGGCCCTCGGCCAGGATGCCGGCGAAGGCACGGGTGGTCGGCGCCTCCGGCGGGCAGTCGAACCACGTCTGCACGGTGGCGTCCGGCTGCACCTCGGCTTTGAGGAAGAACTGGGTCTGGCACTCCGGGACCTGCTCCATGCCGTCGTGCCCGGCCAGTGCGGCGGGCAGCGGCGGCACCGCGTCGGAGAATTCCAGCAGCATCTCCAGGACCACCTCACGGGGCGCGGAGGCGAAGTCCTCGACGATCTCGGCGAGCTTCGGCGGCATCTCAGTCACGAAGACCAACTTAGCCCGCCGCCCGGTCGGCCGGCCGCAGCCGGCCCACGGTCAGGCGGAGGTCGAGGCCGGCAGGAGGGCCACGTCACTCAGGCTGATCAGGCCGACCACCTTGCGGTCGGCGTCGCACACCAGGAGGCGGCGGACCGACCGGCTGCGCATGGCCTGGACCGCCTCCTCCACCCGGGCGCTCTGCTCGATCATGATGAGTTCGCGGGAGGCGATCGCGCCGAGTGTCGTGGTCGCCGGGGGCAGGCCCTCGGCGATCGCCCGGACCACGATGTCCCGGTCGGTGACGATGCCGGCCATGGTCGGGCCGTGCGTCACCACCACGTCGCCGATGCCCTGATCCCGCATGGCCTGCGCGGCCTCGTCGAGACAGGTGTCCTCCGGCAGGTAGACCACCCGCCGGGTCATCGCGTCAGCCACCAGTCTGGCCATGTTCGTGCCTCCACCCCGTTGAACGTCCGCTTACCCCAGTGTTCCCATGATTACCCCGGGTATGTCCACAAGGGGCAGCTCCTGCCGGTCGCCGGTGCGCCGGTCGCGCAGTTCGGCGTACCCCTCCATCAAGCGGCGGCCGACCACGACGGACCGCGGGATGCCGATCAACTCGGAGTCGGTGAATTTGACCCCGGCCGAGACGTTCGGCCGGTCGTCGACCAGGACCCGGACCCCGGCCCGGACCAGTGTCGCGCCCAGCGACAGCGCGGCCTCGATCTGACCGTCCCGGCCGGCCGCCACGATGTGCACGTCGGCCGGCGCGACCGCGTCCGGCCAGACCAGCCCGCGCTCGTCGTGGTGCTGCTCGGCGATCACCGCGACGGCCCGGGTCAGGCCGATGCCATAGCTGCCCATCGTCGGACGGACCGGTTTGCCGTCGGCGCCGAGCACGTCCACCCGGAACGCGTCCGTGTAGCGGCGGCCCAGCTGGAAGATGTGTCCGATTTCGATGCCCCGTCGAATGGTCAGCGTGCCACCGCCACAGGCCGGGCAGGTGTCGCCGGCCCGGACCTCGGCCGCCTCGATGGCGCCGTCCGGCACGAAGTCGCGCCCGGCCACCACGTCGGTCGCGTGCCGACCGGCCTGGTTGGCCCCGGTCAGCCAGGCGGTGCCGGGCGCCACCCGGGGATCGGCCAGGTAGCGGATCGGCAGGCCCTGCGGGCCGAGGTAGCCCTTGACCAGGTCGGGGCGGGCCGCGAAGTCGTCGAACAGGGTGGCCGTGGCCGGGGCGAGCGCGGCGTCCAGCCGCTTGAGGTCGACCTCGCGGTCGCCGGGCACGCCGATCGCGACGATCTCATCGGTACGACCGGGGTGGTGCACGACCACCACGACGTTCTTCAGCGTGTCCGATGCGGCCCAGTCGTCGCGGCCGCCGAGCCGGCGCTCGTTGGCCAGCTCGACAAGCGTGGTGATGGTCGGGGTGCCCGGGGTGTCGTGCACGGCCGCCGCGGGCGCGGTGACCGGCCGGGCGGGCGGCGCGGGGGTCACCACGGCCTCGGTGTTCGCGGCGTAGTCGCAGGCGGTGCAGCCGACGAAGGTGTCCTCGCCGACCTCGGCGGGCGCCAGGAACTCCTCGGAGGCCGACCCGCCCATCGCGCCGGAGACCGCCGCGACGATGGTGTGCTCCACCCCGAGGCGCCGGAAGATCTGCTGGTAGGCGGTGCGCATCCGGTCGTACGAAGAAGTCAGTCCCTCGTCGTCCAGGTCGAAGGAGTAGGCGTCCTTCATCAGGAACTCGCGGCCGCGGAGCAGGCCGCCCCGCGGCCGTGCCTCGTCGCGAAACTTGGTCTGCACCTGGAAGAGCAAGAGCGGCAGATCCCGGTACGAACTGGTCATGTCCTGAACGAGGAGGGTGAACATCTCCTCGTGGGTGGGCGCCAGCAGATAATCCGCACCACGCCGGTCCTGCAGGGTGAGGAGCAGATCGCCGTATTCGGTCCAGCGGCCACTCGTGTCATACGGCTCGCGCGGCAGCAGGGCGGGGAACGAGACCTCCTGGCCACCGGCGGCGGCCATCTCGTCCCGGACCACCTCGGTGACCCGGTCGAGCACGAGCTTGCCGAGCGGCAGCCAGGTGTAGCCGCCCGGGGCAGCGCGGCGGACGAAGCCGGCGCGCACCAGGAGCCGATGACTCGGCACCTCCGCGTCCGCCGGCTCCTCACGCAGGGTCTTGAGGAGCAGGGTGGACATCCGAAGCAACATGGACATCGAGCTTAGGTACGGTGTAGGAATAAATCACCTGCTTATCTAAGTGTCGCCAGCGTCACGTCCCGCTTTTAGCTGTCCGGTGGAAAACTGATCCGGCAACCAAAGCTGAACAGACGTTAGGGGGCTATCGATGGCCTGGCGCAGCTTCGTGGCAATGGGTGACAGTTTCACCGAGGGCATGTGCGACGAATATCCGGATGGTTCGTATCGAGGCTGGGCCGACCTGGTGGCCACCCGCCTCGCGATCGATTCCGGTCCCGACTTCGGGTATGCCAACCTGGCGATCCGCGGCCGGCTGCTGGACCAAGTGCTCGCCGAGCAACTCGAGCCGACCCTCGCGATGCGGCCTGATCTGGTCAGTTTCGCGGCCGGCGGCAACGACATCCTGCGGCCACGGGTGGATCCGCAGAGCCTGCTCGACAAGATCGACGTGGCGATCGGCCGGATCCGGGCGACCGGCGCCGACGTGATCATGTTCCGGTTCGCGGACATCGCGGTGCACGTCCCGGGCGGGCAACGGATGATCGGCGGACGGGCGGCGGCACTCAACGACGGGACGCGGGAGATCGCCGAACGGCACGGTGCGCACCTGATCGACCTCTTCGCCGACCACGCGTACCTGCACCGCAGCCTGTGGAGTGACGACCGGCTGCACCTCTCCGAGTCCGGGCACCGACGGGTCGCCGGGCACGTGCTGAACGCGCTCGGGGTCGGTGTCGAGGAGGAGTGGATGCTCGTACCGCCGACGCCGCAGCCGACACCGTGGCGGCTGGCCCTCAGCGCGGACCTGCGCTGGGCCCGCGAGCACCTCGCCCCGTGGGTGGGGCGGCACCTGCGCGGACGCTCGGCCGGTGACCTGGTCACGGCGAAGCGACCGGCACTGGCACCGATCAAGGACTAGAAACGGCTAGCGTGACAACCATGTCCGTTCCGAACGATCCGGCGCAGGCGCTTCAGGCGTATGCGCACCCCGACAAACTGGTCACCACCGAGTGGCTCGCCGCGAATCTGGACACCCCCGGCCTGGTGGTCGTCGAGTCGGACGAGGACGTGCTGCTCTACGACACCGGCCACATTCCCGGCGCGGTCAAGGTCGACTGGCATCTCGAGCTGAACGACCAGGTCACCCGGGACTATCTGGATCCGGCCGCGTTCGCCGCGCTGTGCGAGGCGAAGGGCATCGGCCGCGACGACACGATCGTGTTCTACGGCGACAACTTCAACTGGTGGGCGGCGTACGCACTCTGGGTCTTCAGTCTCTTCGGGCACCGCGACGTGCGGTTGCTCGACGGCGGCCGGCAGAAGTGGGTGGCCGAGGGACGCGCGGTGACCCGGGACAAGACCAGCCGCGCCCCGGTGGAATACCAGGTGCCGGTCCGCAACGACGCGGAGATCCGGGCGTTCCGCGACCAGGTGATGGGTCACATCGCCAGCGGGCGTCCGCTCGTCGACGTGCGCTCGCCGCAGGAGTACTCCGGCGAGCTGACGCACATGGCGGCGTACCCGCAGGAGGGCGCGCTGCGCGGCGGGCACATCCCGGGCGCGGTCAGCAAGCCGTGGAAGTCCGCGGCGAACGACGACGGCACCTTCAAGGCGCACGACGACCTGATCAAGATCTATCGGGACGAGCTGGGCCTCGAGACGGCCGACGACATCGTCGCGTACTGCCGGATCGGTGAGCGGTCCAGTCACACCTGGTTCGTGCTGCACCACCTGCTGGGCTACCCGCAGGTCCGCAACTACGACGGCTCCTGGACCGAGTGGGGCAACCTGGTCCGGGCACCGATCGCCACCGGAACGGAGCCCGGCGGGCTGCACTGACCGGCGGTTGTGGAAGAACGGCGCGGCCCATCGGGTCGCGCCGTTTTTTCGATGAACCGAATCCGGCACCGTCGGCGATAGTCCAGAAGTGCGAAGGAAACCACAGCCGCCGGTGGACCCGGTCGGTGAGCAGAGCAGCGACGCCGAGCTGCTGCGCGCCGTCGCGGCCGGGCAGACCGCCGCGCTGCGGCTGCTGCATCACCGGCACGCGCCGTGGCTCCGGGCCCGCCTGCGCCGGCGCTGCGCCGACCCCGACGTGGTCGACGCCGCGATCCAGGACACCTTCGTCGCGGTCTGGCGCGACGCCCGGCGATACACCGCGACCGGCTCGGACGCCGCGGCCTGGATCTGGACCATCGCGATCCGCCGCCTGGTCTCCACCCTGCGCGGCCCGGCCCACCGCTGGCTGAGCGGCCCCGCCGAGGAGCCACCGGCCGACGTCCTGGTCACCCCGTCCGCCGAGGAGCTGGTGCTGCTCGGCGTCGAGCACGGCGCCCTGGGCCCGGCGCTCAACCGCCTCTCCCCCGAGCTGCGCAGCCTGATCGAGGCGACCGCGCTCGACGGGCTGACCGTCCGCGAGGCGGCCGCGCTCCTCGGCATTCCGGAGGGCACCGCGAAGACCCGGCTGATGCGCGCCCGTGCGCGGTTGAGGGAGCTGCTGACATGACCGACTGGCATCTCGACCAGGACCTGCTCGATCGATACGACCGCGGTGACCTCGACACCGGCCGGGTGATGGCGGTGGAGGCGCACATGCTGGCCTGTCCGCACTGCCGCTCCCGGGTGCACGTCGACGTGGCCTGGACGACCGGCAACTGGGCGATCATCTACGACGCCGTCCACGCACCCCGGGTCGGCCCGGCGCAGCGGCTGCTGACCCGGCTCGGCCTGCCCGAGCACCGGGTCCGGCTGCTCACCGCCACCCCGGCGCTGCGCTGGTCATGGCTGCTCGCGACCGCGGCGGTCCTCGGCCTCGCCGTGCTCGCCGCCGTGTTCAGCCGGGACGGCACCGATCGGGCCGGTCTGCTCTTCCTGGTCGTCGCGCCGATCCTG
The DNA here is from genome assembly GCF_001509495.1 of Actinoplanes awajinensis subsp. mycoplanecinus. Lineage (NCBI taxonomy): Bacteria > Bacillati > Actinomycetota > Actinomycetes > Micromonosporales > Micromonosporaceae > Actinoplanes > Actinoplanes awajinensis. The sequence continues at coordinate 108,711 of NZ_LLZH01000306.1, read as the reverse complement.
CCGGTCGTCGCGGTCTCCGGGGCCTACGGTCCGCCCGCCGACCCGATGTACGAGATTACCGGGACCGCGCCGGCGGCCGGACCGGCCCTGGTGCTCTGGCGGGCCACCGCGGTCATCGGCGCCGCCGTGGCGACGGCCGGGTTCGCGGCGCTGCTGTTGCCCGCCGCCGGGTGGTATGCGGCGGCCTGGCTGCTGCCCGCCCTGCTGCTCTGCACCGGGACGCTGGCACTGGCCACCTCCGTCCCGCTGCCGCTCGCCGCCGGCACGCTCGGCGGGCTCTGGCTCGCCGGGGTGCTCGGCGTGACCGGGTTCCGGCACGAGCCCGCCGTGCCACTCGTCTTCGGCCCCGCCGCCCAGCTCAGCTATTCGCTGGCCGCGGCGCTGGCCGCCATCGTCCTGATCCGGCGTCGCCGCCGGTTCGACCCGGGAGAGAGCCGATGACCACCGTCAGCATCCGCGGACTTGGCAAGCGCTACGGAGCCACGACCGCCCTCGACGCCGTCGACCTGGAGATCGGCACCGGGGTGACCGGACTGCTGGGGCCGAACGGGGCCGGCAAGAGCACGCTGCTGCGCTGCCTGGCCACCGCGCTCGCGCCGGACACCGGCTCGCTGCGGGTGCACGGGTTCGACCCGGCGGTGCAGCACGAGCGGGTCGAGGTGCGCCGCCGGATCGGCTACCTCCCGCAGAACCCGGGGCTGTATCCGAACTTCACGGCGTATGACCTGCTGGACTACGTCGCGGTGCTGAAGGAGATCACCGACACCGGTGCGCGCCGGGCCGAGGTGCGGCGGGTGCTCGAGGAGGTCGAGCTGACCGACCGGGCGAAGACCAAGGTGCGCAAGCTCTCCGGCGGCATGCGGCAGCGGCTCGGCCTGGCACAGGCGCTGCTCGGCGAGCCCGAGCTGGTGATCCTGGACGAGCCGACGGTGGGGCTCGACCCCGAGCAGCGGATGCTGTTCCGGGCACTGGTTTCCCGGATCGGTGAGCACCGGACGGTGCTGCTCTCCACCCACCAGACCGAGGATGTCGGCGCGCTGTGCGAGCGGGTGGTGGTGATGCGGCGCGGCCGGGTGATCTTCGACGGCAGCCCGCGGGACCTGGCCGGAGTGGCCGAGGGACAGGTGTGGCTCTCTGCGGAGCCGCCGCGGGGAAATGCGGCGTATTGGCGAAATGCCGACGGCCTGTACCGGATTTTCGGCCGGCAGCCGGAGGGCGGCGAGGCAGTCCGGCCGTCCATCGAGGACGGATACCTGCTGCTCCTGGGCTCCGAGGCGACGACAGCCGGAGCGGCGACAGGCGCGGTGACGACGGCCGGCACGGCGACAGGCGCGGTGACGACGGCCGGCACGGCGACAAGCGCGGTGACGACGGCCGGCACGGCCGCACCCGATGCGGCCGGAGCGACGACGGCTCCCGGGGTGATCCGATGACCGTGACGATCGATGAGCCGCTTCTCCGGGCCGTGCCGTCCGGCCGGGTGTCGGTGGCCGCCCTGGCCCGGGTGGAGGCGCGGCACTTCCTGCGCAGCCCGTTCCTCTGGGGCGGTGTGGTGCTCGCCGTCGGCCTGGGTGTCGCCTGGTCCTGGACCAGCATGCCGCAGTGGGACGGCTTCATCGAGAACTCCGGGATGAGCGCCCTCGTCCTGGGCGCCGCGTTGCTGATCGCCGCGCACCTGGCGGCCGGCCGGGACCACCGGGCCGGCGCTGGCGAGAGCTTCCGGAGCCTGCCGGTCACCGCCGCGCGCCGCGGGCTGGGTCTGCTCGTCACGGTGCCGATCGCGGCCCTGACCGGCGCGATCGTCTACGCCCTGCAGCTGCTGATCCTGCTGCCGTCCTGGCCGGTGGGCCGCTTCGACCCGTGGGCCGTCCTGGTCGTGGTGATTCTGCCGCCGATCGGCGCCGCCGTGGGCGCCGTGGTGGGGCGGTCGTTTCCGGCCGTCGCGGCCGGGCCACTGGCGGTGGCCGGGATCGTGGTGGCCCTCTTCCTGTCGCTCGCCATCTCGACAAGTTCGGGGGGTTATCTCGGTCAGAGCTGGCCGGTGCCGGGGCGCCCGTGGTCGCTCGGCGGGGATCGCCCCACCGAGTGGCACCTGGTCTACCTGTGCGGGATCCTCGCCGCCGTCGTCGCGCTGATCTCCTGGCGGGCCCGGACGAAGTCGTCGGCGGTGCTCCTGACCGTCGCGCTGCTGATCACCGGTGTCGCGTTGCAGCGGAAGGTCGCCGAGGACGACGCCATCTACGCGGAGCGGGAGAGGAACATCTACGCGGCGGAGGAGCCGCAGTCGGCCGTGATCGCGGCGCTGGACTGCCGGACCTATGCGGATGTCCGATACTGCGCACTGCCCGGCTTCGGCCGTTGGACAGGTCTGTGGCGTGCGGCGGTCGAGCCCGTCGCGGCGCTGCTCCCGGCGGCCGCGGCGAGACCGGCGGTCCGCCAGCTCGACAATTCGGACAGCGGGGAGCCGATGGTGCCCGGCCGGCCGGAGATCGTCACCTCGACGTCCTGGGGCCGGATCGGACCTTGGGCCGCGAACTCGCGGACCGGGATGGCGCGGTCGTGGGCCTCCGCCGCGGTCGGGCTGGCCAAGCGCGAGGATGCCTTCATGTGGGGCAGCTGTGACGCCGCCGGCCAGCACCGCACCGTCGTCGGGCTCTGGCTGCTCGCGCTGACCCAGCCGGACGGGGCCGCACGCGTCGCCCGTGGTGAGCTGGGGCTCCCCCGGGTGCGACAGGGGCCCGCCGACCTGCAGGCCGTGGCGACCCTGCTGGCCAGGCCGTCCAGCGAGGTCACCGCATATCTGCAGGCGCACTGGGCGGCGGTGCTCGACCCGGCCGGGACCGCGCTGGCCGGTCTCGGTGTGACGACCACTCCGCCGCCGATCCCGGCCGCGCCGGTCACCGAGCCCGAGTCCGGCCCGCCCAGCGAGGACGCCGGAGTCTGCCGGTGACCCGGCTGCTGCTCCCCCACCTGGCCCGGGCCGTGCCATGGCCACCGTTCGTGGCGGCCGCTGTGCTCGCCGTCGTGGTGCAGTTCCCCGTGCTGCGGGAGGACCCGTCGCCGGCCGTGGTGCTGTTCGGGCTGCGGTTCGCGGCCGCGGTGCTGGGCGCGGCCGCCGGATTCGCCCTGCCGGACCTGATGGCCTCCACAGTGGTCACGCCGGTCCCGCGGTGGCGCCGGCAGTGGCTGCGGCTCGGGTTGTTGCTGTTTCCGGCGGTGCTGCTGTGGGCCGGTCTCCACGGTGCGGTCGGCCGGCTTGCCGGCCCCGAGGTGACCTGGTCACACGGGCTCGTGATCCTCCAAGCGGCGGTCTGCGGGCTGGTCTCGGTGACGTTCGCGGCCGTAGGGGCGCGCTACCGGAACACGTCGGGCTCCGCGCTGCTCGGCCCGGCGGCGCAGGGGATCGCGCTCGTGGTGTCGCTGTTCTTCACCGGGGACCACTCGCCGTGGCGGGTGCCGGCGCCCGGCGGCTGGACCGCGCCGCAGCAGGTCTGGCCGGTGGCGTTCGTGCTGCTGCTGGCCGTGCTCCTGACGGCCAACCGGGAGGTGGTGCGAACCGGACCACGGTGACCGCGGCGGCCGATCCAGCCGGATCAAACGGGGGTCGCCGCGGTCCCCCACCGAAGCACCGACCGGCCGCCGGCCGACCGACCTGCCGGCGGCGGCGGGCTGCCGGGCGAGCGATCTGCCGACGGCGGCGAGCTGCTGGGCGAGCGATCTGCCAGTGGCGGCGGGCTGCTGGGCGAGCGGTCTGCCGGCGGCGGCAGACCGCCGGGTGAAAGGCCTGCCGGGCCGGGATCGGCCGGCGGCGCGGGGCGCAACGTTGCGGAACCTCGATAAAGACCCGTTTTTGTCGGACGGACCCGGTACCGTGCGACGCCGTGAGCAACACCTTCCAGGTCGATCTACGGGGCATCGTCGACCTGCTCAGCCACCACCTCTACGCGAGCCCCCGCGTCTACGTCCGCGAGCTGCTGCAGAACGCCGTCGATGCGATCACCGCGGTCGGGGCCGGGCACGCCGGCCGGGTCGAGATCGTCACCGGTGCGACGCTGCGGATCACCGATAACGGCATCGGGCTGACCGAGGCGCAGGTGCACGAGTTGCTCGCCACCATCGGCCGCAGCTCGAAACGCGACGAGCTGGGGTTCGCCCGCCACGAGTTCCTCGGCCAGTTCGGTATCGGGCTGCTCTCCTGCTTCCTGGTCGCCGACGAGATCGTGGTGCACACCCGGCGCGAGGGGTCCGCCCCGGTGCTCTGGACCGGGTATTCCGACGGGCGTTACGACGTGCGACCCGGTGCCGAGCGGGAGCCGGGCACCACGGTCACCCTGACCCCGCGCCGCGGCGCCGAGCACTACCTGACCGGCGCGACAGTGACCGAGCTCGCCGAGCTCTACGGCTCGCTGCTGCCGGTCGAGGTGACCGTCGACGGCCGCCGGGTCACCACCGGCGCACTCCCCTGGGCCCTCGCACCCCAGGAGCGGAGTGAGTATTCGCAGGCCACACTCGGCTTCCGCCCGTTCGACGTGATCGAGCTGAACGTGCCCGGCTCCGGCCTGACCGGCGCCGCGTTCGTGCTGCCCACCCCGGTCAACCCGGCCAGCCGGGGCGGCCACCGGGTCTACCTCAAGCGCATGCTGCTCTCCGAGAACGTGGAGGGTCTGCTCCCGGACTGGGCGTTCTTCGCCCGCTGTGTCGTGGACAGCACCGAGCTGCGCCCGACCGCGAGCCGCGAGGCGCTCTACGACGACGGCATGCTGGCCGAGACCCGCGACGCGATCGCCGACCAGCTGCGCGGCTGGCTGGTCCGGCTCGCCACGACCGACCCGCACCGGCTCGCCCAGTTCCTGCAGATCCATCACCTGGGTGTGAAGGCGCTGGCCCTGCACGACGACGAGATGCTGCGCCTGGTCGAGCAGTGGTACCCGATGCAGACCAACATGGGCGAGCTGACCCTCGCCGACTTCCGGGCCCGGTTCGGCGTGCTCCGGTACGCCGCCACCGCCGACGAGTTCCGCCAGCTCGCCGCGGTCGCCGCCGCCCAGGACATCGGCCTGATCAACGGCGGGTACGTCTACGACGCCGACCTGATCGAGCGCCTGGCCGCCAGCGACCCGGAGATCCGCGTCGAGCGCCTCGACCCGACCGATCTGACCACCCGGTTCACCGCCGTCGACGCGGCGACCGAGCTGCGCCTGCGCCCGTTCCTGTCGACCGCCCAGCGCCGCCTGGACCGGCTCGGCTGCGAGGTGGTGGTCCGCGTCTTCGACCCGGTCACCCTCCCCGCGCTCTATCTGGTGAGCCGCGCCGCGGCGTTCCACGACGAGTTCACCACCAGCCGTGACCAGGCCGACGATCTGTGGGGCGGGGTGCTCGACGCGCTCGCGCAGACCGTGCCGAACGACCGGCCGCAGCTGGTCCTGAACCACCGCAACCCGTTGATCCGCCGGGTGGCCGCGATCGGCGACCCCGAGCTCGCCGCCCTCGCCGTCGAGTCGCTCTACGGCCAGGCCCTGCTGCTCGGCCACCATCCGATCCGGCCGGCCGACGCGGCCCTGCTGACCACATCGTTCCTGGGCCTGCTGGACCGGGCCGTTCCCGAGGAGGAGACCCGGTGAAGACGTCCGACGAGCTGTGGGCGGTGCTGAGCGAGGCCGAGGACCTTCCGTACGGCGCGGCGCAGATCGCGCTGGCCGAGCAGGTGCTGCGGCAGGTCGACGGTGCCGGTGACCCGGCACTGGCGTTCTACACCCGGTTGTTCGCGACGAACGCGTACATCTACGGCGGCGAGTCGGTGAAGGCGTTCGCCACCTTCTCCTGGTGTGTCAGCGACTTCGACCGGAACCCGCAGGACTACCACCGGAACTGGTCACACAACCTGTTGTGGCTGTTCAAGACGATGGTCAACGCGCTCACCGAGTTTCCCGAGGTGCCGCTGGCCCGGACGTATTCGGTGCTCGAGGACATGGAGCGGCGGTACCGCGAGAGCGGCCATGGCCTGCAGCCCGTCTACAAGCACCGCTACATCGTCGCCAACCACATCGGCGACACGGCCGCCGCTGACGAGTGGTACGAGAAGTGGAAGGCCGCGCCCCGCAACTCGCTCTCCGACTGCGCCGGCTGTGACCCGAACACCCAGGTGGAGTACCTGAACCAGCGCGGCCGGCACGCCGACGCGGTGGAGCTGGCCGCCCCGGTGCTGACCGGGCATCTGTCCTGTGTCGAGCAACCGCACGGCATCCTCGGCGAGCTGATGGTGTCGTACCTGAAAGCCGGCCGCCTGGACGACGCGGCGGACGCGCACCGCCGCTCCTACCTGGGCCAGCGCGGAAACCTGGCCGACCTGTGGGCGATCGGCGAGCACATCCGGTTCTGCGCCCGCACCGGCAACGAGGCCCGTGGCCTGGAGATCCTGCAGCGGCACATCGACTGGCTGGACCGAGCGCCGTCGCCGGCCGCCGGGATGAACTTCGCGGCGGCCGCCGTCACGCTGCTGCGCCGGGTGACCGTTATCGGTCACGGGGACACCCTGATCCGCCGCAGCGGGCGACCCGACGTCACCGCGGAGGCGCTGGCCGGCGAGCTGACCACGTTCGCGACCGAGCTGGCCGCCCGGTTCGACACCCGCAACGGCACCACCCACCAGAGCGAGATGATCACCGCGGCGATGGCCGAGCAGCCGTACGGCGTCGACGTGCCGCTGTCCCCCTCGGCCCGCCGCTCCCCCGCCGTCGTGGCGAAGCAGCCGCAGCCCGCCGAGCCGCCGGTGGAGATCCCCGCCGAGGGCACCGAGCCGGAGCTGCTCGACCTGGCCGAGAAGCACCTGGAGCAGGACGACCAGGTCGCGTTCGGGCTGGTGCTCGACGCGTACCGGGCCCGTTTCCCGGAGCCCGCCGACCCGCGGCTGGCCGGCCGGTTCTGGACGTTCCGCGGCATCCAGCTTCCCGGCGACGAGCACGCGGACACCATCGCGGCCTGGGAGAAGGCGGCCGCGGCGTTCGAGCAGACCGGCGAGCCCGGCAAGGTCAGCGGCCTGCGGGCCCGGATCGCGATGGAGCGCAGCCGGGCCGGGCTCGGTGACCCCGACGAGGTGCTGGCCGTGATCCGCGCCGACGTCGCGCACCAGGACGCGCACGGCACGGACCGGGACCGGGCGACCGCCTGGCTGCGGATGTCCACGATGTACTTCGCGCTGGATCTGCTTACCGAGGCGAACGACGCCGGCGACCGGGCCGACCAGCACGCCGTCGCGCACGGTGAGCCCCGCCGGCTGGCACACCACGCCCTGCTCCGGGCGCGTAACCGGGGCGCGGCGCAGCGCACCGACGAGGCCCGCGCGGCAGCCCGGGAGGCCTGGGACTTCTACCGGGAGCACGGCCCGGCCCGGTCCAGCGCCGAGGCGGCGACGTTCTACGGCCAGCTCGCCGAGGACCCGGCCGAGGTGGTGACCGCGATGACCGAGTCGCTGACGACCGGGGTGCCCGGCGCCGAGCTGGTCGGTCACATGCTGCGCGGGCGGGCGCTGATGGCCCTCGCCCGGCCCGGTGACGCGATCGACGACCTGGTCGAGGCGGTCGCGGTCTGCGCCGAGCAGGAGCTGGACCAGCCCGGCACGTTCGCCCGGCAGGATCTGGCGCAGGCGTACCGGCTGGCCGAGCGGCTGCCGGAGGCGGCCGAGGTGGCCGAGGAGGCGCTGCTCGGGTTCGAGCGGCTGGGCCTCGTCGAGCCGGCCAACGACACCCGGTTCCTGCTGGCCGGGATCTACCGTGATCTTGACGACACCGGCCGTGCCCTGGAGCTGTACCGGGAGTTGATCGAGCTGCTGGCCGACAATCCGGCCGGGCGGGGCCAGATCGCTGAGGAGGCCGGTGACCTGCTCTACAAACTGGACCGGGACGCCGAGGCGGCGGGAACCTTCCGGGCCGCGGCCGCGTCGCTGCGCGAGGCCGGCGATCCGGCCGGCGAGCTGCGGGTGCTGCGCCGCCGGCTGATGGCGCTGAACTACGCCGACCAGGTCGCCGAGGCGGAGGAACTGATCGACCTGGTAGCCCGCCGGTACGCGGAACTCCCGGTGGAGCTCGCGGACGAGCCCGCCGTGCAGTGGGGTCGGTCGATCTTCGCGTTCGAGGTGGGCAGCATGTTCCTGCGGCGCGGCCGGCACGCCGACGCCACCACGCATCTGGCCGGCGCCCCCGAGCGGCTGCGCCTGATCGGTGCGGACGACGACGCCGATCGGGTGACCACCCTGCAGGCGCGGGCCCTGCTCGCCGGCGGGGACGCGGCCGGCGCGGTGGCCCTGTTGTCGCCGGTCCGGGCCCGGAATCCGGAGGATGCGGACGCCGGGGAGTTGTACGACGAGGCCCGGGCAGAAGTCGATCGGCTGAACGACCGTTAAGCGAACCCTTGACAGCGGGTTAGAGTTGCGTCGTGACGACGGTAGATCAGCGGAACCGGACGACCCCGCCGGCGCCTCGGCGGCGGTCGCGCCGCGATGAAATCCTCGAGATCGCGGTCGGACTCTTCGCGTCCCGCGGCTATCACGGGGTCTCCATGGACGACATCGGCTCGGCGGCCGGCGTCACCGGCCCGGCGTTGTATCACCACTTCGCCGGCAAGGAGGCGATGCTGGTCGCCGCGCTGATCCCGGTCAGCGACAGCCTGCTGGAGGGCGGCCGGGAACGCGTCGCCCGCCACCCGGCCGAGGCCGAGGCGGCGCTCACCGACCTCATCGACTTCCACGTCGAGTTCGCGCTGGCCAACCCGGCCGTGATCGCCCTGCACCTGCACGAGCTGGACCGGTTGCCGGAGGAGCCACGCCGGCAGATCCGCCGGTTGCAGCGGCTCTATGTGGAGGAGTGGGTGGGTGTGCTCACCCTGCTGCGCCCGGAGCTGGAGGCGGCCGAGGCGCGGGTGCTGGCGCACGCCGCGTTCGGCCTGATGAACTCGACGCCGTTCCTGGGCGGCGAGGTGGAGCGCCGACGGCGGGCCGACCTGCTGCGCGACGCCACCCTGCACGCCCTGACCGGCCGCTGAAAGCCCGCCGAAACGCAGCAAGAACTGCAGGTAGAACAGAGGATAGGAACGACACCGGCCTGCGGGAGGCCCACCGGTCACCCTGCCGGCCACGGAACACCGACCAGCCCCACAGGGCCGGTCGGCAAACCGCCATCCAGGGAGCCTCATGATCGAGTCGCTGCTCGTTGCCAACCGGGGCGAGATCGCCCGCCGGATCATCCGCACGGCAAAACGCCTGAACATCCGCACCATCGCGGTGCACTCCGACGTCGACGCCGACCTGCCGTTCGTCACCGAGGCCGACGAAGCCGTCTGCATCGGCCCGGCCAACCCGGCGCAGAGCTATCGCAACGTGGAGGCCGTGCTGGCTGCCGCCAAGGCGACCGGTGCGCAGGCGATCCATCCCGGCTACGGCTTCCTGAGTGAGAACGCGGCTTTCGCCCGTACCGTCGCATCAAGCGGCCTGGTGTGGGTCGGACCCGGCGCTGACGCGATCACCGCGATGGGCGACAAGATCAATGCTCGCAATCTGATGGCGGCGGCCGGCGTGCCGGTCGCGCCCGGCACGGCCGAGCCGGTGGCCGACGTCGACGCCGCGGTCGCGGCGGTCGGGGAGATCGGTTACCCGGTGATGGTGAAGGCGGCGGCCGGCGGTGGCGGGATGGGCATGGGCGTCGCCGCCGACGAGGCCGCCCTGCGTACCGAGTTCGGCAAGGTGCAGGCGTTCGCCGAGCGGATGTTCGGCGACGGATCGGTGCTGCTGGAGCGGTATTTCCCCCGGGTGCGGCACGTCGAGGTGCAGATCCTCGGCCTGGCCGACGGCCGGGTGATCGCACTGTCCGAACGGGAGTGCTCGGTGCAGCGCCGCAACCAGAAGCTGGTCGAGGAGGCACCGTCCCCGGCGGTCGGCCCGGAGTTGCGCGAGCGGATCCTGAGCGCCGCGGTCAAGGCGGGCGAGGCGGTCGGCTACCGCAACGCGGGCACCGTCGAGTGCCTGCTCGACCCGGCCACCGGCGAGTTCTTCTTCCTGGAGATGAACACCCGGCTGCAGGTCGAGCACCCGATCACCGAGCTGATCCACGGCATCGACCTGGTCGAGCTGCAGCTGCGGATCGCCAGCGGCGAGGACGTCGTCGTCAGTAACGACAAATCGGGCCACGCGATCGAGCTGCGGATCAACGCCGAGGACCCGAAGCGATTCCTTCCCGGCCCCGGCAAGGTCGCGACGTGGGTGGAGCCGACCGGCGAGGGCGTCCGGGTGGACTCCGGCTACGCCGAGGGCACCACTGTCACCCCGCACTACGACTCGCTGATGGCCAAGCTGATCATTTTCGGTACGGACCGCGAGGATGCGCTGGCCAAGGCCCGTGCCGCGGTGGCCGGTTTCGAGATCGTCGGACCGAAGAACAACCTGCCGTTCTTCGCCGAGCTGCTGGAGAACGACGAGTTCCTCTCCGGCGACTACGACACCGCGATCGTCTCCCGGATGCGTAAGGGTGTGAGGTGAGCCGTGACGTTCATCAGCATTCGTGAGGTCGCGCCGCGCGACGGCCTGCAGAACGAGGACCCGATCCCGGCCGACGGCAAGGTCGAGCTGATCGACGCGCTGAGCGGCACCGGTGTGCGGCGGATCGAGGCGGTCTCGTTCGTACACCCCAAGGCGATCCCGCAGATGGCCGACGCGGACGAGGTCTGGTCGCGGATCACCCGGAACCCGGACGTGCGGTACTCCGCGCTGATCCCGAACACCCGGGGCGCGCAGCGGGCCCTGGCCGCCGGACTGCGCGAGATCGAGGTGGTGGTCTCGGCCAGCGACACCCACAACCGGCGCAACCTCAACCGGACCACCGACGAGTCGCTCGACGACATCGCCGGGCTGATCCCGCTGGTGCACGCGGCCGGCGCGACGCTCGAGGTGATCGTCGCGACGAGCTTCGGCTGTCCGTTCGAGGGGGACATCTCACCGACGCGGGTGGCGGAGATCGTGGCCCGGGTCCGCGCCGACGGCGCGGACCGCATCGCGTTCGGCGACACCACCGGGATGGCGACACCGCGCCGGGTCCGCGACCTGCTCTCCGAGGTACGACCGGACCTGCTGCACTTCCACGACACCCGGGGTACCGGACTGGCCAACATCGTGACCGCGCTGGAGCTCGGGATCGTCGAGTTCGACGCCAGTGCCGGCGGGCTGGGCGGGTGTCCGTACGCGCCCGGAGCGTCCGGCAACGTGGCCACCGAAGAGGTGGTGCACATGCTGCACGACATGGGCTACGACACCGGAATAGATCTGGATCGGTTGATAGCGACCGCCGAACTGGCCGAACGTCTGGTCGGCCGTCGCCTTACGTCCGGGGTTCTCCGGGCCGGACCGCGTACCCGTCTCGTGTGATTCTCCGGCCCGTTTCCCGCGATCATATTTCTGATTTGGTCGCGTGACTTTCCGCGAGCTCACGTCGTTACCAATACCGAGTGGCCGATATCGCCTGTTCCTCACTAAGAGGAACTGATCCGTACTAAATGGATCTGATAGCGCCACAAGGCCGACGACGAGGGGTGGATCCGATGCCGGGCTGGAGGGTCGAGCGCAAGCCGCGCACGGCGTCCCGCTTCGTGCCGGACGCCCCCGCCAGCTCCCCGCTCATGCCGCCCCACAGCCAGGGGGCGGAGCGGCGGACGGAGCGCCGCGCCGGACGCACCGGATCCCGGTGGGCCCTGCGTGCACTCGTCATCAGTGGCCTGGCCGGGGCGGCCTGGCTGCTCACCGGCGCCGCCGCATACGCCGCGGGACCCGACAGTGAGCCGGACTCCGGCTTCCAGTTCGGGACCATGTCGGACGATGCGGAGCCGGCGACCGGAAACGAATACGTGGTGAGCGAACTCCTGAAGGCGGCCGTCCAGCCGCTGGAGTCCGTACCTGAGACCCAACGCGTTCTCACCTTCCCGACCGGCTCGGACGGAGTGCCGCCCGAGACGGTGGACGAGGACGAGCCTGCGATCGACGTGGAGCTCTTCGACGAGGTCCGGCGACCGGCGACCGCGCCGCTGCGTACCAGTGGCGGAGATGCGGACGACCAGGAACGGGCCGAGCCGGAGAGCGACACGCCTGATGCCGTGCCGGTGACGGTTGTGCCGGCCGGCGTACCGAAGGCCCTCGTGGCCGACGCCGTGACCGAACGGATCGCTGCTGAGCTGCCGGAACACCCGGCTGCGAGCGGTACCGGCGGTGCGGCTGCACGCAGCAGCATCCGGGTCTCGCGTGCCCCGGCCGGTCATTCACCGGTCCGGCGCGCCAAGGCCCACTCCCGGTCACACGCCCATCGGCATGCCCCGGCCGCCCGGCCGGTTGCGTCGGTGGCGATCCGGGAGACCGTGCCCGACGGCGACGGACCCGCGCCTGCGCGGATGAACCTCGGGGCAGTCAGCGGTGTCCCGGCCGGTGGGCCGGGAGCATCCACGGAGAGCGGCTCGTCAGCCGTTCTTCCGGGCGGGATCGTGAACGGCCCGGTGGCCTGCCACCGCTGTCCGGTCGCACCCGATGTTGACGCCCGGCGGCATGACGCCGAGGCGCCGACCGTCTCACCTGACTAGCGCCACCTGACCGGTGATGGCCTCGGCGGTGCGTCTCACGCAGCCGTCTCGACCGGGCCCGACGATTCCCGAACCGTTTGCGTACAAGCGGCGAATCGTGTGGGGCCTGAGGAGCGACCATCACGGCACCGCGCCGTCACGCCTCCAGAAGAGGCCGGAGAAATCGAGCCAGGGCACCGCTGCGCCCAAAATCGATGTTCTGGAACCAGCTAATTGAATACGCGGAAAACCCTTGCTGACCATTTTTGAAAGGCATCACTTTTCTCATGAAGAAGACGTGGGTTCGTAAGACGTTGAGCGTCGGGATCATGGCTGCCGGTGCCCTGCTGCTCGCCCCGGCCGCCGCACAGGCCGGTCTCGGCTCGTCCGGCGCCGGCCAGGACGGGATCACCCAGATCACGTCCACCAACCTCGGCGCGCTGAACGGCACGCAGTTCGCGATGCCGGTCAACGCCCCGATGAACATGAACGGCAACGCCCTCGCGCTGGGCGGCATCTCGAAGGCCTCCGGCACCGGCGTCAACCGGGTCGCCGAGGGCTCGTACCGCAAGGGCGGCAGCGGGATCAACCAGGCTTCCGGCGGCAACGTCGGCTTCCTGAACGGCACCCAGATCGCCGTGCCGGTCACCGTGCCGGTGAACATGAACGGCAACGCGGACAGCCTGTTCGGGATCAGCTCGGCCCAGGGTGGCGGGGTCAACCGGATCGAGGGTGGCCAGGTCGCCCAGGGTGGCCACGGCGGCGGGATCAGCCAGTCGTCCGGCGGCAACGTCGGCTTCCTGAACGGCACCCAGATCGCCGTGCCGATCACCATCCCGATCAACCAGTGCGGCAACTCGACCTCGATCTTCGGGATCTCCTCGGCGCAGGCCACCTGTGGCAACTTCATCGGTGCCACCGGCCGGATGGCGCAGGTCAGCGGCGGCCAGAGCGGCCACAGTGGCCAGGCCGGCCAGTGCGGCCAGTGCAACGGCGGCAGCCAGGGCGGCTGGGGTCACGGCAACAACGGCGGCAACCACTGGGGCCACGGCAACGACCGCGGTTCGTGGGGCCACGGCGCCGGCCGGGACCCGTGGGGCCACGGCTGGGACAGCGGCATCAACCAGAGCAGCTTCGGCAGCATCGGCTTCCTGAACGGCACGCAGTTCGCGGCGCCGATCATCGCCCCGATCAACGTCTGCGGCAACTCGTTCGGTGGTCTGTTCGGCGCGTCCAGCGCGTCGGCGGTCTGCGTGAACCGCATCGGTGACGACGGTGGCCACTGGGTCAAGCCGGCCAAGGGTCACGGCCACGGCCACGTCAAGGGCGACAAGAACTGCACCTGCAAGGACAAGGGCGACAAGGGCGGCGTCCGCGGCGACAACGGCTACAAGGGTGAGAAGCCGGCCGCAGTCAACGACGACAAGGGCTACAGCAACAAGACCCCGGTCGACGTGAACGACGACGACAACGGCTACGGCGACGACGTTGACGACACCGACACCGGCGACGTCAAGGGCGACAAGGGCTACGGCGACGTCAAGGGCGACAAGGGTGACAAGGGCTACGGCGACGTCAAGGACGACAAGTACGGCGACAAGACCGGTGGCCGCAAGACCGTCGAGTCGGCGTCGGTCAGCAACCTGACCGGCAGCCTGGGCGGGCTCGACCTGCTCGACAGCCTGCGCTGACACTGATCCTTCGGCGCGGTGACGCGTGAACGGGAGCCCCAGCATCGGCGGGGCTCCCGTTCATCGTTGCCGCCGGTCCACGTTCTGGGATAGCCTAACGATCGTTAACCCTGACGGTCGTCAAGGGTCTCGAGCGGGGAGTGCATCCATGGACAGTGACGCGCTGGCGCAGGTCCGCAAGCGTGTGCTGGCCGGTGGCGCGGAGCGGTACCACGCCGCTAACGCGGCGAAAGGCAAGCTCTTCGCCCGTGAACGGATCGCGCTCCTGGCCGACGAGGGTTCGTTCGTCGAGGACGGGATCTACGCCAACAGTCTGGCCGACGGACTGCCCGCCGATGGTGTGATCACCGGAGTCGCCCGGATCGACGGCCGCGACGTGTGCGTGATGGCGAACGACTCCACGGTCAAGGCCGGCTCCTGGGGTGCCCGCACGGTGGAGAAGATCGTCCGGATCATCGAGCGGGCGTACCAGCTCAGCATCCCGATGGTCTACCTGGTCGACTCGGCCGGCGCGCGGATCACCGACCAGGTCGACCTCTTCCCCGGCCGTCGCGGCGCCGGCAAGATCTTCCACACCCAGGTCCGTGCCTCCGGCGCCATTCCGCAGATCTGTGCGCTGTTCGGGCCGTCCGCCGCGGGTGGCGCCTACATCCCGGCCTTCTGCGACGTGGTCGCCATGGTCGAGGGCAACGCCAGCATGTACCTGGGATCCGACCGCATGGTCGAGATGGTCACCGGGGAGAAGACCACGCTCGAGGCGATGGGCGGTGCCCGGGTGCACTGCGCCGAGTCGGGCGTCGGGCACTTCCTGTGCAAGACCGAGCGCGAGGCGCTCGACGTGGTGCGCACCTACCTGTCGTACGTTCCGTCCAACTGGACGCAGCAGCCGCCCGCGGCGGCGGTCGCCGGTCCGTTCGGTGCCGATCTCGCGGCACTGGTCCCGGCCAGCGAGCGCCAGGCGTTCGACATGCGGAAGTACGTCAAGGGCCTGGTCGACGAGAACTCGTTCTTCGAGATCCAGGCGCTCTGGGCGCGCGAGCTGACCGTCGGCTTCGCCCGGCTGGACGGCCAGGTGATCGGCGTCCTCGGCAACAACTCGATGTTCAAGGGCGGCGTGCTCTTCGTCGACTCGGCCGACAAGGCGAGCCGGTTCGTGCAGCTCTGCGACGCCTTCAACATCCCGCTGCTGTTCCTCACCGACGTGCCCGGTTTCATGGTCGGTTCCGCGGTGGAGAAGCAGGGCATCATCCGGCACGGCGCCAAAATGATCACCGCGATCTCCGAGGCCACGGTGCCGAAGATCTGCGTGGTGGTGCGTAAGGCGTACGGCGCCGGGCTCTACGCGATGGCCGGTCCGGGATTCGAGCCGGACGCCACCATCGCCCTGCCCACCGCGAAGATCGCGGTAATGGGCGCCGAGGCCGCGGTCAACGCGGTGTACGCCAACAAGATCGCGGCGATCGAGGACCCGGACGCCCGGGCCGCCTTCGTCGCCGAGCGCCGCGCCGAGTATGAGCGCGACATCGACATCATGCGCCTGGCCAGCGAACTCGTCGTGGACGCCGTGGTGGAACCGGGCGATCTGCGGGCCGAGCTGATCCGGCGCTTCTCCGCCGCGCGTGGCAAGGACCGCTCGTTCTCCCGTCGCCGCCACGGCGTCACTCCGGTCTAGGGACAGGTGTCCGGTAATGGTGGATTTCCGGCTCGGCGACGAGCTGACAGACCTTCGGGACAGCGTTCGGCAGTTCGCTCGCGAGCAGGTGGCGCCGGTGATCGCCGAACATTATGAAAACAAGACTTTTCCGTACGATGTGATCCGTCAGATGGGCGCCATGGGCCTGTTCGGCCTGCCCTTCCCGGAGGAGTACGGCGGCATGGGCGGCGACTACTTCGCGCTCTGTCTCGTCCTGGAAGAGCTGGCCAGAGTGGACAGTTCGGTCGCCATCACACTGGAGGCGGCGGTCTCCCTCGGCGCCATGCCGATCTTCCGGTACGGCACCGAGGCCCAGCGCAAGCAGTGGCTCCCGCAGCTGCTCAGCGGTGAGGCGCTTGCCGCTTTCGGTCTCACCGAGCCCGGCTGTGGCTCGGACGCGGCCGGCACCACCACCCGCGCGGTGCTCGACGAGTCGACCGGCGAGTGGGTGATCAACGGGACCAAGGCGTTCATCACCAACTCCGGCACCGACATCACGGTGCTGGTCACGGTCACCGCGGTCACCGGGATCAAGCCGGACGGCAGCAAGGAGCTCTCCACGATCATCGTGCCGTCCGGTACTCCCGGCTTCACGGTGGCGCCGGGCTACTCCAAGGTCGGCTGGTGCGCGTCGGACACCCACGAGCTCTCGTTCGACGACGTCCGGGTCCCGGCCGAGAACCTGCTCGGTGAGCGGGGCCGTGGGTTCGCCCAGTTCCTGCGGATCCTCGACGAGGGCCGGATCGCGATCGCCGCGCTCTCCGTCGGCCTGGCGCAGGGCTGTGTCGACGAGTCGGTGTCGTACGCGAAGCAGCGCACCGCGTTCGGCCACCCGATCGGCGACAACCAGGCCGTCCAGTTCCTGATCGCGGACATGGACCTGCGCGCGCACGTGGCCCGCCTCGGCTACTACGACGCGGCCGCCCGGATGCTGGCCGGCGACGACTTCAAGCGGTACGCCGCGATCGCCAAGCTGAACGCCAGCAACGCCGCCATGGAGAACAGCCGGTACGCCACCCAGGTGCACGGCGGGTACGGCTTCATGAACGAGTCGGCAGTCGGCCGCTTCTACCGCGACGCCAAGATCCTCGAGGTCGGCGAGGGTACGTCCGAGGTGCAGCGGATGCTGATCGCTCGCGGTCTCGGGCTGTAGATCGACGGTTGATACTCGGAGTCCACTTGTCGACAAAACGGGCTTCCGGGTTCACTCGGATCGATCAGTGTGCCTAGTTTCGCAGCATGGCGTCCGATCAGCGTCCCCGGCACGGGTTCGGCGCCGTGCTGCGCGATCACCGGCGACGGGCCGGCCTGACCCAGGAGGAGTTGGCCGCGCGCGCCGCGATCGGCGTCCGCACGGTCCGTGACCTGGAGCACGGCCGTGCCTCCCGGCCGCAGCGGACGACCGCCGAGCTGCTGGCTCAGGCGTTGGGTCTGTCCGGTTCTGAACAGGCCGCTTTCCTGGCCGCCGCCCGGGGCCGCCCGGCCGACGAGGTGCCGGTGGACTCCGCGCTGACCGGCGTGTCCGTGCATTCCGCGCCGACCCCGTTCCTGCGGACACCGCCCACCGACGAGCTGATCGGCCGGGACGCTGATCTTGCCGGGATCCTCGCCCGGCTTTCTGCCGACGGTGGGTCGAGCACCACCACCGCCGGCGGGTCGCGCGGGGTGACCCTGGTCGGTGTTGCCGGGGTGGGCAAGAGCAGTCTCGCGATGGCCGCCGCGCACCGGCTGGCCGGCGGGTATCCGGGCGGGGTGGCCGCGGTTGTGGTGCCCGACGACGCCACGGCCGGCGAGCTGCTGGACGGAGTGGCGATCGGCTTCGGCGCGACCGCTCCCGAGCTGCTGGCCGGTCATCTCGGCGATCGGCCCGCGCTGCTGCTCGTGGACGGGGTGGACCGGGCGCCGGAGGTCGTCGCCGAGGTGCTCGCGACGTTGCTGGAGCAGATACCCCGGCTGCGCTTCCTGGCCACCGCCCGCCGAGCAGGTGAGCACGGCGAACTGATTCAGCTGGTCGCTCCGCTGGCCGCCCCGCCGCCGATGCCGCAGGCGGAAACGGTCGACGAGCTGATCCCGTACCCCGCAGTGGGTCTCTTCCTGGAGCGGCTGGGCCGGGTGCGCCGCACCCGCCTGGCACCGCATGAGATCGCGCCGCTCGCGGCGCTGGTCCGTCGGCTCGGCGGCCTTCCGCTGGCGATCGAGCTGGCCGCGGCCCGCGGCCGGGTGCTGTCCGTGTCGGAGATCCTTACCTACTACGCCGAGCCGGTGACGCCGCTGCGTGCCGTGGTGGCCGAGAGCTACCGGCTGCTGTCGCCCGTCGAGCAGCGGGCGCTGCGCGTGTGGTCGGTGTTCCGGCACCGCTGGTCGCGAGGGCTGGGCGAGGCACTGCTGGACACATCGGACGACGATCGCGTCGACGTGGTGCACATGCTGGACCGGCTGATCGCGTTGGGCCTGCTCACCGTGAGTGGCGACGACGTGGTCCGGTTCCGGCTGCCCGCCGCAGTCCGCGATTTTGCCACCGGAGAGGCCGCCGCTGCGGGAGAGTTGGAGGATGCCCGGAAGCGGTATGACCGCCTGCTCCTCGACATCGCCGATCACCTGGCCGACCACGTCGTCCCGGACCTGGCGCCGTAGCCGGGAGGTCGGGCGCGGCGTGCGCAACCGGCGTCTTTCGTGCCCCCCACGCGACGCCCGTCGCAGCTACACCGCGCCCGTACGCGACGCGAACGAAGACTCCCCCGAAAGCCCCGTTCGTCGCCTCGATCGCGCCGCGTCCCCCTGGGCCGCCACAGTAGTCCGGCGTCGCCCGCCGACCACGGAATTCGTCCGTTCTGCCGGTGGTTCTGCCGGTCGCCACGACGCTGATCGCGATGGCCCTGATCAGGCCTGTGTGACCGTTTCTGCACTTCCCGCGGTGGCGCACGGGTTGACCGCGTCCCGGATCGTCCGGAGGGAGTCGAGCAGGTCGTCGAGCCGGCCCTCCGGGAGCAGGCCGACATACCAGCGCTGGACCAGCTCCAGATGACCCGGCAGGACCTGGGCGAGCCGGTCCTGGCCGGCCTCGGTGATCACCGCGTAGGAGCTGCGCCGATCGCTCGGGCAGGCCTCCCGGCGGACCAGGCCGTCGCGTTCCATCCGGTCGACGACCCGGGTGACGCCGCTGGTGGAGAGGGTGGTCTGCCCGGCGAGATCGGTCATGCGCAGACGGTCGCCGGGCGAACGGGCGAGACGCGTCAGCACCTCGAACTCGACGGAGGAGAGCCGGTGTTGTTCGAACTGTGTGGCGAGGCGGTTCATCAGACCCGTGTGGGCCTCGGCAAGCAGGCCGACCGCGGTGAGGCGAGGGTCGTCCAGATCGGTGTTCACCCTGTCGACTCTAACAGGCACTTGACACAGGGAATATTGCTCAGCATATAGTTGCTCCGTCAGACAAGCATCCCGCACCGCACGCTTCGAGAAAAGGACAAGTCATGACCGTCAGTACTCGTGAGTTCGAAGGTCTGCAGATCCCGGCCGCCGGCACCTACGAGCTGGACGCGGCGCACAAGCGGGTCGGCTTCGTCGTGAAGCACCTCATGGTCAGCAAGGTCCGCGGGCAGTTCTCCGAGGCCACCGCGACCATCACCGTCGCGGAGAACCCGCTGGAGTCCTCGGTGACCGCGTCGATCACCACGGCCAGCGTGGCGACCGGCAACGTCGACCGTGACAACCACCTGCGCACCGGTGACTTCTTCGAGGCCGAGAAGTACCCGACCATCGAGTTCCGCAGCACCGGTGTGAAGTCGCACGCCGGCACCGAGTTCGTCCTCGACGGTGAGCTCACCATCAAGGGCGTGACCAAGCCGGTCGAGCTGGTCGTCGAGTTCGAGGGCGCCACCACCAGCCCGTATGGCCAGCACCTCTTCGGTTTCAGCGCGACCACCGAGATCGACCGCGAGGACTGGGGCCTGACCTACAACATGGCCCTGGAGACCGGCGGCGTGATGATCGGCAAGAAGGTCAAGATCGAGATCGAGGGCGAAGCCATCCTGCAGGCCTGATCTTCCGCGTAGTCCACAGTCGAGGCGTCACCGGTTACCGGTGGCGCCTCGACTCGTCTGGCGGTACTCGTCTCGGTCTGCGAAGGTGGACCGACAGTATCCGTCTGTTCACAATGTGGTGATCGACGTCCGTTCGTCCCTGACCGTCATGGGAGGGCACATGGGCAAAGATCTGGCGAAATCGGTCTTCGCGCCTGAGGATCGGATCCGCTATCGGCGCAAGGTGCATCGATGCCTGGACGTTCTGGACGGGCTGCTTGATGCCGACGTGTTCGACACCGGCACCGGTATGACCGGACTGGAGATCGAGATCAACCTGGTCGACGCGGACGGCGAGCCGGTGATGCGCAACGCCGAGTTGCTGGCCGACCTGGGCGATTCGCGGTTCCAGCCCGAGCTGGGGCGCTTCAACATCGAGTTCAACGCGCCGCCTCGAAAGATCGCTCCGGACGGTTTTGGCGCGTTCGAAAAAGACATTTCAGAAGCTTTGCGTACGGCCGGGGAGCGCGCCGGGAAGGCCGACAGCCGCCTCGCCCTGATCGGCATGCTGCCCACCCTGACACCCGAGCACCTGGTCCTGGCGAACCTGTCGGACAACGAGCGGTTCCGTGCCCTGAACGACGAGATCGTCGCGGCCCGGGGCGAGCACTTCCCGGTCGACATCCGCGGCGTGGAACGGTTGCGCAGCGCGAGCGGCACGATCGTGCCCGAGGCGGCCTGCACCAGCTGCCAGTTCCACCTGCAGGTGCCGCCGGAGGAGTTCGCCAGGTACTGGAACGCGTCACAGGCGGTGGCCGGCGCGCAGGTCGCCCTCGGTGCGAACTCGCCGTTCCTGCACGGGCGCCGGCTCTGGGCGGAGACCCGGATCGCGTTGTTCGAGCAGGCCACCGACACCCGCCCGGACGAGTTCAAGGCACAGGGCGTACGCCCGCGGGTGTGGTTCGGCGAGCGCTGGATCACCTCGGTCTTCGACCTGTTCGAGGAGAACGTCCGGTTCTTCCCGCCGCTGCTGCCGTTGCTCAGCGAGGAGGATCCGGTGGCCGTCCGTGCCGGCGGCGGCATACCGCGGCTGCACGAGCTGTGCCTGCACAACGGCACCGTCTACCGATGGAACCGCCCGGTGTACGACGTGATGGACGGGCGACCACACCTGCGGGTGGAGAACCGGGTGCTCCCATCCGGGCCGACCGTGGTGGATCTGCTGGCCAACGCGGCGTTCTACTTCGGAGTCATACGTCGGCTGGCCGAGAGTGAGCGGCCGATCTGGTCACGGCTCGAGTTCGCCACCGCGGCCGCGAACTTCCGATCCGGCGCCCGGGACGGACTGGACGCCACGATGTGCTGGCCGGGGCTGGGCGAGGTGGGTGTCACCGAGTTGGTCCAGGACACGCTGCTGCCGCTGGCCTACGAGGGCCTGGACCGGTTCGGGGTGCACCCGGCCGAGCGTGATCGGCTGCTCGGGATCATCGAGGGCCGCTGCCGGACCGGCCGGAACGGGGCGACCTGGCAGACCGCCGCGGTGCGGTCAGCCGAGGACCGGGGCCGGAACCGGGGCACCGCGCTGCGCGAGATGACCCTGCGCTATCTCGACCTGCAGCACCTCAACGAGCCGGTGCACACCTGGCCGAGCTAGCCGGGTGTCGCGTGACGCGCTCACCGCGGTCCGGCGTGCCACGCGCCCGGGCCAGGGCCTGTCTTACCGATCAAGCAGGCCCGGGTGGTGGCGGACGGCGTCAGGCGCTGCGGTCCGGCGTGCGCCACGCGATCGGGCCCGGGCCTGTTCTACCGATCAAACAGCAGGTCCGGGGTGGCGGACGCCGTCAGGCGCGCCGGCTGGGCCACGCCGCAGCCCGCTTGATCAGCAGGACAGCGCCTAGTCCTTGGGGTTGATCCGGGCGACCGTCGGGTTGGCCGGCGGCGGGGTGATCGTGGAACGGTTCGCGGCATCCTTGCGGATCGCGGCTCGCTTGGCGGCGGCGTTCTTGCTGGGCCGGGCCGCGGCGGCGAGCTCGGAGTCGCCGAAGCCCTCGTCAGCCGGCGGCGGGGTCGGCGTCGGTGCCGGTTTGTCCGCGGGTCGCGCGGCTGGTCGGGCTGCCGGCTTCGCCGTCGGTCGCTCGCCGGTCGGCTTCGCCGCGGCCGGCTTGTCGGCGCTCGCCTTTCCTGCGGCCGCCTTTTCCGCGGCCGATCCGGTCGCGGTCGATCCCGTGGCGGCCGATCCGGTCGCGGCCGATCCGGTGGCGGCCGATGCCGTCGCGGTTGATCCCGTGACGGCGGGTTCGTTCTTGCTGGCCCGGGGCTTGCGGCTCCGGCCCGAAGGCTCCGGCTCGGTGGTTTCGACCGTGGGTTCCGGTGTGGCCTCCACCGGCTGACGCCGGCCGAAGAGCCAGCGCCGCCGAGGTGCCGCCGCTTCCACCGGGCTCTCCCCCGCCGCCTCGGTCTCCGCCGAACTCTCGGCGGCCGTCGGCATGTTCCGCGACAACGCGGAGCTTTCCACGACCGGTGGTGTCTTCCGCGCGAGTGCGGAGCTGTCCACGGGCGTCGGCGTCTTCCGAGCCGGCGTGGAACTCTCCACGGGTGTCGGCGTCTTCCGCGCCAGCGCGGAAGTTTCCACGGGTGTCGGCGTCTTCCGGGCCGACGTCGAGCTTTCCACGACGGTTGGCGCCTTCCGCGTCGACACGGAACTTCCTACGGTGGCCGGCGACTTCGAACTTTCCGCGGCGAACAACGAGGAAGAAGGCGACGAGGGAGACGGTGCCGAGGGAGACGGCCCGGCCGGCGGAGTGTGCGGGACCGGCGCGGTGGCCGGGCGCGGCGAGACCCGCCCGGTCGGCCTGGCCACGCCAACCGCGGCGCCCTCGGCCGACGGCGCTCCGGAAGACGGTGCGGAACCCGCCGGTGCGGCACCGAGCGCGGGCACCGGCAGCGGACCATCCGGACCGTCCGGCGAGTTCCGGGCCAGGCGCTTGCGACGCGCCTGACCGATGGAGACGGTCAGTGCCGACCCGGCCAGGCCGGCGAGCACCGCGTACGGCGCGATCAGATAGGCCGACTGGAGCGGCCCGGCCGCCTCGGTCAGCAGCGGCGCCAAGGACAGGAACGAGATCGCGACGAGCAGCGGCCCGACGGCGCCGGACGTCGCGGCGCCCAGCCCGAGCTGACCACGACGGGCGGCCGGCCAGGCCATCGCCAGCCCGATCACGAACGCGGCGACGAGGGTGAGCGCGGCGCTGGGCCAGTAGATCCCGCCGTACCGGACCGGGCTCTGCGACTCGGCGAACTGCCAGCTGGTCAGGTACGTCGCGAAGTCACGCCCGCTGATCAGCTCGGCGACGACACCGGCGACGGCCAGCGCCCAGAGCCAGGCGGCGGTGCCGAGGAGGTTCGCCGCGACCGGGCCGGAGGAGACCGCCCAGAACGCCACCACCACCCCGGCGAACAGGCCGATCAGGGCGTACCCGACGGCCACCAGCTGCGGGGACAGGGTGTCGGTGCGGACGGCGGAGCGGGCCGGCAGCGCGACGAGCGCGACCGAGACCAGCGCGCCCAGCGCCGCCGAAGCGGACAGGGCGAACCGCCAGAGGGCACGCCAGCGCCCGGGGCGGTCGTCGCGCAGCCGACCGGCGAGCACCGCGCCCAGCACTGTCGCGCTCGCGGTGATCCAGGTGGCCCAGCCGAGGCTGTTCAACCAGGTGCTGTCCGATGCGGTCACGGTGACCGGCCACTCGATGACGCCGAGGCCGTAGCCGAGACCCAGTTGTGCGGCGCCCGCGCCGGCGGCGATTCCGGCCGCCGCGCCGGCCTGTGCTGTCCAGCCCTTCTCGGCCATGCGGGGCACTGTACTGGCCGTTGCCGATGTCCGCGAAATACCCGTCCGGGCCGGACCTCCAAGCCTCCTCGGGTGCGGATCTCCCCGGTCGGGCCCAAGATTCGATACGTTGACGCTGCGACGATCGTGGGTGCACGGAGCGGAGGGAACGGAGATGCCGGACGAGCGCCAGCCGGGCCGGGACGGCCAGGAGCCGCGGCCGGACGAGACCCGTCCGATGCCGGCCGTGGACGACACCGTCGCCGAGGTGCCGCAGGCGTCGCGGAATCAACCGTCCGGCGGGCCCCGATCGGGGGACACCAGCGCCGCGGAGACCCGTCCGATGGCGGCGGCCGGCGACTGGGATCCGGATCCGCGCGGTGCCGACGACAGTGCGTGGACCGGCCGCGCGGCGGTGCGCGCGCCACGACCGGAGCAGGCCGCGGCCACCGGTGGTGACTGGGCCACGATCGCGCCCGAGGAGGAACCGCCCGGCCGCTGGTGGATGCCGATCGTGTTCGGCATCGTGGGGCTGACACTCGTGGCTCTGCTCGCGTACGGAATCTATGTGATCGTGCAGAACTCCGGCGCGGAGGTGGATACACCGCAGCCGACTCCGGCGCAGACCACGACCACGCAGACCGCGGAGACCACCCCGCCGACCACCGCACCGACCACGGAACCGCCGGTCAGCACGGTGCCGACCACCGAACCGACCTCGACCGAGGCGGCCGTGCCGGCGTTGCGCGGGATGCCGCTGGCCGACGCGAAAGCCGCCCTGGACCGCACCGGCCTGGGCTATCGGGTGATCTATCGAGTCAGTGACGCGGAACCGGGCACCGTGATCGACAGCGATCCGGTCGAGGGCCAGCTGGTCCCGCCGGACACCCGGATCACCCTCGTCGTCGCGGCCGAGCAGACCGGCGAACCGGCCTCGACGACGACGGCGCCAGCCGGTGGCGCCTCCGCCGGGCCCGGCGAGGACTGAGAAAGCCCTCGTCGTCGGGTTGGCTCAGCGGTGGGTACGAACCGACCGAGCGGGTGCCACGTTCGGACGCGTGGCCGGCTGACGGGCGTTGCGGGCTCGTGGATCGGGAGCCTTCCCGACCGGCCGCAGGCCGCTGACCTGTACGAAGATGGAGCGTCGTTCGACGGCGTCACCGGCCGAGTTGAGCTCGTAGCCGTCGAGCCAGACCCAGCCTTCGTACGTCGGCCAGTCATGGACCCGGATGACCCGGAAGAGCATCGGTGATGCGAATTGGACACTCGCCGCCTTAGTCACGTGGATGACATCACCGGACCGAGGAAGAAGCACGTCATCTCCTGCCCTGAGACTCTTTGCCTGATGGACTAGCTGGATTGACTTGTGACACAGATGCACCAGTCTGCCCGGCTCATGCACCTTTGCAAGCCTTCGACAATGCCAATCATCGAAGGTGGTTGCAGAACGTCACCATCGCCGATCCCGCCACCCAGGTCTCGGGGGGAAGTCCAAGTGGGACTCCTGGTGGCTCGGCGCCCCATGTCGGACGTTTGTTTCGGGTGTTTCGTCGGACTTGGCCACATCACCTAAGAACGTTGCGTGATGCAAGCCGTACGGAAAGATTGCACCACCAGTGTCGTCGATGCAAGTTGCATGTCCTTCTTTGGTGATTCTTTGTGATCATGGCACGTCGCTCCGTGATCACGGAGGTTACGCAGGTGACGGCGATCTGGGCGGATATCACCGCATGATCCACAATCCTCAGATCATTTCGGACATTAACCATAAAACGCTGACAATCACTGGCTAAAAGCCGCTGAGCTGCCGGGATCCAACCTGTCCGATCGAACTAACCCGAACGGAAGACCCCCGCGACTCGTCGCACACAGGGTCGTTACTGGATTCAGAAC
Source organism: Actinoplanes awajinensis subsp. mycoplanecinus (assembly GCF_001509495.1). NCBI lineage: Bacteria > Bacillati > Actinomycetota > Actinomycetes > Micromonosporales > Micromonosporaceae > Actinoplanes > Actinoplanes awajinensis. The sequence goes on along the minus strand of NZ_LLZH01000306.1, from coordinate 83,004 downwards.
GGTCTCATCGATCCGTCGGCGGTGCATGGTGAAATCCGCCGGGATCGGTACCCCCGAGGTGAGGAGCGATCGTGGAATTCCAGGTCAAAGGTCTCCGAGTCGATCTGAGCGACGCGAAGTGGTTCAAGAGCGCCCGCAGCGGCGCGGACAGCGACAACTGTGTCGAGGTGGCGTTCGTCGGTGACGCCATCGCGGTGCGTGACTCCAAGAACACGTCCGGGCCGGCGCTGATCTTCACTCAGGCCGAATGGGATGCCTTCGTCGGTGGTGCCAAGGACGGCGAGTTCGACCTCTGAACCGCGGTTCGATCTTTTGTCGTGCTTTCCGGGCCGACGCGTTGACCTGCACCGACGTGTCGGCCAGGGCTATTTGCCCGTTTTTACCGTCGCCAGGTGCGACGCGCCTCGTTGAATGTTCCAAGCGCGGACCGGACTGCGCTGATCGGGCCGGGGCGGATCTTCAACGAGGCAAGGCATAAAGATGACGATTGGTTCGGAGAACCTCAGTAGCGGTTCGTCGACGGCGCAGGACCGGTTCAGCGGGGGCGTGAGCGCATACCGGCAGGGTCGGCGTGAGGCACTGAACGGGGACTACACCGACGGCGAGCTGCTGTCGCGGGCGAGCTCGGGTCTGCCGACCCGGTCGCCCGGACGGTCGCACAGCATCGAGGCCCGCTCGCACAGCATCGAGTCGCGGTCACACAGCATCGAGCCGCGGTCACACAGCCTCGAGTCGCGGTCGCACAGTCTCGAAGCCCGCTCGCACAGTCTCGAGTCGCGGTTGCACGACATCGACCCGACCAGCTCTCTGGACCGGGCGACCAAGCTGCCCTCCCTGGACCTGCAGGGTCTGACCGAGCCGGTCTTCTCCGCCTCGGCCTGGAGCGACGACGCGCCGGCGAACCTCTCGATGGCGGACCACCCGCTGCTGCGCGGCCTGCTCCTGGAGCTGCCGGATCGTGGCACCCTCCCGCAGTCCGACTGGCTGGACCGCTGGTTCGAGGCCGCCCGCTCCATCCTGGAGCTTCTCTACGTTCAAGAAGCCAAGAGGCAGATCTGAGCCCATGCACGCGGGGCACGGTCCAAGCGTCACCGCACGCCGGCGCGGACGCGCTGGCGTGCGCGGTCCAGGGGGGCCATCACCAGCGGGGCCAGCCGGCTGTGGCGCAGGGCGGCGCGGATGCCGATCGCGATGACCGCGACGGCCAGCAGGATCAGTGCCACGGCGACGAGGCCGGCGAAGCCGGTGGTGCTGGGCACGCCGCGGCCGGGCAGGTCGACCACCCCGGCGGCGATCGGCAGGGCGACGATCGCGGCCAGGCCGGTGATCTGCAGCGGGGCGGCGATCAGTGGATGCGCCGCGGCGGCCCGCAGGGCGGGTGGCACCGGAGCGAGTGGGGCGGTCGCGAAAGCGCCCGCCCCGCGGCGCACCCAGCCCAGCTTGCGCACGCCCAGGGTCAGCACGATCAGTGCCGGCACGACGGGGAGCAGCGCGGCCAGGGGCGCCGACGAGGTGCCCGGGGTGAGAGCGGTGGCCACCGGTACCGCGATGAACACCGCCGCCCCGGTGGCGACCAGGACGGCGAGCAGGCGAGCCCGCCGCCGCATCAGAAGCGCGGTGCCGGCCGTCGGGAGCCCGTCGGCCAGCAGCCCGGCGGTCAGCCAGACGGCGGCGAGAGTGCCGATCAGAATCACGTCCACAGCGGTGTTCACATCGACAGCGTTCACCCTGCGCGCACGTCAGGAAACCGGGATTTGCCCCCAGCGCCCACCCGTAGGGGTAGCCCGGTGACGCTGTGTCCTGGCGAGCATCCGCAGAGTGCCAGGTGGTGCGGCCTAAGTGGACAAACCGGCGCTCCCCAGTGTGACCTACGACCCACTGTCGGTTGCCGGATGGCACTTCCGTCCCAATAGATCATCCGTGCCCGAAAGCGCGGATGATCTGAAACTCAGACCGCGAAGCTGTGCACCGTCTCGCCGGTCGGTACGGCCGGGGTCGCTTTCCAGAGGCCGGACTTCTGCGCGGCCAGCCGGGTCAGGTACGCCGGGTTCAGCAGGATGTACCGCTTCCACAGGCGCTTCGGCTCCAGGCCGAGTCGCCACAGCCATTCCAGCGCGTACTTCTGCATCCACGCGGGCGGGTTCTTCAGCAGGCCGGCGTGGTAGTCGAAGGCCGCGCCGACGGCGAGCAGCGGCATGTCCAGATGCGGACGCATCGCGTAGGTGAAGACCTCCTGCCGCGGGCAGCCCAGGCCGACGAGCACGATCCGGGCGCCGGACGACTTGATCCGCTCCGCGATCTCCAGCTCCTCGCCAGGCAGCGCGCTGCGGAACTTGGACGCCTCCACCCCTGCGATCTTCAGGGCCGGGAACATCTCGAGCAGGGCCGGCACCAGCCGGTCCAGGGTCGGCTGGGTCGAGCCGTACAGGTAGATCGGCAGCCCCTCGGCCGCGGCCTGCTCGACCACCTTGAGGGTCAGGGTCGGGCCGTAGACCCGGTCGGTCAGCCCGGCGCCGTGCAGCAGGTTGAGCGCCCAGCGCACCGGCTGCCCGTCCGGGGTCACCAGGTCGAAGGAGTTCAGCCGGGCCTCGTGCGCCCGATCCTGGACTCCGGTCATCACGCCGTGCACGGCCAGGGCGGTGACCGCGTAGGGCCGGCCCTCCCGCGCGGCGGCCAGGATCTGTCCGGTGGCCGACGCATAGTCGGTCGCGTCCACCAGGACCCCCAGCACGTTGCGCTTCTTCTGGTGAACCTCAGCAGGCACAGCGGCCACGACCACACCCCACGCTCAGACGAAACTTCCACTCACAGGCGGGCGAGCTTACCGCCGCACCCCATAAACCCAACCGCGCAGGACCACCCCGGGGCATCCCCGAAACGCGCCGACCTGAAAGACGAGAGACCCGTGACCCGTGACCGAGCTTTACCTTCGTACAAACAAAGGAAGGTGGCGAAGCCCGAAGGGCGAGCCCGAGCAACCCAAGGCCAACGGTGACCCTCGCCACCCGCCGCAATCACCGTGATGCGGGGCTTCCGGGGGCTCGGCCTCCGGAGCAGATATGACGAGGCGCCGTTGGTCCGCGCTTTCTGCGGACAAACGGCGCCTCGGTGACTCGTGGGGATGGGGGGAGTTGAACCCCCACGTCCTTTCGGACACACGGACCTGAACCGTGCGCGTCTGCCATTCCGCCACATCCCCATGTGACTTGGTCTCTAGGATCATATAACGGACCCCGGTGACCGCTGAAACCGGCCTTGCGGGCCTGCTTCAGGTTACTACGTGCAACAGACTACGCTGTCGCTCGTAGTTATCGAAGGCGCTACCAAGCAAGTTGATATCGCCCCGCGACGGAGGAAACATTAGCACGGCGTCGCGGAGCGCCATACGAGGGTCAGAAGTGCCGGCAGCTCTTGGGCAGCAGATGCGCAAGCAGCGGCCGGATACCATCATGTCCTCGGGACCCGAGGAGGAGCCGGTGAGCGTGCTGCAGCGCTTTGAGAAGCGATTGGAAGGCCTTGTCGAGGGGGCCTTCGCGAAGGTGTTCAAGGGTGTCGTGCACCCAGTGGAGATCCTGAATGCCATGCAGCGGGAGGCCGAGGCACACAAGGCCATTCTCGCCGGTGGCCGCACCCTCGTGCCCAACCGCTACGTGATCGACCTGTCGCCCTACGACCACGGGCGTCTGGCGCCGTATGCGGCTGCCCTGGCGCAGGAGCTGGCGCAGTCGCAGGCCGAGTTCATCGGCGAGCAGGCGTGGACGGTCTACGGCGACGTGATCGTCGAGATCGAGCGCGGCGACGGACTGGACACCGGCATGTTCCGGGTCACCGCGGAGGTCTACACCGGCGGCGAAGTCGCACCGGTGCAGCAGCCGGCGTACGACGCCGGCCCGCAGTACTCGCCCTATGACCAGCAGCACGGTGGCGGCTACCCGCCGCACGGCGGCGGCGGTCACGGTGCTCCGCGCAGCGTGGGCCTGGTCTCCGGAGACGGGCGGACCTACCCGTTGCAGATGGGCTCGACCGTGATCGGTCGTGGCGACCAGGCGAACCTGCGCCTGCCGGATGTCGGCATCTCGCGCCGGCACGCCCGGCTGGACTATGACGGCAACCAGGTGGTGCTGACCGACCTCGGCTCGACGAACGGGACGATGGTGAACGGCCAGCGCGTCTCGGCCGTGGCGCTGAACCCGGGCGACATGATCCAGCTCGGTACGACCACGCTCACCTTCCGAGTGGACGGCTAGCGGCCTTGCCCGAATTTGTCCTCACCGTTGCCCGGTTCGGGTTCCTGATCCTCCTGTGGATCTTCGTGTTCACGGTGGTCGGGGTGATCCGGCGGGACCTCTTCGCGGGTTCCCGGTCTAAGAGCATCGTCGCCAGCCCTCGGGGGGTGGGTGGCATGGTGCTTCCGGGTCGGCCGGCAAAGGCGAAACGCGGTAAGGCGGCACGGCAACTGGTGGTGACCGCCGGCAACTTGGCCGGCACGCGGATCACCCTCGGTGAGGCTCCGATCACGATCGGGCGCGCCGAGGATTCCACGTTGGTCATCACCGATGACTTCGCGTCGGCCCGGCATGCCCGGCTGGTGCCTCGGGACGGCCAGTGGTTCGTAGAGGACCTCGGCTCGACCAACGGCACTTACCTTGATCGCGGTAAGGTCTCCGGACCCACCCCCGTCCCCCTTGGCGTCCCGATCCGTATCGGACGCACTTCTCTCGAGTTGCGGCCATGACCCTGACCCTGCGCTATGCCGCTCAGAGCGACCGCGGTCTGATCCGAGACCTGAACCAGGACTCCGTCTACGCCGGGCCGCGGCTTCTTGCTGTCGCGGACGGGATGGGCGGCATGGCCGCCGGTGACGTCGCTTCCAACATCGTTATCGCCGCCATGGCGCCACTCGACGACGACGTCCCGGGTGACGCCCTGGTCGACGCGCTGCGGCATGCCGTCGGCACCGCCAACCAGCAGCTGCGTGACACGGTCGACGCCAACCCTCAGATGGAGGGGATGGGCACCACGCTGACCGCGGTGCTCTTCACCGGCAGCAAGTTCGGCATGGTGCACATCGGTGACTCGCGTGCCTACCTGCTCCGCAAGGGCGAGTTCGCGCAGATCACCAAGGACGACACCTACGTCCAGATGCTCGTCGACGAGGGCCGGGTCAGCCCGGAGGAGGCGAGCAGCCACCCGCAGCGGTCGCTGCTCACCCGGGCGCTCGACGGCCGGGACATCGACCCGGAGTACTCGGTCCGCCAGGTGCTCAAGGGCGATCGGTACATGATCTGCAGCGACGGCTTGTCCGGCGTGGTCAGCGCCGAGACGATCGGCCAGACCATGCAGGAGATCGCCGACCCGAAGGCCTGCGTCGAGCGGCTGATCCAGCTCGCGCTGCGGGGCGGCGGCCCGGACAACATCACCGTGGTGATCGCCGACCTGACCGACGCGGACATCGTCGAGCAGGCGCCGATCGTCGGCGGCGCGGCCTCGCTCGACCGGGGCAACACCACCGTGGCGGACAGTTCCACCCCGGCGTCCCGGGCGGCCGCGCTCAAGCAGCCACCGCCGCGCCCGGCCCAGCCGGAGAGCGACGGGTACGACCGCGAGCCCGAGCCGGCCGGTCACCCGGTCCGCACGACGCTGCTGGTCCTGCTGCTGCTCGGCGTGCTGGGCGGCGGACTCTGGGCCGGCTGGCAGTACACCCAAGACCAGTATTACGTCGGCGCGACCGATAGTGGTCAGCTTGCCATTTTCCAGGGTGTGCCGGGTCAGATCGCCGGGCTCGACCTCTCCACGGTGAGCGAGACCAGCACGGTCCGCCTGGACGACCTGACCTCGGTCGCTCAGGAGCGGGTCAAGCAGGGCATCCACGCCGAGAGCCAGCATGACGCGCGCAGCGTGCTCACCGAGCTGACCAGCGAGGACGGCTCCAACCTCAAGCCGGTCTGCTCCGTCTCCAGCGCCGCACCGTCGGCTTCGGCGTCGGCTCGCCCGGCGGCGAGTACCGCGACTTCGGCGCCGGTCACCGCGACTTCGGTTCCGCCCACTGTGACTTCGGCTCCGGCCATCGCGCCGAGCGTTCAACCGTCCGAGGGTGCGTCCTCGGCCGCCGACACGGTCGGTTGCCGGACCGCCGACTGAACACGGCCTACAACGTCTGGGGAATTTCTTGACCGCGCCCGCCGTACCGGCTCCTTCGCCCGCTTCCACGGGTGAGCTGTCGCGTATCCCGGGATTGAGGACTCGCCGCAACGCCGAGCTCGGGCTCCTGGCTTTCGCCATGGTGCTCGTCGCGGCGTTCGGCGCGACCGTGGAAGCGAACAAGTACGACGAGCTCCAGCCGAACTTCTGGGTGCCGGCCGCGCTGCTCAGCATCCTCTTCCTCGGTCTGCACATCGTGGTTCGGTACGTGGCTCCGTACGCGGATCCCGTCCTGCTGCCCACGGTGGCCCTGATCAACGGCATCGGTGTGGCGTTCCTGCGCCGCATCGACATCGCCAACGCGCTCAACGAGAAACAGGGCCCGCCCGGGATCTTCTCCGGGATCGGCGGCCGCCAGCTCGCCTGGACGCTGATCTCGTTGATCCTGGCCTCGGTGCTGCTCCTGCTGATCCGCGACCACAAGAACATCTCGAAGTACGCGTACACGCTCGGCCTGACCGGCATCGTGCTGATGATGATCCCGGCGGTGCTGCCCGCCAGCCTCTCCGAGGTGAACGGCGCGAAGCTGTGGATCAAGCTGCCCGGTGTCTCGATCCAGCCGGGTGAGTTCGCCAAGCTGATGCTCGTCACGTTCTTCGCCTATTACCTGGTGCGCAAACGGGAAGTGCTCTCGCTGGCCAGCAAGCGCTTCCTCGGCATCGACTTCCCACGCGGCCGCGACCTCGGCCCGGTCGTCACGGTGTGGCTGTTCAGCCTGCTGGTCCTGGTCTTCGAGAAGGACCTGGGTACCGCGCTGCTGTACTTCGGCCTGTTCATCGTGACGCTCTACGTCGCCACCGAGCGTTCCAGCTGGCTGATCATCGGTTTGCTGCTGTTCTTCGGCGGCGTCTACATCGCGTACCTGCTCGGCGCGTCGGTCGGCGGCCCGTTCGCCAACTTCTACGACCGTGCCGACGTCTGGCTGAACCCGTTCGACCCGGAGCAGTACAACCGGCTCGGCGGCAGTTACCAGCTGGTGCAGGGCCTGCTCGGGCTGGGCACCGGTGGCCTGTTCGGCGCCGGGCCGGGTGCCGGCTCGCCGCTGTCGGTGCCCGAGGTGCAGAACGACTTCATCTTCGCCGGCCTCGGTGAGGAGATCGGCCTCTTCGGTCTCTCCGCCCTGCTGGTCTGCTACATGCTCATCGCCATGCGCGGCCTGCGCACGGCGCTCGGTGTGCGCGACTCGTTCGGCAAGCTGGTCGCCGGCGGGCTCTCGTTCACGCTGGGCTTGCAGGTCTTCGTCATCCTCGGTGGCATCACCGGTCTCATCCCGCTGACCGGTCAGACCACGCCGTTCCTCTCCGCCGGTGGCTCCTCGCTGATGGCGAACTGGCTGCTCATCGCGATGCTGCTGCGCATCTCGAACGCGGCGAGGGGTCCGGCGACGGGCGCCGGTGGACCGGATCGCTCCGGTCCGAAGAAAGCTCCCACCCAGTTGCACGGCGCCATGACGGAGGTGATCAAGCCGTGAATGCCCCCCTTCGCAAGTCCGGCGTCGTTCTCTTCGTCCTCTTCGGGATGATCTTTGCGAACCTGAACTGGGTGCAGGCCTACAAGGCCAACGAGTACCGCACCAACGTGTGGAACCCGCGGGTCACGGTCGACGAGTACAAGCGCCCCCGCGGCGTGATCGAGGCCGACAGCGGCACCGCGCTGGCCGAGAGCCGGGCGACCGACGACACCCTCAAGTACCTCCGGGTCTACCCGAAGAAGGAGATCTACGCTCCGGTCCTCGGATACAAGCCGGTCAGCAACCTCGCCACCGGTATGGAGGCGAGCGAGAACGACTTCCTCTCCGGTGAGAGCGACAAGCTCTTCGCGAACCGGATCAGCGACATGTTCACCGGGGAGAACACCGGTGGCGGCAACGTGATGCTGTCGTTGAAGAGCAAGGCTCAAGAGGTCGCCTGGAAGCAGATGACCAACAACGAGCGGGGCGCGACCAAGGGCGCGGCGGTCGCGATCGACCCGAAGACCGGCGCGATCCAGGCGCTCGTCTCGATGCCGAGTTACGACCCGAACCAGCTGGTCACGCACGACAAGGCGGCGGCCGCCAAGGCGTACAAGGAACTGAACGCCGACAAGAACCAGCCGCTGCTGAACCGGGCGCTGGCGCAGACCCTGCCGCCCGGCTCGGTGTTCAAGGTGATCGTCTCGGCCGCGGCCCTGCAGAACGGGTACGGCGTCGACACCGAGATCCCGGCCGGCAGCGTCTACCGCGAGGGCGGCGCGACCATCCGCAACGCCGAGGACGAGGTGTGCCCGGACGGCCAGGTCACGCTGAAGGAAGCGCTGACCGAGAGCTGCAACACCGGGTACGCCAAGCTCGGCGTGAAGCTCGGCGCAGAGAAGGTCAAGAAGACCGCGCAGGACTTCGGCTTCGAGCAGGAAGACCTCAAGGTCGGCGACCTGGAGAGCGGCGACGGCCTGGCGGTCGCGGCCAGCCACACCGGTGACATCGCGAACCCGGACGGCAGCACCGACAAGGCCGCCCTGGCCCAGTCGTCGCTCGGTCAGCGCGACGTGCGGATCACGCCGATGCAGGGCGCGCTGATGGCCGCCACGGTGGCCAATGGCGGCGACCAGATGCGGCCCTACCTGGTGCAGAAGCTGCTCGGCCCGGACCGTCGGACGATCTACAGCGCCTCGCCGCAGAAGCTGCGCAGCCCGGTCGACAGTGGTGTCGCCGCGAAGCTCAAGGACATGATGGTCAGTGTCGTCGAGAACGGCACCGGCAAGAACGCGAAGATCGACGGGTATACCGTCGGGGGCAAGACCGGCACCGCGCAGAACGCCGAGGGCGCCGATCCGCACGGATGGTTCGTCGGCTTCGCGTTCAACGACAAGGGTGAGCCGGTCTCCGCGGTCTGCGTCATGCTGGAGAACGTTTCCGGCGGCCACGCGAGTGCCGAGGCCGCACGCATCGCCGGGCTGATCATGAAGGCCGCGGCCGGCGGGGGAGGGAACTGACATGATCCGCCCGGGGGTCACGCTCGGTGGGCGCTACCGCTTGGAAGAGCGGATCGCCGGCGGTGGCATGGGTGACGTCTGGCGAGGCACGGACAACGTGCTGGGCCGGACCGTCGCCGTCAAGATTCTTCTTCCCGCGCTGCTGGACGAGCCCGGCTTCGCCGAGCGGTTCCGCGGCGAGGCGCGCACCATGGCGACCATCAACCACCCCGGCGTGGTCGACGTCTACGACTACGGCAGCGACCAGCAGCTCGCGTTCCTGGTGATGGAGTACGTCGAGGGCGACGCGCTGTCCCGCACGCTGAGCCGGGTCGGCCGGCTCACCCCGGCCCGGACCATGGCGCTCGTCGCCCAGGCCGCCGACGCCCTGCAGGCCGCGCACGCGAACGGCATCGTGCACCGCGACGTGAAGCCCGGCAACCTGCTGGTCCGGCCGAACGGCACGCTCGTGCTGACCGACTTCGGCATCGCCCGGTCCGCCATGGTCGGGCAGCTGACCGTGGCCGGCGCGGTGCTCGGCACCGCGTCGTACATCTCGCCGGAGCAGGCCGCCGGCGACGTGGCCACCCCGGCCTCCGATGTGTACGCCCTCGGCGTGGTGGCCTACCAGTGCCTCTCCGGGCACCGGCCGTTCGACGGGGCCACCCCGATCGAGATCGCCATGAAGCACGTCCGGGAGACGCCTCGCCCGCTGCCGGGTGACATCCCGCCCGCGGTCCGCGCCATCGTGGAGCGCGCGCTGGCCAAGGACCCGGCGGCCCGCTGGCCCAGCGCCGCGGCGATGGCGGCCGTGGCCCGGCAGGCCGCGTCCTCGCTGACCACCACGGTGCAGCCGCCGGTGAGCCAGCCGATCCGGGCCACTCCGGTCAGCCCGGCCCCGCAGGCTCGCGCCTCGGTGCCGCGGCCGACCTCGGGCTCGGGTCACCGGGGCGCCGCGTCGGTGCCGTCCGCTCCGCCGGCCCCGCCGGTGGCGCCGCCGATGCCGCCGCACTACCGGCCGCAGTCCGGGCCGCCGAACAACAACGGGTACCCGCAGCAGCCGCAACCGATGCCGATGCCGATGGGCAAGCCGCAGGGCACGTTCGGCCGTCAGGTGTTGATCGTGCTCGCGGTGGTGCTCGCGCTCTTGGTCCTGCTCTGCGCCGGTGTCATCTCGTTCCTGTATCAACATGGCAATGGCCAAGAGGGCGCCGAACGCGCGCTGGGTGATCGCAGCAGCTCGGCGGCTATTCTCCGGATGGGCACGGCCGCCGACCCGGTTTCGGTGGCGTCGTACCGTCTACTGAAGGTCGATCCCCAGCTCGGCCTGATCCGACCTAACGAAGGACGACAGACGCTATGACGGCGCAGGCCCGACTGCTCGGTGGCAGGTACCAGGTCGGCGAGCTGCTCGGATATGGCGGCATGGCAGAGGTGCACCGAGGACGTGACCTCCGCCTCGGCCGCGATGTCGCGATCAAGATGTTGCGTACCGACCTGGCCCGGGACGCGACCTTCCAGGAGCGCTTCCGCCGCGAGGCGCAGAACTCGGCCGCGCTGAACCACCCGGCCATCGTGGCCGTCTACGACACCGGCGAGGAGATCTCGCCGGCCGGTGAGAAGCAGCCGTTCATCGTGATGGAGTTCGTCAACGGGCAGACCCTCAAGGAGGAGCTGGCCCAGGAGCAGCGACTGCAGCCGCGACGGGCGCTGGAGATCATCGCCGACATCTGCGCTGCGCTGGAGTTCAGCCACCGGCACGGGATCATCCACCGGGACATCAAGCCCGGCAACGTGATGATCACGCAGAGCGGCCAGGTCAAGGTCATGGACTTCGGTATCGCCCGGGCCCTGGCCAGCGGTGCGACCACGATGACGCAGACCAGCGCGGTGATCGGCACGGCTCAATATCTTTCCCCGGAGCAGGCGCGCGGCGAGGCCGTCGACGCCCGGTCCGATGTGTACGCGGCCGGTTGTGTCCTGTTCGAACTGCTTGTCGGGCACCCGCCGTTCGTCGGCGACAGCCCGGTGAGCGTGGCATATCAGCACGTCCGGGAGGAGCCCAAGGCGCCGAGCTCGATCGTCCGGGAGATCTCACCGGACCTCGACGCGATCGTGCTGAAGGCGCTGGCGAAGAACCCGCTGAACCGGTACCAGAGCTCGCAGGAGATGCGCGCCGACGCGTTGCGCGCGGCCTCCGGGCGTCCGGTCCTGGCGACCCCGGTGATGAACGACGCCGAGACCGTCGCGATGACCAGCGGCCCGCGCCAGTGGCAGCCGCAGGCGGCGGCCACCACGATGCAGCGGCCGATCCAGAACACCATGGGCGGCGGTGGCCGGCCGCCGGACAACAAGCAGTCCTGGGTGTGGGCCGCGCTGGCCGGCCTGGGTGTGCTGGTGGTGATCGTGCTCGGCGTCGCGCTGGCGCTGGACAAGAACAAGGACAAGAGCAACGACACCCCGGTGGCGCCCCAGCAGGTGGCGATGCCGAACATCACCGGTCTCACCGAGTCCGACGCGAAGGACGTGCTGACCAAGGCCGGTCTGACCAACTCGTCGGCGAACAAGCCGGTGCAGGACGAGGACTGCAACAGCGAGGTGAAGCTGCAGACCCCGGAGAAGGGCACGCAGATCCCGGTCACCACGCAGGTCACGTACACGATCTGCAACGCACCGGACAAGGTCACCGTCCCGACCGGCCTGGTCGGCGGCACCAGGGCGGCCGCCGAGGCGGCCCTGACCAGAGCCGGTCTGAAGTTCACTGTCGACACCAAGGACAGCGCTGAGCCGAAGAACCAGGTGCTCGATGTCGAGAGCGAGGGCGACACGGTCGACCCGGACACGACGATCACCATCACGGTCTCCAACAATCAGCTCGTCCTGGTGCCGAACCTGATCGGCCAGACCGAGGACGGCGCGAAGGCGCTGCTGGAGAACGTCGGCCTGAACCCCAACGCGCAGATCGTGCCGAACGATGGCACGAAGCCGGCCGGCACGGTGGTCAGCCAGAGCAAGAAGGCCAAGAGCAAGGTCGACGCCGGCAGCACGATCAGCTTCGGCGTGGTCGACGCGGCCCCGTCGGTCGACCCGAGCGAGTCCCCCTCGCCGGACCCGACCGACACCGGCACCGGCGACGGGCTCTGACCCTCTGATTCACGAAAGAGCCGGCCGCCCGTCGTGGGCGGCCGGCTCTTTTTCGCAGGCGGATGCGGCAGGCGGATGCAGCAGATTGATCAGGCGGTGGCGAACGCCGAGCGGCGGCGGGTCTCCACCTCGGCGGCCAGCGCGGGTGCCTTCTCCAGCGCGGACGGCAGGCCGCAGGTGGCCAACCAGTTCGCCAGCATGGTGTGGCCGCCCTCGGTGAGCACCGACTCCGGGTGGAACTGCACACCCTCGATCGGCAGCGTGCGGTGCCGCATCGCCATCACCACGCCGGAGTCGGTCCGGCCGGTCACCTCGATCTCGTCCGGCAGCGTCTCGGCCAGCACGGTGAGCGAGTGGTACCGGGTCGCGGTGAACGGGTCCGGCAGCCCGGCCAGCACCCCCGTGCCGTTGTGGTGGACCAGCGAGGTCTTGCCGTGCAGCAGCTCCGGCGCTCTGGTCACCGTGGCGCCGAAGGCCGCGCCGATCGCCTGGTGACCCAGGCACACCCCGAAGAGCGGGACCTTTCCGGCGTACGTCTTGATCACGTCGAGCATGATTCCGGCGCGGGTCGGCTCACCCGGGCCGGGCGAGAGCAGGATGCCCGCCGCGCCCATGGCGCCCACCTCGGCGACGCTGATCTCGTCGTTGCGTCGCACCTCGCACTCCGCGCCGAGCTGGCCGAGGTACTGCACCAGGTTGAAAACGAACGAGTCGTAGTTGTCGATCACGAGGATGCGCACGTCAGTCGTCCCCTGCTAGGCCGCCGGAGTCCGGCTGGTTGGAGGTCGTGCTGTACGGGATCGCGTCGGGCGCGGACGCGTCGGGCCCTGCCGACGGCACCGTACCGGGCGAGACCTCGGAGTTCGGGTTCACCGAGTTCGGGTCGATCTGCCCGGTGTCGCCGACCTGCACGTCGTCGAAGGGCAGCAGCGGTGTCGCCCACGGGAAGATCACGTACCAGAGCAGTGACCCGACCGCGGCGAGCATCACGATCGACATGGTCAGCCGGCTCCAGAGGCCACCCGGGAGCTTGCGCCAGATCCAGGCGTACATCCGCTTATGCCTTCGTCTTCATCTCGGCCGGCATGCCGGCGTTCGGCTGGGTCTGGTCCCGCGGCACCGTCTTGACCAGCTCCGCGTGCACGATCAGCCGCTGGTAGTTGTTGAACTTCGGGTTGCAGGTGGTCAGCGTGAGCAGCGCCTTGGTCGGGGTGGCACCCGGCTCGTTCGGCACCGGCGCGACCACCTCGACCTGGTTCGGCACCACGACCTGCTGGTTGTAGACGTGGTAGACGTACCAGTTGTCGCGGGTCTCGACGCCGATCACGTCGCCGTCGGTCAGCTCGTCGATCCGCCAGAAGATCTTCTTGATCCGGTGGCCGGCCACCGAGAAGTTGCCGATCTGGCCGGGTTTGGCGGTCTCCGGGTAGTGGCCGGGGGCGTACTTGATGTCCTGCGGGCGGACACCGTCGACGACCACCCACTCCTTGTCGAGCTTCGGGATGTAGAGGCGGCCGACCAGGTTTTCCCCGGGCGCGGCCGGGCCCTTCGCCGTGGTCGAGCTCGGCGCGACGGTCGGATCGGCCCACGCCTGATCCAGCTCCGAGGCCAGATTGTCCTGTTCGGCCTGCACTGCGGCGGAATTGCCGAAAACTTCGTAGCCGGCGAACAACAGCACGATCAGACCGAAAGTGATCATCAGCTCGCCGGCGCCGCGGATGCCGGTCCGCAGCCGGGACGCCGGGGTCGGCCGGGTCAGCTCGGAGTAGACGCTCTTGTAGCCCTCGTCGGTCTGCTCCGGGCGGAGCTTGACCACCTTCTCACCGCGCTTGGGCGGCTCGGCGGGGTCCACCGGCTCGTCCGTCGCGTCGGCGGGTGCGGCCGGGATGCCGCTGACCGAGGCCGCGCCGAGGGTCGCTTCCGGCCCGGCGGCGTCGCGCGCCGCCTGCGCCGCCGCGCCCGGGGGCAGGGCGGTCAGCTTGCCGGGTAGCGGGGCACCCGGGGTCAGGGTCGGGAGCATGCCGGTGGGCGCGTCGACGGTCCGGATGATCTGGGTCCGGGACGGGTCCGGGTTGAGCACCGGCGCTTCGGCCGGCGGCTCGTTGGTGGCCCAGCGGGTGTTCGCCGACCCCATCGGCACGCCGCCCGCAGCGGCCATCGGGCGCGTGATGCTCCCGGAGGGCTCCCAGGGGGCACGGAAGGCCGGTTCGGGCGTCTGCGTGGCGCTCCGGGGCGTTTCCGGGGTGGTCAGGCTGCCGGCCTGCACCGTGCCGGCGTTCCAGGCGGCGTTCACCGGCAGCGCGAACGGAGCGGGAGCCGGAGCGGGAGCCGGAGTCGGAGTGGGAGTCGGCGCGGGGGCCGGCGCCGCGGCGGGGCTCAGCGGGCGGGTGGGCTCGGCGTTCCAGCTCGGAGCCATGGCCGGTGCGGCAGCCGGTGGCTCGACGGGCCGGGCGGCAGGTGCCCCGCTGATCGGGATCTGCTGGGTGTCGGCGGCTGCCGGGGGCGCCGGTGGCCGCACCGGGACGGGGGCCGGGGCTTCCGGTCGTACCGAAGAAATGGGGTTGGCGGTCTGGCCCTCAGCGGCCAGGCCGGCGAAGAAATCGAAACCCTCGGCGGCGGCCGGCGTGCTGGACGGCATCGCCCGGCGCCGGGCCGCGGCCGCTGCCGCGCTCACCGCGTCGAGATCGGGCGCTGCCGGCGCGTCGGCCTGAGCGGTCTGCGCGGCCTGGATGCGGCGCTGCGCGGACTCGTCGGGCGCGATGATCGCGGTATCCGCCGCGGGAGAGGCCTCGGCGCTGCGCGGTGGCCGCGTCGAACCGGCCGGAAGCGGGCTCACATTCGTGCCCAGGCCCACCGGCGGGGTCAGCGGCCCACCGGGCACGCCGTCCGGCGACGCGTCGCTCACCCGGGGGATGTACGCGGTGTTGGCCTCGGCATCCGGGGCGCGGTGCCGCCCCCGGCCGGCCGGGCTCCCCTGGAACTCCGCGGGCGTGCTCGTCACTGGGCAGCCTGCGCGGATCGGAGGTCGGTCGACCCGTCGTACGCCCGCACTGTCACGTCCTTTTCCATCTTCTCCGCGTAACCGAGCCCGAAGTCGGCGACGGCCTCGCGGAACCTTGTAACTCCTTCTGCGGACTCCAACGCACGATGCATCGCTGTGGGTTCGCCGATTGCTGTGATCTTGAATGGCGGGGAGAAGACCTGGCCGTGAAGGAGCAGCGTATTGCCGACACAGCGTACCGCGCTCGTGGAGATCACGCGGACATCCATGATCGTCATAGCTTCGGCCCCGCCGGCCCACATCGCGTTCACCACGGCCTGGACATCTCCCTGGTGAACGACCAGATCGTCGTTGTCCGGCGCGTTGTCGCCGAAGTCGGATCCGCGCCGCGGCGAGTCGTTCAGGCTGACCGTCAGGCCCGGGCCGCGCAGTGCGGTGAACCCGGCCGGCTGACGGACGGCGTCGGCTATCTCACGTGCCGCTTTCACCGGAGGCTCCACCTCGGCCAGTCGGGCGGTCTCCTGGTCGACCTCGCCACGCAAGGCGGCCTCACGTTTTTCGCTGGTGGCGAGGCGTTCCTTTTTGTCCGATATCAGTTGCGCCAGTTGGGGCCGCCGGTCGTCGCGCAGTGACGTACCGTCGGCGGTTGTCGCGGACGTGGTGAAGAGCAGGCCCGCCGCCAGCGCGATGAGCGGAACCCCGACGGACCACATCGTCCGGCGCCCGCCGCGATGCGGCGCAAGGCTGCCCGCGGCGCGCCGCAGAGCCAGTCGCCAGGAGGCGCCGCGACCGTTTTCAACCACGTCTCGTCCCCTTCAAAAAGCCGCCCGGCCGCCCTCGGGAGCCGACGCCGGGTTTTTTCTCGACCCGGTGGGTGCCTGTCTGTGCGCCGACTTGATTACGCTAGCTGGCGAACAGTATTCGCCACGGGCAGCATTCGGAGTCCCCGGAGCCGCTCACCGGTGGTTGTTCACCACTTGTTGCCCTCAGGAGAGTTCCGTGCCCAAATCGCAGGTCCGTAAGAAGAAGCTCTACACCGCGCCGTCGGACATCCGCCCAGCGGTGGCCGAAGCGTCCAAGAAGCCGAGTCCGACCTGGTTGCCGGCAACCGCGGTAATCCTGATCGTGGTCGGTATCGCCTGGCTGGTGATCTACTACCTGTCTTCCCAGGCATACCCGGTAGCGAGTTGGCGGTATTGGAACCTCGCGGTCGGTTTCGGTTGCATGGTGGCCTCGCTGGGCATCCTGTCCCGCTGGCGCTGAGGCGGCACGTCGCCGCTTACTGCCTAGACGGAACTTCGTCTAAACCAAGCGCACCCCCGCTCTGCGTGGGGTGCGCTTTCGGCTGAGGGGCCGCAAGTCCTTGACCTGCGGCCCGCACCGGCCTATTACTCATGGGTAACATAGGCTGGCGCCCAGCCGACCGAGGAGGCACAACGCACATGGGCTACGCGCAGATCATCGCCACCGTCTTAGCGGGGGCGGTCACGGTGGTGGCCGTTGTCCTGGCGGTACGAGCCGTTCTCACGATCACCTCGGTGATCCGCCAGGGACAACCCGACCCGGCCCGGTTCACCGAGCCGAAGACCCGGACCAAGACCCTGCTCAAGGAGTCGGTCGGGCACACCCGGATGCTCAAGTGGAGCGCCATCGGTGCGGCCCACTGGTTCGTGATGTTCTCCTTCATCATCCTGTCGTCGCTGGTCCTCGAGGCGTATTTCGAGGTGGTGACGCCGAAGGGTGAGTTGCCGATCATCGGCCACTGGGCGATCTTCGGCCTGGTCACCGAGTGGTTCGGGATCCTCGGCACGGTCGGCATCGTCTACCTGATCTTCGTGCGCCAGCGGCAGAAGCCGGGCGCGGTGAAGCGCAGCCGGTTCCTCGGCTCGACCATGTGGCAGGCGTACTTCGTCGAGTCGATCATCGTGGGCGTGCTGGTCTGCGGATTCCTGATCCGCGGCCTCAAGGTCGCCAACGACCACTTCCCCTACCCGGTCTGGGCCGCACCGCTCAGCCACGCCATCGGCGCCGGGCTGCCGGCCTGGGAGGACGGCCCCACCTGGGTCGCCCTGGTCAAGCTGCTCATCTCGATGGGCTGGCTGATCACCATCTCGCTGAACCCGACGATGGGCGTGGCCTGGCACCGCTTCCTGGCGTTCTTCAACATCTACTTCAAGCGCAGCCCGGAGAAGCCGGCCGGTTCCGGCCTCGGCGCGCTGAAGCCGATGATGAGCAACGGCAAGCCGCTCGACTTCGAGGAGGCCGACCCGGAGAAGGACCTCTTCGGCGTCGCCCAGGTCGAGCAGTTCACCTGGAAGGGCCTGCTCGACTTCTCCACCTGCACCGAGTGCGGCCGCTGCCAGTCGCAGTGCCCGGCGTGGAACACCGCCAAGCCGCTCTCCCCGAAGCTCATGATCCTGTCGCTGCGCGACCACGCGTACGCCAAGGCGCCGTACCTGCTGGGCGGCGGCGGCAAGGACCTGACCGGCGAGGAGAAGGCCACCGAGGCCCAGCTCGCGCACATGGACGTGCTGGCGCTCGCCGAGGGCAACCGCCCGCTGATCGGCACCGCCGAGGACATGGGCGTCATCGACCCGGACGTGCTCTGGTCGTGCACCACCTGCGGCGCCTGCGTCGAGCAGTGCCCGGTCGACATCGAGCACATCGACCACATCGTCGACATGCGGCGCTACCAGGTGCTCATCGAGTCGAGCTTCCCCTCCGAGGCCGGCGTGATGCTGCGCAACCTGGAGAACAAGGGCAACCCGTGGGGCGCTCCGCAGAACACCCGCGAGGACTGGACCAAGGGCCTGGACTTCGAGGTGCCCAAGGTCGGCGAGGTCGAGGACTTCGACTACCTGTTCTGGGTCGGCTGCGCCGGCGCGTTCGAGGACCGGGCCAAGAAGACCACCCGCGCGGTGGCCACGCTGCTGCACGAGGCCGGCGTCAAGTACGCGATCCTCGGCGAGGGCGAGACCTGCACCGGTGACCCGGCGCGGCGGATCGGCAACGAGTTCATCTTCCAGATGCTGGCCCAGCAGAACGTCGAGACCCTGACCGAGGCGTTCGGCGAGAAGAAGTCCAAGAAGATCGTCGCCACCTGCCCGCACTGCTTCAACACCCTGGGCAACGAGTACGAGCAGCTCGGCCTCGAGGTCGAGGTGGTGCACCACACCCAGCTGCTGGCGCACCTGGTCGCCACCGGCAAGCTCACCCCGGTCCAGCCGGTCGACGGCGGCGTCACCTACCACGACCCCTGCTACCTGGGCCGGCACAACCGGGTCTTCGACGCGCCGCGCGAGCTGCTGGGCTCGTCGATCGTGGGCGAGATCCAGGAGATGCCGCGCAACCAGGAACGGTCCTTCTGCTGCGGCGCCGGTGGCGCCCGGATGTGGATGGAGGAGCGGATCGGCAAGCGGATCAACGTGGAGCGCACCGAGGAGGCCCTGGCCACCGGCGCGAAGACGATCGCCGTGGGCTGCCCGTTCTGCTACACGATGATCGGCGACGGGGTGACCGGTAAGGGTCAGCAGGACGAGGTCGAGGTGGTCGACGTCGCCACCGTGCTGCTGCGCTCGCTCAAGCAGGAAGCCTGATCTCTTCGTGAGGAACGGCCGGCCTTCCTAGGCCGGCCGTTTTTCTGTCCGGACCCTGTCGCTCTTCTGTCCGGACCCGGTCGCGGCTTTTCTATCCGGACCCGGTCGCGGCTGCGGTGGTCGCGGCGATCGCGCCGGCCATCACCGCGGTCTGCACGTCCTGGATCGCCCGCTTGACCGCGGCCGAGGCCCAGTCGCCCTCGCTGATCTCTTTCAGTCGCGCGGTGACCCGCCGCCGGTCCAGGTCCGCGAACACCTTGCGGTTCATGTCGGTCGCGGAGACCAACGAGCACAGAGCAGCGGTACGGGCGTCGACCGCCCCGGTCGTGGTCACCGCCGTCCGCATCCGCTGCCGGGCGTCGGTCTCGGCGGTCGGCTCGGCCCCGTGCGCGGCGGGATATGTCGTCTTCGGGAAGATCCAGAGAACAGTGCCGTGCTCGACCCGCAAAATTTCCCGCAAAACCAGGTGATCCAGGACACGTTGCCGTGTGCCTTTTGCGAACTTTCCGACCCAATAACCGGGCTTGCGGGCGCGCGAATCGTCCCGGATCCGGGCCAGCGCGTCGTCCACGAGTGGGTCGCCGGTCGGGCTCGGGTCGATCACCACGACGGCCTTGCCGACCACGTCGATCCGGCCGCTCAGCGTCAGTTCCAGCAACAACGCGCCGCCGAGCCCGTAGTCCAGACGGGTGCCGTCGTGAATCTTCCGGCCCTCGTCGTCGTACGCCAGGAGCAGGAGCTCTCCGAGGAGGTTCATGGTTCGACGTTAGTTCGGGCTGTCATCCACAGGGTTAGTGCCGAATGGTTCCGGTCCGGCAGAATGAGGTCCGAGGTGAAGCGATCATGGACGGCCTGCTCCTGACCGCGGTGCTCCCGCTGGTGGCTTTCGCGCTGCTGACGGTGGGCAACGCGTTTTTTGTGGCTGCCGAGTTCGGGCTGGTGACCGTCGATCGCGCGGAGATCGACAAGCGCGCCGCCGCGGGTGACCGCCGGGCCGGCACGGTCCGCAGAGCGCTGCACGCACTCTCCTTCCAGCTCTCCGGCGCCCAATTCGGCATCACCGTGACCGCGCTGCTCACCGGCCGGCTGGCCGAGCCGGCGCTGTCCCGGATCACCACGCCGCTGGTGGAGCCGCTGGCCGGTTCGGCCACCGAGACCGTGACGAGCGTGCTGGCGCTGGTGCTGGCGACCCTGGTCTCGATGCTCTTCGGCGAGCTGGTGCCGAAGAACGCGGCGCTGGCCCGGCCGATGGGCATCGCGCTGGTCACCGCGGGCCCGTTGCGCGGGTTCTCGACGCTCTTCAAGTGGATGATCGCCGCGCTGAACGGGACGGCCAACTGGCTGGTCCGCCGGATCGGCATCGAGCCGCAGGAGGAGCTGGCCAGCGCCCGCTCGCCCGAGGAGCTGGGCCTGCTGGCCGCGATCAGCGCCCGGGCCGGCGCGCTGCCGTCGGAGACCGCGACGCTGATGCGCCGCACCATCCGGTTCGGCGAGAAGCGCGCGGCCAAGGCGATGACCCCGCGGGTCGACGTGGTCGGGCTGAAGACCACGGCCAGCGTCGCCGACCTGATCACGGTGGCCCGGGAGACCGGGCACACCCGCTTCCCGGTCTACGAGAACACCCTCGACGTGGTGACCGGCGTGGCCGGGGTCAACGACGCGCTGGGCGTGCCGCCGGAGCGCCGGGCCACCACTAAGGTCTCCGCGCTGGCCCGCGAGGCGGTGCTGGTGCCGGAGAGCCTGAGCCTGGACAAGGTGCTGGCCGCGCTCCGGGCCGCCGACGCCGACCTGGCGATCGTGGTGGACGAGTACGGCGGCACCGACGGCGTGGTCACCGTCGAGGACCTGATCGAGGAACTGGTCGGTGAGATCGCCGACGAGTACGACACCGAGCTCGACGAGACCGGCACGGCCGAGCTGACCGCGCCGGGCGGCGAGAAGACGTTCCTGGTCGACGGCCTCCTGCGGGAGGACGAAGTGCTCGAGCAGACCGGTTTCGCGCTGCCCGAGGGGCCGTACGAGACGCTTGCCGGTTTCCTGCTCGCCCGGCTCGGCCACATTCCGGTGGTCGGCGAGTCCCTGGAGGAAGACGGGTGGGACTTCACCGTGATGGAGGTCGACCGGCACCGGATCGAACAGGTCCGCGTCGTCGCGCCGCCGGAGGACCCGTCCGATGACTAACCTGATCATCACCGTGGTGTTGCTGCTCGGCAACGGGCTCTTCGTCGGCGGTGAGTTCGCGCTGATCGCCTCCCGGCGGACGGCGCTCGAGCCGCTGGCGGCCACGTCCCAGGCGGCCCGCTGGGCGCTCTCCGCGATGAACCAGATCCCGCTCATGATCGCCGGTGCCCAGCTCGGCATCACGATCTGCTCGCTGGCGCTCGGCGCGATCGCCGAGCCGGCCCTGGCGCACCTGCTGGAGGACCCGTTCCACGCGATCGGGATGCCGGAGAACGCGGTGCACCCGGTCGCGTTCGTACTGGCCCTGACCGTGGTGGTCTTCCTGCACACGGTGGTCGGCGAGATGGTGCCGAAGAACATCACGCTGGCCGGCCCGGAACGCTCCGCGCTCATCCTGGGCCCGTTCATGCTGGCCTTCTGCACCGCCACCAAGCCGCTGCTGATCGCGATGCGCTGGGCGTCCCGGATGGTCCTGAAGCTGTGGAAGATCGAGGCGACCGACTCGGTCAAGACCGTCTTCACCGCCGAGGAGCTGGCCGGCATGGTCACCCAGGCGCGCAGCGAGGGCCTGCTCGGCTCGGAGCAGTACGCCCGGATCCACGCCGCGCTCGGGCTGAACAGCCGGACCGCGGCCGACACCCTGCTGCCCTGGTCGCGGGTGACCACGGTGGCCGCGGACGTGTCACCGGCGACGCTGGAGACGGTGGCCACCCGCAGCGGCCGCTCGCGTTTCCCGGTGGTGCAGCGGGACACCCGGCGGGTGCTGGGCTTCGTCCACGTCAAGGACGTCCTGGGTTATGCCGGTGCCCAGCGCCGGCTGCCGATGCCGGCCGAGGTGATCCGGCCCCTCGCCGTGGTGTCGCCGGATCGCAGCCTGGCCGACCTGCTGCTCACCATGCGCCGGGACCGGCTGCACATCGTGCTGGTCAGCGACGGCCGCCGACCGCTCGGAGTGATCACGCTGGATGACGTGCTGCACGCCGTGATCGGCGAACCGGCCGGCGCGGCGCACCCGGTGGCGGCCCGTCCGCGCTGAAGCGGCATCGATTCGTGAGTGATCGCGGCGGGACCTTTCAGGTTCGGCATTTCGGGCGAACGCGTACGGGTGGTCTTTTCGGTGTCCGGAGTTTCGGCACGAGGGCGAACTGGCAATGCGGACAATAACCCCATGTTTCCCTCCCGGCGGTGTGCCGTTCCGGTCGGTGCCCTGTCAGCGACCCTGGTTCTGGGCAGCCTGTTCCTTGTGACCCCCCGGTCCGTCAGCACACCCACCGACGTCCGGCCCGCCTACCACCTCGTCCCACCGCCCTCGGCAGGCGTGCTCCCCAACACCACACGGTTCCCGGCACCTGCCGATCTGAGCCGGGTCCAGACGGCCAGCGCCCCGGTGACCCTGCGCTACGACTTCGACGGCGGGGTCGGCAAGCCGATCGAGGACGCCGGCGGGGGCCACGAGCTGCGGCCGCTCGGGCAGAACGGCGGGGCGCTCCGGCTCGTGCCGCAGGGCGCCGGGCTGGCCGTGGCGTATCCGGACCGGTGCACCCTGACCCGGGAGCGGGACTGCCCGCGGGCGATCCTCGAAGGCCGGCGCGACGACAGCCTCAACCCGGGCCGCCGGACGCTGCGCTACGGCGCGTCGGTCCGGATGACCCAGGGCGACCTCGCGGACGGCGCGAACGTGGTGCAGAAGGGCTACTCGGTCGGCGGAGTCAGTCAGTTCAAGCTGCAGGTCGATCACCGGCAGGGGCATCCGAGCTGCGTGATCGCCGGTCAGCGGGCGGTCATCTACCGTGCCGAACCGCGGATCGACGTGGCCGACGGCACCTGGCACGACCTGGAGTGCAACCGCACCGAGAACCGGCTGACGATGCTGGTGGACGGAGTGCCGCGGGCGTCCGTGACGGTGCCGCCGGCGCTGTCGGTCGCGAACGCCGAACCGCTGCGAGTCGGCGGCAAGGGCCCGGCGCGCGGCAACGACCAGTTCGCCGGTGAGATCGACAACGTGTTCCTGGACATCGGCGCATAGGTAGTCGGATTACATATGTAGTTGAGTTACGTATAGAGTCCGGGCATGACGAATCCCATGCGGGAGCCGACGTACTTCATCCTGGCCGCGCTGCAGGACGAGCCGCTGCACGGCTACGCGATCATCAAGCGGGCCGGCGAGCTGTCGCACGGCCGGGTCAAGCCGGCCACCGGGACCCTCTACACCGCCCTCGAACGCCTCGCCGGCGAGGGTTTTGTGCGGGTGGTCAAGGAGGAGACGGTGAACGGCCGGGTCCGCCGCTACTACGCGCTCACCGACGACGGGCTGGCCGCCCTGCGCTTCGAGGCGGTCCGGCTGGCCGAGGCCGCCAGTGTCGTCACGGCCTGGTCCCTGCGCGTCGCGGGCGGTCCGGCCTCCACCCCGCGCGTCGCGGGTGGTCCGGCCTCGGCCCCGCGCGTCGCGGGTGGCTCGGCTTTCACCCCGCGCGTCGCGGGCGGTCCGGCGTGACCGCCCCGCTGGAGTTGACCTACGGCCGGCTGCTGCGCCTTTACCCGGCCGACTTCCGCCGGGAGCGTGGCACCGAGGTGCTGGACACGCTGCTCGAGATGGCCGACGACAGCGGCCGCTCCCGGCCGGCGCCCCGCGAGGTGCTCGCGCTGGTGGTCAGCGCGCTGCGGATGCGCGCGGGCCGCCCACCGGGTGCCACGACCCGGCAGAGCTGGCTGACCGCGATCCGGGTCGGCGCGTTGCTGCTGATCGTCCACGGTGTCGCCGGAGTTCTCGTCGACCGCGCGTTCAACGGGCAGTACTGGATCCTCTGGCAGCCGTGGCTGGTCACCCAGGCCGGCCCGATCCTGGGCCTGATCGCGCTGGTGCTCGTCTTGCGCAGGTGGCACCTGGCCGCTGCCGTCGTGTTGCTTCCGGCCGCCTTCGCCGGCGTTTGGGATTTCTTCGGGGCGGCAGTCCTGCTGGGGTTCCTGGTCGGTCGCCGACCGCTGCCCGCCAAAGGCCTTCTTCGGTACGCACCGATCGCCCCGTTACTGCTCGCCCTCGGTGACCAGCTCCTGGGCTCGGCGTTCCCGGAGGTCTCCGGCATCCTCCGGTTCGGCCTGCTGATGGCCCTGGCCGCCGCCGGTCTGATCTGGCTGGTGGTGGACGAGCGGGTCGCGCTGGCACTCGGCCTGCTGTACCTGAACAGCCTGGTGGTCGAGCTGGGCTACGCCATGTCCTGGGGCGTGCAGAGCTACAGCGCGCTGGCCCTGGGACTCTGCATCACGGCTCTGCCCCCAGCCCTGCTCCTGGGCCTGGGCACCGAAACCGCCCGCCGCCAGTCAAGGCTCTGACCCTTCACGGATAGCCCGGCGGCACGGCCATGACCGCGCCGCCGGTCTGCTACCCATCAGTCCCGCGAGACCTCCGAGGGAGGCCTACATGATCGCTGACCGCGGGCAGTTCCCCAAGCGAACGCCCACTTGGTAGCGCGACAGCCGCAGTGGACCTCTCCTACCCCCGTGCCATGAATGCGCGGTCTGCACGGCGTGCGGTGCTTTTAGGAGCGGCCGGGTTGGTGGTGGTGATCGGTGGCGCAGCCTTCGACTGGCTAGGGAACCAGGAACAGCGGCAGGAGAGCACCTGTCGGCTGCTCTAGGGCACCGGGACCGACCGATTCTGCCTACCAAGGGGTTCAGGTCTGGCGATCAGTGTTGCTGAGTTGCGCTCCCGCCCGGGCCTGTAGCCCGACCCGAGGACGCGGCGAAGCGAAGCTTCGGAGGTGAGCGAACCGGAACGGACCCCGCCGCCGGGACCACCGTAACGCGGGGTCTGGGGGCTCGGCCCCCAGGGGAAATGCGAGAAGGCCCCGGTCCGCGCTATCCGCGGACACAGGGCCCCTGCCTTGGAGCGGGTGACGGGAATCGAACCCGCGCTGTCAGCTTGGGAAGCTGATGTTCTGCCATTGAACTACACCCGCAAGCGGCCTCACTGTACCTGATTATCCGGGTCGGTGACGGGGGCACCCCGCAATGTGGTCACCCGGGGGCGGCCCGGATCGCCCGGCGGCTTCGGGCGGGTGATCCGGGCCGGTGGGCTTGCGGAGGACGGTGGTCAGCCGGCCATGGCCAGGCGGCGGGAGGGTGTGCGGGTGGCTCGCCAGGACTGGGCGATGGTGATCGGGAGTGGGGCGGCGGCCAGGGGCAGGGCGCCGGCCGGGCCGTGCTGGCGGAGCGTGGCGGACTCGATGTGCAGCTCGAAGAGGCGCCAGTCGACGTCGGGGGAGGCGCGCAGGGCACCGGCGATGGCGGTGATGGTCTGCGGGTCGCGGACCGGGAGGGCCTGGCCGGTCAGGTAGGCCTCGTCGTCGCACTCCTCCGGCGGGTACGAGTGCAGCGCGTAGCGCGGGTCGCGTTCCAGGTCGCGGCGTTTCGGGGAGTTGACCAGGAAGCAATACAGCCCGGCGTCGGTGAAGACCGGGGAGACGGGGTGCACTCGTGGGCCGCCGTCGGGGCGGAGGGTGGCGAGGTAGCCCATGCCGGGGCCGTACTGCTGCAGGAGCGCACGGATGCCGGCGGCGAGCGACGGCTCGGCGGCGGCGAATTCGGACCAGGAAGCCATGCGGGCAGTCTATCGAACATACGTTCGAGGCGGCCAGTGAACACGCCGATCGGGTGACGTCGGCCCGGTCCGGGAGCCGTTATCAGGCGAAGTATGGTGTTCCGATGCTGCTCTCCGACCGTGACCTGGTTTCCGCGATCAAAAGTGGGGATCTCTCGCTGGAGCCGTTCGAGCCGTCGCTCATGCAGCCGTCCAGCATCGATGTCCGGTTGGACCGGTTCTTCCGGGTCTTCAACAACCACCTCTACACCCACATCGACCCGGCGGAGCAGCAGGACGAGCTCACCGCGGAGGTCGAGGTCGAGGACGGGCAGCCGTTCGTGCTGCACCCGGGTGAGTTCGTGCTGGCGTCCACGCTCGAGGTGATCGGCCTCGGTGACCAGCTCGCGGCGCGGCTGGAGGGCAAGAGCAGCCTGGGCCGGCTCGGCCTGATGACCCACTCCACGGCCGGCTTCATCGACCCGGGCTTCTCCGGTCACGTCACGTTGGAGCTCTCCAACGTGGCCAACCTGCCGATCAAGCTCTGGCCGGGGATGAAGATCGGGCAGCTGTGCATCTTCCGGCTGTCCAGCCCGGCCGAGCACCCGTACGGTTCGGCCGTCTACGGCTCGCGCTACCAGGGTCAGCGCGGCCCGACGGCGAGCCGCTCGGCGCTGAACTTCCGGACCTGGCCGACCCGCTAGCGCCGGGTGCCGAGGTTGAGCAGCACCATCGGCACCACCACGGCGACCAGCGTCCCGGCGATCAGCAGCCAGGGCTGGAACTCACCGGTGAGGAACTGGACCAGCGCGGTGATCGCCAGCAACACCCAGCCGGCGACACGCGCGGCCATCATCGCCGTACGAAAGTGGTGTCCTGCCGCGGGAACTGCGGTGGCCTGAGGCTGCATGTCTGAAAAATAGCTTTTGCCCGGGGCGAATCGACACCATCCAGACGGTCAATACGCGCTGACCCGCAGGTCATCCCCGGGAGATCTACGATGACGCGGTGTATCTGATGATTTCCACGTACCAGAAGCCGCTCGCCGAGGTCGACCAGGCGCGCGACCAGCACCTCACCTTCCTGGCCGGGCTGGAGGAGCGCGGGCTCGCGGTAACCGCGGGCCGGCAGGACCCGCCGAACGGCGGCATCATCCTGCTGGACGTGGACACCGAGGCCGAGGCCCAGGAGCTGATCTCCCAGGACCCGTACGTGCTGCAGGGCCTGGCCACCTACGCCGCCGTCGGCTGGCAGATCACCCGCGGCGCCCTGGCCGGCTACCAGCGCAAGTACTGAGCGCGCGGAGCTCTACCGTGGACCCACCGGGTCGATCTCGGAGCCCGCGAGCAGGCTGCGGATGGTCAGCTCGGCGGTGACCGCGGGCGGGCACTCGTCGAGGATCACCGCGGTGCCCACGTACCGATCGCCGACCAGCGCGCGCAGGCCCCGGGCCTGCGCGCCGGTCGAGGCCCAGTCGTCGACGACCAGCACCCGGTCGTCGTCGGCGAGCAGCCGGCTGCGCACCCCGAGGTGCTGGACCTCGCCGCGATGGTCGGCCGGCACCTCGGCCCAGATCATCGGTTCGGCGATGGCCCGGCGTGCCCCGGCCCGGAACGCCTCCACGAAACCCACCCCGAGGGCCCGCGCCACCAGCGGACCGAGCAGGAATCCGGTCACCTCGGGTGAGACCACGACGGTGGGCCGGTCGGCCCGGAACTTGTCGGCCAGCGCCGGGCCGAGGCCGTCCAGAATCACCGGATCTCGCCACCAACCGGACCGGTCACTGACCAGATAATCGGCGGGCGGGCCGGGGTCGGTCCAGCGGAACGCGCCGCGCAGCCGGTCACGGAGATCGTCGGTCATCGGGACATCGTGTCACCGTCGCGCCGCCCCTCGTGGACCGACCGAATGACCCCAGGACTGACAGGTGGTCAGAACCTGATCGGACAACGGGTCAACTTGATGCCCGACACCGTGTCTATCGGGCATGCTGTCCGCGGAACCATGCCTACCTTCGCGCCGGGCCGCCGCCCGATGAGCCCAGGGAACCGCGCCGGTCTCGGCGCGGCTTTTGTGCTGCTCGCCATCGTGTCCGCCGTGGAGTCCGGCGACAGCACCTCGGCCGGCTATGTGGGACTGCTCGCGATCGGCCCGATAGTGGCCGCGCTGTTCGCCGTCTGGCAGTTCGTGCTGGGTGTCGGGGTGGTCGCCACCCTGATCGGCGCGATCTTCGTGGGCCAGGCCGGCGGGTCCGGCCCGGCCGGGATGGTGCACCTGCTCGGCATCATGCTGGCGACCGGCATCGCGGTGGCCGGCGCGACGATGCGGCAGCGCCAGTCGGAGCGGATCGCCGAGCTGCTGCAGCTGGCCTCGGTGGCCCAGCAGGCGGTGCTCCGGCCGATCGGGCCGCAGGTGGGCGCGCTGGCGGTGGCCGGCCGGTACATCTCGGCGACGGCCGCCGCGGACATCGGCGGTGACCTGTACGAGGCGCTGAACACGCCGTACGGGGTCCGCATCATCATCGGTGACGTGCGGGGCAAGGGCCTGGACGCGGTCCGGCTGGCCAGCATCGTGCTGGGGTCGTACCGGCACGTCGCGTTCGAGCGCGCCGACCTCAAGTCGATCGTGGCGGACCTGGACCGGGCGGTGGCCCGCAGCGTGGGCGACGAGGACTTCGTCACGGCCGCGCTGGTCGAGGAGCGCGGCGGGACGCTGACCATCGTCAACTGTGGACATCCGGCGCCGCTGCTGCTGCGCCGTGGCCTGGTCATCCCGCTGGAGCCGCCGGCACCGGCGCCCCCGCTCGGGTTCATGCCCGAGGTGAAGGCGCGGGTCGAGCGGCTGGAGCCGGGCGACCGGCTGCTGCTCTTCACCGACGGTCTCGGCGAGGCGCGCCGGGACGGCGAGTTCTTCCCGACCGCCGACCGCGCGTGGCGTCTGCTGGGCCACGGCACGGTCGGGGACGGGCTGGCGTCCCTGGAGACCGCCCTGGTGGACTGGGTGCACGGCCGGCTGGAGGACGACATCGCCCTCGTGCTGCTGGAGTACGCCGGCCCCGATGCCGGCGCGTCCATTCCGGTACCCAGCTGGGAAGTCGGAGCGGCGGGCAGCTGAATGCCCGGCCGACGACCCGAAGACCCCTGAAAAGCAGCTAGGCCCAGCTCCAGGAGGAGCCAGGCTCAGCTAAGCGGCGGAGTTCTCGTCCGGCTCCGCAGGTGCCGGGGAGATCGGAGCCGGAAGTGGTGGTACCGGCTCAGGCTGGCGATGCCGGCCGACGTAGTTGCGCGGCTGGTTGGCCTGGCGCGGCTCGGGAATCAGACTCTTCAACGTGGCGAACATGGCGGACGCCCCCCTCAGTGCTCGCGGCGAAACGTTCTTCGCTGTCTATTCGGAGCAACGAGCCTCATCGGTGTGCGATACGTGGTTCCGGGTTCGAAGTACGCAAATGGCCGAACGGCTGTACTGGTGACCACCTGATCGGCGACGTTTGACCCACGATCCGACGGACCGGGTCCCCTGGGCAGGTGAGTTGGGCCATAAACCTTACCCGGGTTGTCGCTACCTACCGATGAGTAATACAGTGCTAGTTACTGACGGGTAACTCGCGTTCGGAGAGCGGGCCAAACACCATGACTCACTACCAGAGCAACCTTCGTGACCTCGAGTTCAATCTGTTCGAGGTTTTCGGGGCGGACAAGGCGTTCGGTCAGGCGCCGTTCGACGAGATCGACGCGGAGACTGCTCGCGACGTGCTCGCCGAGGTGAACCGGCTGGCCCGCGAGGACCTCGCGGCGAGCTACACCGACGCTGACCGCAACCCGCCGGTTTTCGACCCGGCGACGCACACGGCGCCACTGCCGGAGTCGTTCAAGAAGTCGTACGCGACGTTCATGGCCTCCGAGTTCTGGCGGCTGGAGCTGCCGACCGCGCTGGGCGGCACCTACGCCCCGCGGACCCTGATCTGGGCGATCGCCGAGCAGATTCTCGGTGCCAACGCCCCGATCTGGATGTACGCGTCCGGCCCCTCCTTCGCCCACGTGGCGTACACCGAGGGCACCCCGGAGCAGCAGGAGTGGGCCAAGCTCTTCGTCGAGAAGCAGTGGGGCTCGACGATGGTGCTGACCGAGCCGGACGCCGGTTCGGACGTCGGCGCCGGCCGGACCAAGGCGATCCAGCAGCCGGACGGCTCGTGGCACATCGAGGGTGTCAAGCGCTTCATCACCTCGGGTGAGCACGACCTGACCGACAACATCATCCACTACGTCCTCGCCCGCCCGGTGGGCGTCGAGGGTGTCGGCGGCCCGGGCACCAAGGGTCTGTCGCTGTTCATCGTGCCGAAGTACCACTTCGACGCGCAGACCGGCGAGCTCGGCGAGCGCAACGGCGTCTACGCGACGAACGTCGAGCACAAGATGGGCCTCAAGGTCTCGAACACCTGCGAGGTGACCTTCGGCGAGCACGGCACCCCCGCCAAGGGCTGGCTGCTGGGCGACAAGCACGAGGGCATCCGGCAGATGTTCATGATCATCGAGGCTGCCCGGATGATGGTGGGCACCAAGGCGATCGCGACCCTGTCGACCGGCTACCTGAACGCGCTGGAGTACGCGAAGAACCGCGTACAGGGCGCCGACCTGGTGAGCAACGGTGACAAGGCCGCCCCGCGGGTGACCATCACCCACCACCCGGACGTACGCCGTTCGCTGATGCTGCAGAAGTCGTACGCCGAGGCGCTGCGCGCTCTGGTGATCTACACGGCGTCGTGGCAGGACAAGATCGCGATCGCGCAGGCGGCCGGCGACGAGAAGACCGCGAAGATCGCCAGCAAGGTGAACGACTTCCTGCTCCCGCTGGTCAAGGGCGTCGGCTCGGAGCGGGCGTACGAGCTGCTCGGCCACGAGTCGCTGCAGACCTACGGCGGTTCCGGCTTCCTGCAGGACTACCCGCTGGAGCAGTACGTCCGGGACGCGAAGATCGACACCCTGTACGAGGGCACCACCGCGATCCAGAGCCTCGACCTGATCTTCCGCAAGATCGTCAAGGACAACGGCCGGGCGCTCGGCACGATCGCCACCGAGATCCAGGGCTTCATCGACAGCGAGACCGGCAACGGTCAGCTGAAGGACGAGCGCCTGGCGCTGGGCAAGGCGCTCGGCGAGCTGCAGCAGATCCTCGGCGTGACGATGGGCTGGCTGGCCGCGGTGCAGGGCGGCGAGGCCCGCGAGCTGTACAAGATCGGTCTGACCTCCCGCCGGATCCTGCTCGCCCTGGGCGACGTGGTCCTGGCCTGGCTGCTGCTGCGTCAGGCCGACGTGGCGCTGACCGCGCTGAACGGTGAGCTCACCCAGGCCGACAAGAACTTCTACACCGGCAAGGTGGCGGCGGCCCGCTTCTTCACCCGGGAGATCCTGCCCCGGATCGGCTCCGACCGCCGGATCATCGAGAACACCAACCTGGACCTGATGGACCTGTCCGAGGACGTGTTCTGACCTGAAGCTTTTCCCACTCTCCTGAAAAGCAGCAAAGGTCGGCGGACAAAGGCGTCCGCCGGCCTTTGCTGTCTGTCAGCCGCGAGCGGTGTGCCGGCGGGACAGGCGCATCGTTCCCGGCTCGGTCCGGGTCCAGGGCTGCTCGGTGGTGTGCACGGCGAGGCCGGACGTCTTCAGCTCGACCGTCACCCCGTCCCACTGGTCGTCCGGGATCAGCAAGGCGGACACTTCGGACACTGTCGGGTTGTGCCCGACCACCAGGATCGTGCGGACGGTGTCCGGCACGGCCCGGAGCAGGTCGAACACCTCGGTCCGGCCGCCGTGGTAGAGCGTGTCCTCGTAGTGCACCTCGGGTGCGCCCCGGGACGGATCGCCCTGTGCCAGCGCCACCGACGCGGCCTGCCAGGTCTGCCGGGTGCGCTTGGCCGCCGAGCAGATCACCAGGTCGGGGTGCACCCGCTCGTCCACCAGCCAGGCCCCCGCAGCGTCAGCGTCTGATGTGCCACGTTCGGTGAGGCTCCGGTCGAAATCCGGTATTTCGCCGGGAGTCTCCGCTTTGGCGTGGCGTAGCAGGATGAGCGTCCGCAAGGTCATTGGAATAGCTTGCCTGATTGGAACTTCACCCGTACGGGTATGCCTCGATCGACGCATTGGACACTGAACGAGGAGGCCCCGATGGGCATCGGCGCAAGCATTTTCCTGCTAGCTCTGGGGGCGATCCTGGCGTTCGCCGTCAACGCGGACATCAGTGGGCTGGACATCAGCGTGATCGGCTGGATCCTGATGGCAGCCGGGCTGGCCGGGCTGGTCATCACGCTCTGGTTCTGGAACACCCGCCGCCGCACCGTGGTGACCCGGTCCACCGGTGCGCCGGTCGCCGGCACCGCCTACGCGAGCGAGTACCAGGAGGTGCGTCAGGACGACGTGCCGCCGCCCCCGCCGCCGGCGTACCGCTGATCTTGATTTTCAGATAGCGAAACGGCCCGGAGGAAATCCTCCGGGCCGTTTCCATGAGCGGTCGCCGTCAGGCGAAAGGGTTCAGGCGTAGAGGGCGAAGTAGATCGCGACGTGGTGGCAGATCGCCGCGACCAGGGTGCAGGCGTGGAAGAACTCGTGGTGACCGAAAACGGTCGGCCAGGGGTTCGGTCGCCGCAGCGCGTAGAACACCGCGCCGACCGTGTAGATCAGGCCGCCGGCCAGCATCAGCACCAGGCAGGTCACGCCACCGACGTGCAGCACGTCCGGGATGATCGCGACCGCGACCCAGCCGAGCGCCACGTAGAGCGGCGCGCCCGCCCAGCGCGGCAGGTGCGGCCAGATCACTTTCAGCGCCACCCCGCCCAGGGCGCCGCCCCAGACCAGGCTCAGCATGATCGTGGCGGGCTTGGTGTCCAGCAGTGACACGCAGAACGGGGTGTACGTGCCGGCGATGAAGATGAAGATCATCGAGTGGTCCATCCGGCGCATGATCTGATACCCGCGTTCGCTCCAGACCCGCCGGTGGTAGAGCGCGCTGATGCCGAAGAGGCCGCACACCGTGAGGCTGTAGATCAGGCAACTGACGAACGGGGCGATGCCCGGCCGGCTCAGTGCGATCGAGCAGAGCACGACGCCGCAGACCGCGGCGACGAAGAACGCGTATTGATGCAACCGGCCGCGTAGTCGCGGCTTGCCGAGGTCGGTCGGCTTCATCCGGAACGGGGCTGAGGCAGTCACGGGATCTAGGTTACGGCAGCGTAGGTTACTAGCGGGTAGTGACGCCGCATACGGTTCGCCATGACAGATGATTTCCCCATGACGTCGACACCAACCGCGGTTGATCTCAACGCCGACCTCGGGGAGGGATTCGGCGCCTGGCGACTGGGCGACGATGAAGCCCTGCTAGGCATCGTGACCTCGGCAAACGTGGCTTGTGGCTTCCACGCCGGCGACCCTGCCACGATGCATCGGGTGTGCCGGGCGGCCGCCGAGCGGGGTGTCGCGATCGGCGCACAGGTCGGTTACCGGGACCTGGCCGGTTTCGGTCGCCGCCGGATCGACTACGAATTCGGTGAGCTACGCGACGACGTGCTCTACCAGATCGGGGCGCTGGAGGCGTTCTGCCGGGCGACCGGCGACCGGGTCCGGTACGTGAAGCCGCACGGCGCGCTCTACAACACCGCCGCGGTCGACCAGGGGCAGGCCGACGCCGTGGTGGCCGCGGTGCTCGCCTACGACCCGGCGCTGCCGGTGCTCTGCCAGCCCGGGTCGGTGCTGTTCCGGCAGGCCGAGCAGGCCGGGTTGACCGCGATCGGCGAGGGCTTCGCCGATCGCGGATACCTGCCGGACGGGCGGCTGGTGCCCCGGTCCCGGCCGGACGCGCTGGTGCACGACCCGGACGCGGTGGTGACCCGGGCGACCCGGATGGCCGCCGACGGCGAGGTGGTCGCCGCCGACGGCACGGTCATCGCCTGCCAGGTCCGGTCGATCTGCCTGCACGGAGACACGGTGGGCGCGGTCGAGCTGGCCCGCGCGGTGCGGTCCGGGCTCGAGGCCGCTTCCCTTGTGGTACGACCGTTCAGCCGTCAAGACCCCGCAGGATGAGCGGCAACCGGTCCGGCCCGGTCGGGTCGATCACCACCGGCACGCCCCAGTCCTGCCTGGTCAGGTGGCACGCGCCGTACTCCGCGTCGACGTCGCACGTCGCGGCCTGAGCGACCACCTGCAGCACGCCCTTGCTGACGGCCGGGTTCAGCACCAGCGTGCGGGACAGCTCGGTGCTGGTGCCCTCGCCGTCGAGCAGCAGCTCGGCCGGTGAGGCCGAGACGGTCAGCCGCAGCGGCGAGCCGAACTGGCTGTCCAGCTTCTGACCGGGCGCCGGCGTGAAGATCACGTCGAGGGTGACCTGGCCCGGCGCCAGGTGCGACGGCGGGCGCTCGGTCTTGTGCCGCTCGCCGGCCACGGTCTGCACCACGCCGGGCGCGAGCCGGGTCAGCCGGTGCGCTGCCGACTCCACGACCAGCACCTCGCCCGCGGCGGTCACCAGGACGTCGCTGGGCTCGGCGAGGCCGGAGTCCACCGTGGAGACCTGGCCGGCGGCCGGGTCGAAGCGCCGGACCGCGCCGTTGTAGGTGTCGGCGATCAGCACCGAACCGTCGCTCAGGGCGGCGACACCGAGCGGGTGCTGGAGCAGCGCGGTGTCCGCCGGGCCGTCCACGTGACCGAAATCGAACAGTCCCTGGCCGACCGCGGTGTGCAGGGCGCCGCCCTCGACATACCGCAGCGCGGACGTCTCGCTGTCGGCGATCCAGAGGCGCGAGCCGTCCGCGCTGACCGAGAGGCCGGACGGCTGGGCCATCCAGACGTCCGGGAGCGGGCCGTCGCGGAGCGCCTCCACCGTGGTGCCGGCGTAAACGCCGACGGTGCGCTTGATCGGGTCGAACCACCACAGCTGGTGGATACCGGCCATCGCGACGATGACCTTGTCGTCGTACCAGGCCAGGTCCCACGGGGAGGAGAGGTCGGCGGCGAGCGCGTCGTGCGCGTGGTCGTCCACAGCGGAGCGCCAGGGCTTGCCCGAGCCGGCCACCAGGGTGATCACGCCGGTCGTCGTGTTGATCGCGCGGAGCTGGTGGTTGACGGTGTCGGCGACGACCACGTCGTACCCGGCCACCTCGGCGACCTTCGGCGGGAGCAGGACCAGGCCCTGCGGCTCGCTGAACGGCTGGTTGCGCTCCTGGCCGCCGAACCGGCGGAGCAGGGTCTCGGCGTCCGGGGACAGCTCGACGACCGAGTGCCGGGCCGAGTCGGAGACCAGCAGATTGCCGCTCGGCAGCTCGATCGCCTTGCCGGGGAAGCGGAGCAGGCCGTCCGGTGCGGGCGGCGGGACGTACGGGCCGTTGCCGCGGTGCAGGGTGCCGTCCGCCTCGTGCTTGGCGACCAGCTCGTCGATCAGCCGGGACAGTCCCTCGGCGTGACCCTCACCGGCCATCGAGGCGACCAGGTAACCGGTCGGGTCGACCACGGCCAGGGTGGGCCAGGCCTTGGCGGCGTACTGCTGCCAGAGGTGCATGTCGCCGTCGTCGACGACCGGGTGGTGCACGCCGTACCGCTCGACCGCGGCGGCCAGCGCCTTCGGGTCGCGCTCGTGCTCGAACTTCGGGGAGTGCACGCCGATCACGACGAGCGCGTCACCGTACTTCTCCTCCAGCGGGCGCAACTCGTCCAGGACGTGCAGGCAGTTGATGCAGCAGAACGTCCAGAAGTCCAGAACCAGGATTTTGCCGCGGAGGTCGGCCAGGGTGAGAGCCTTCCCACCGGTGTTGAGCCAGCCGCGTCCCTTGAGTTCGGGCGCACGCACGCGAGAAGTCATCCGACCATCGTGCCTCAGCGCCCGGATCGGGCCGCAACGACGTCGGGACGCCGTGTCGAGGGTCTCTCGGCACGGCGTCCCGACGATCGGCTAGCTGGGCTTGGTGAGGCAGAAGACCTTCTTGTCGGCCACGATGTACGGCTGCGCCTTGTCGGTGCACTGGTCCTTGGCGTCGACGATCTGCGCGACCTTGTAGGCGCCCGACTCGGTGCAGGCCACCTCGGTGACCTTGTCGCCGTTCTTCACGCAGTCGCCCTGGCTGACGTCGAAGTTGTCGCCGCCCGAGGAGATCAGCCAGGTCAGGCCGAACACGATGGCCAGCAGCAGGGCCGCGCCGAGCAC
Source organism: Actinoplanes awajinensis subsp. mycoplanecinus (assembly GCF_001509495.1). Lineage (NCBI taxonomy): Bacteria > Bacillati > Actinomycetota > Actinomycetes > Micromonosporales > Micromonosporaceae > Actinoplanes > Actinoplanes awajinensis. The sequence continues at coordinate 47,177 of NZ_LLZH01000306.1, read as the reverse complement.
CACGAACAGGGTGACCGGTCCGGTCTTGACCGCGGTCTTCGACGCCGGAGCGGGCTCCTCCGCCTTGAACTGGCTCTCACCCGGGCCGGGCCAGCTCGTGGTGTCCTCCGGGCCGGGCGGGGTGACCGTGGCCCGGGCCGCCGGGTTGGCCCCGAACGGGTCCGAGGAACCGAACTGGTCGGTGCCGCCGAACGGGTCGGAACCCGGAGCCGGCGCACCGGGCATCGGCGGCAGGGCCGGCGCCGGCACGTACGGCGAGTTGCCCCGGCCGGAGACGTCGGTGGTGTGCTCGCTGAAGTGGTCGGAACCGGGCGCGGCCGGAGCCGCGCTGGTGAAGTCACCCCAGGCCGGCGCGCCCTGCGGCGTGCCATAGGTCGGCGCCTCCGCCGGCGTGCCGTAGGTCGGTCCGTCCTGCGGGGTGCCGTAGGTCGGAGCCTCCTGCGGAGTGCCGTAGGTCGGCGAGCCCTGCGGCGTGCCGTACTGCGTCGGTGCGCCCGAGGTGGCGGCCGGCGTCCCGAACGGGTTCGACGCGGGCGGCTGGCCGAACGGGCTCGGCGTGGGCCGTTCTCCGAACGGGTTCGAGGTGGCCGGCGGGCCGGAGAACGGGCTCGGTGTGCCGGACGCCGGGAACGTGCTGGCCGAGCCCGGGAACGAGGACGACGGCGGCGGGAACGTCACGTCCTCGGCCGGCGAGCCGTGCAGCCCACCCGGAGCACCGGACTGCGGGAACGGGGGCGCCGAGAACGGCGAGTTGCCGTCCTGCGGTGCCACCCGGGCGCTGCCGGCGGCCGGGCTGGTCGGCGCGGTGGGCGTGGCCGGCTCCGGCGGTGAGACGCGGGCGCTGGCCGAGGCACGGGCACTGGCCCGAGCCGGCGACTGCGGCGCGGCTCCCTGGGCCTCGCCCTGCGACGGCGAGTATCCGCCGGAGTTCTCCTCGCCGCGCTGCGACGGCGGGAACGGGTGGAAACCGCCCGAGCTCTCCTCGCCGCGCTGCGGCGGCGGGAACGAGCCGTAGCCCTCCGAGCGGGAGGTGGGCGGCGGGAACCCACGGTCGTCGGCCGCCTGGCCGCGATCGTCGGTCTCCTGGCCCTGGTTCTGCTGGCTCTGCTGGCCCTGACTCTGGCCGAACGGGTTGCCGTAGGCGCCGCTGGACTCCGGCGACTCGAACGGCGAGGTCTCCGGCATCCGGGCGCCCGGGAAGGGCGACCCGCCGTACGGCGAAGCCTCCGGGGCTTCCGGGGTTTCCTCAGGCTCGTCGGCGGCGGGCGCCGGACGCCCGTAGACCCGGGCCTGCGGCGCGGCGCTGGGCGGCGGGACCTCGGCCCCGTCGGCCGGCGGGTTGACCCGGCCGGGCACCGAGACGCTGGCGGTCACCGGGCGGGCCGAACCGGAAGCGGGCCGGGCCGCGGCAGCATCCCGCGGCTGCGGCACCGAGCCGGCGGCGGCCGGGGAGACCGAGGCCGAACCGGGCACCGACGCGGAACCGGCGGGCGGGACCGAGACGGACCCGACCGGCACCGAGGCGGACCCGGAGGTGGGCGCCGCAGCGGAACCGACCGGCGGGAACGCCGAAGCGGAACCAGCAGGCGGGAACGATGCCGACCCGGCCGGCGGGAACGACGGTGACCCGGACTGCTGCGGAGCCGAATTCGCACCCGGGGTGGAGGCGAGCGGAGAGATCGAACCACCGGAGTTCAGCCCGGCACCGGGCACCCGCTGCGGGAACCCGGACGGGTTGACCTGCGGCTGCTCGGAACCCGAGTCGGCCGAGGTCGGCGACGTGCCGTAGGGCGAGTCGGCCGAGGTCGGCGACGTGCCGTAGGGCGAGTCGCTCGAGGTCGGCGACGTGCCGTAGGGCGAGTCGCTCGAGGCCTGAGCCGTGCCGTAGGGCGAGTCGCCGAACGGCGACGGGCCGGAGGCGGCATACCCCGGTGAGCTGCGGACCGGGAGGTCGAGGTTGGGGGTCTCCCCGTCGGCGCTCGGCCCGGCCGGCGCGCGCAGCGGGAACCCGCCGCTGTCGCCCTGGCGGGTCGGGAACGTGGTGGAGCCGGGCTGCTGCGGCGGTGTCGCCGTGCCGGACGCTTCCGCGGCCGGGCGGGCGGCGTTGCTGAGCCAGCTGTTGTCAGCCGGCCCGGTCAGGCCGGGCCGGGCCGCCGAGGCGTCCGGAACGTCGGTGAGGGTGGCGCCGGGCACGCGGCCCTTCTGGTCGCCGAAGGCGGAGAAGGTCGACTGGTCGGCCGCGGCGGCCGAGGCGCCCGGAGTCCGCGTGGGCAGCCCGTTGCTCGTGGTCGGCGACGGGAAACCGGGCGTCTCACCGGACGGCGGCGGGAACGCGTCAGCACTGCCCGACGGGGGCGGGAACGCCGAGGCGCTGCCCGGCTGCGGGGGGAAGGCCGGTGCGTTGCCGGAGGCCGGCGGCGGGTAGTCCGAAGCCGGGCCGGACGGCGGCGGGAAGTTCAGCGAGCCACCCGACGGCGGCGGGAACGGCGAGGCGCTGCCCGGCTGCGGGGGGAAGGCCGGTGCGTTGCCGGAGGCCGGCGGCGGGTAGTCCGAGGCCGCGCCGGACGGCGGGGAGAACCCGTTGCCCGAGGGCGGCGGGAAACCCGGTGAGCTGCTGGACGGCGGCGGGAACGCGGGAGCCTCCGGAGAAGAAGCAGACGGCGGCGCGAACGGGTTGGCACCCGGCACCGACGCGGAAGCCCGTCCGGGCGGCGTGAAACCGGCCGGCCCGAACGGCGAATCGGCCGGCGCGGGAGCAGGTGTGCCCGGCGGCGCCCAGGCCGACGGCGACGCGTCGGGCTGCTGGCCGTAGGGCGACTGCTGCTGCCCGTACGGCGAGCCCTGGTCGAAAGACGGTGACGACGGCGGTGAAGCGGACCCGTAGGTGGACCCGGCCGCGCTGGGCGACACCGATCCGTACGGCGAGGCCGCCTCGGGGGACACCGAACCGTACGGTGACGCCTCGTCCGGCTGCGGCACACGAGCCGAGCCGTACGGCGTACCGGCCTGGCTGGACCCGGAACCGAAGGTGGAGACCGCGGGCACGACGAACGGCGAACCGCCGCCCGGTGCCGTCTGCGGCGGGGGACCGTACGACGTAGGGACTCCCTCGGCGGGAGGCGGAGCCGAAGCACGGCCCGAAACTCGCTGCCCGTCGGAATCCGGCCCGCCCGACGTGGCCTCGGCCGGCTGACCGGCGTGCTGCCCCTCGGACGTCATACGCGCCTCCTCATCGATGCGGCCGTGCCAGCTTCGCACGGACGCGACCCCGTCGCGACCTTCCGCCCAGGGTCATGCCAGCTTCCAGGCCAGGCCTGCTGGGCGCGCCGGCATGTCGCCGTCGGGAGCCCTGGTCACCCATCCGAACGGCCGCACCGGACGGGGAACCAGTGCTCAACCGTACCGGGCGTTCGCCGTAGAGAAAATCCCGGTGTACGCCACTGAGGTAACGCCACGCGGGGTGTCGGCACGGTCGCCGATACGAAACAGCCCGCCCGGGTGACGCGGGCGGGCTGGTTGTCGCGCGTGCGGCCTAGAACGGCTGACGGCGCTGGGCGAAGATCGCGATCTCGTTGCGCATGGCCGGGGTCATCGCGTTCTGCATGGCGCGGTCGATGTCCCGGTTCTGACGACTGACCTGGCGACGCTGACGGAACCGCTCGATCATGCTCATGACACGTGCTCGTTTCTCCGGCGGTGAGCCGGTGTCTACGACGTGCCGCCCCCGGCCCGCTTGTGGCGGACACCGTAGGCGCACGTCTCAGGTGTGCCTCAAGTGTCCGCCGCGGCGGTGAATCTTGCCAACTAATTAGGGGGTAATCCGGGTCACCTGTTTAACAATCGAAGGTCAGGTGAACTTCAGGCCGAAAGTCCTTAGGTCCACGCCAGGATTGCCGCCTCCGGGTCGGTGAGGAACACACCGATGTCCCGGAGGAACTTCGAGCCCAGCTCGCCATCGATGATCCGGTGGTCGAAGGAGAGCCCCAGGGTGGTGACCTGACGCACCTTGATCTTGCCCTTGTGCACCCACGGGGTCGGCCGGATCGCGCCGAACGCCAGGATCGCCGACTCGCCGGGCGGCAGGATCGGGGTGCCGGTGTCGATGCCGAACACGCCCACGTTGGTGATCGAGAGTGTGCCGTGCGACATGTCGGCCGGTGTGGTTTTGCCCGATTTCGCCGTCCGGACCAGCCCGTTCAGTGATTCGGCGAGCTCCCGCAGGGTGAGACGGCCGGCGTCCTTGACGTTCGGGACGATCAGGCCGCGCTCGGTCGCCGCGGCGATGCCGAGGTTCACGTACTCCTTGACCACGATCTCGTTCGTCGCCGCCGACCAGGACGAGTTGACCATCGGGTGCCGCTTGACCGCGAGCAGCACCGCCTTCGCCACCATCAGCAGCGGGGAGACCCGCAGCTCGGCGAAGTCCGGCCGGGCCTTCAGCTTGTCCAGCGCCTTCATCGTCCGGGTGACGTCGACGGTGAGGAACTCGGTGACGTGCGGAGCGGTGAACGCCGAGGCCACCATGTTCTCCGCGGTGAGCTTGCGCACGCCCTTGACCGGGATGCGCTGCTCGCGGGAGGCGTCGAAGACCGCGACGGAGGTGGCGGGCGCGGTCGCCGGCGCGACTGCCGGTTGCGCTGCGCCTTCGGCGGCCTTTTGTACGTCCTCCCGAGTCACCGAACCGACCGGCCCGGTCCCCTGGATCGTGGCCAGATCGACACCCAGGTCCCGGGCCAGTTTCCGGACCGGCGGCTTGGCCAGCACCGGCCCGCTCCGGACCGGTGCCGCCGGGGGGACGGCCGGTGCGGGAGCAACCTGAACGGGAGCAGCCGGGACGGGCGCAGCGGGGACCGGAGCAGCCGCCACCGGGGCGGCTGACGCCGTACCGATGCGGGGTCGCCTTTTTCCGCTGGCCTCCCGCGGTCCGTAACCGACGAGAACCGCAGTGCGCCCGCCGGGAGCCGGCCCACCGATCAGTCCCGCCTCGATGACCTCCTCGGCCGGTTCGTTCGAGGACGCCTCGGGCGGCGACACGGCCAGCGGCCCGGCACCGGGATCGGTGTCGATCGCGATGATCGGATTGCCCACCTCGACCGTGACACCGGCCTCGTGGAAGATCCGGGTGACCACGCCGGCCCACTTCGCCGGGATCTCGACGGCCGCCTTCGCCGTCTCCACCTCGACGATCGGCTGGTTCAGCTCGATCGTGTCGCCGACCTTGACCAGCCAGGCGAGGATCTCGCCCTCGGTCAGGCCCTCGCCCAGGTCGGGCAGGTTGAATTCCTTGATCCGCGTGGACATCCGGGTCACCAGCCGAACGAACGGTCGACGGCGTCCAGGACCCGGTCCAGGTCGGGAAGGTACTCCTCCTCCGAGCGGGCCGCCGGGTACGGGATGTCGTAACCGGTCACCCGCAGCACCGGAGCCTCGAGGGAGTAGAAGCACTCCTCGCTGATCCGGGCGGCCAGTTCGGAGCCCATGCCCAGGTTGCCCGGCGCCTCGTGGATCACGACCGCGCGGCCGGTCCGCCGGACCGACTCGAAGATCACCGGATAGTCCACCGGCGAGAGCGTGCGCAGGTCGATGACCTCGAGCTGCCGGCCGTCCTCGGCGGCGACCGCCGCGGCGTCCATCGCGACCCGGACCATCGGGCCGTACGCCAGCAGCGTCGCATCCGACCCGGCCCGGGCCACCCGCGCGTTGTGCAGCGGGTACGCGTCGGCGAGCGGTGCGTCCAGCTCGACGTCGCCCTTCTCCCAGTAGCGCCGCTTCGGCTCGAAGAACACGATCGGATCGTCCGAGGCGATCGCCTGCTGGATCATCGTGTACGCGTCCGCCGGGTTGGAGCAGCTCACCACCTTGAGACCGGGGGTGTGCGAGAAGTACGCCTCGGGCGACTCGGAGTGGTGCTCGACCGCGCCGATGCCACCGCCGTACGGAATCCGGATCACCATCGGCACCCGGACCTTGCCCTTGGACCGGTAGAACATCTTCGCCACCTGGGCGACGATCTGGTTGTACGCCGGGAAGACGAACCCGTCGAACTGGATCTCGCAGACCGGCCGGTACCCGCGGATGGCCAGGCCGACCGCGGTGCCGACGATGCCGGCCTCGGCCAGCGGGGTGTCGATGACCCGGTCCTCGCCGAAGTCCTTCTGCAGGCCGTCGGTGATCCGGAAGACGCCGCCGAGCTTGCCGACGTCCTCACCCATGATCACGACCTTCGGGTCGTTCTCCAGCGAACGGCGCAGGCCGTGGTTGAGAGCCTTGCCCAGAGTGATCTTGTCGGCCATCAGTGCCCACTCCCCTCGAACGTCGCGTGGTACGCGGAGAACGCGGTGCGCTGCTCGTCGAGCTCCGGCGAGCCGTTCGGATAGACGTGGTCGAACATCGTGACCGGTTGTGGATCAGGCATCGCCAGCACCCGTTCGCGCAGGTCCAGAGCCAGCTTGCCGGCGGTCGCGTCGACCTCCTCGAAGAAGTCGGCGTCGCCCATCTGCTGCTTGGCCAGGAACGCCTTGACCCGGGCGATCGGGTCCTTCGCCCGCCACGACTCGACCTCGCTGGCGATCCGGTACCGGGTCGGGTCGTCCGAGCTGGTGTGCGCGCCCATCCGGTAGGTGTACGCCTCGATCAGCGTGGGGCCCTGGCCGTTGCGGGCGTTGTCCAGCGCGGCGCGGGTGACCGCGTAGCTGGCCAGCACGTCGTTGCCGTCGATCCGGATGCCCGGGAAGCCGTAGCCGCCGGCCCGCTTGTAGAGCGGGATGCGGGTCTGCCGCTCCAAGGGCTCGGAGATCGCATATTGGTTGTTCTGGCAGAAGAAGACCATCGGGGCGTTGAACACCCCGGCCCAGACGAACGACTCGTTGACCTCGCCCTGGCTGGTCGCGCCGTCGCCGAAGTAGGCGATGACGGCCTCGCCGTCCGGGGTGCCGGTCTTGCCGTCCATGGTGACGCCCATGGCATAACCGGTCGCGTGCAGCGTCTGCGAGCCGATCACGATGGTGTAGCTGTTGAACTTGTGCTCGTTCGCGTCCCACCCGCCCTGGTCGACGCCGCGGAACAGGCCGAACGGCATGATCGGGTCGATACCGCGGCAGTACAGCACGCCGTGCTCGCGGTAGGTGGGGAAAGCCATGTCCTGCTTGCGCAGCGCCCGGCCGGAGCCGACCTGCGCCGCTTCCTGGCCCAGCAGGCTGGCCCAGAGCCCCAGCTCACCCTGACGTTGCAGGGCAGTGGCCTCGGCGTCGAGCCGGCGTACGGTCACCAGGTCCCGGTACAGCCCCTTGTACTCGTCGACGGTGAAATCGACTGAATACGTGGTTCCGTCCGCGGTGGTGACACTGCCGAGGTGCTCGCCGTCGGGCGTGAGCAGTTGGACGAAGCCGCCGGCCGGGGCGTCTGCGGGGTGTTGATCCCCCGCGCCGCCTGAAGCAGGCGCCGCCGGTCGTGTTGCACCGGCTTTGCGTTCGCCTTTCGCCATCCGTGTCTCCCTGTATCTCTCTGCGCCCGCGTCGGGTGTCGCCCGGCCGCGAGGCGGAACCACTGGGTACCGCGCATGGACCGGGTGAGGCTGCCGCGCGGCGTACCGGCTTGAACCGTGTCCCTGCCGGGACGGCCCGCCGTTGCCCCGCTTGTCGGCGGAAGGCGACGGCGGCGGTGCCGTCGGTCCCCATCCTGACAGAGGGAGTGAGGAGGGTTACAGAGTGCGTGGATCACGAATAAAGATTTTCTGCCCACGCATCGTTAACAGTATTTGTCCGATTTAGTAACTTTTGTACCGTCACTACGGTACGAATGGCCACACCTTGCCGCTGCCGAATGCCCGATGCGTCGTTCATCCCTCTGACCGAGACGGATCTAGGTTGATCTTTGGTTGGAGAGGGACACTCGCGTGCCGCACCTACCCGATGACGACGGCTTCGAGCCGCCCCTGAAGGTGCTCCGGAAGCGGATCGACGGTGTCTACCGCGAGGACCACGGCTTCTCCGGCCCGACCCGCAGATACCTCCTGATGGTGATGATGCTGGTCGGCCTGGCCTCGGTGCCTACCCTCGCGGTGATCACCGCTGGGACCAGCGAGATCGCCCACAATGGCCGGAAAGACGCGATGGACGCGCCGTTCCTGCCGCCCGCTGCCTCTGGTCCGGTGCGACCGGCAACCCCACCGAAAAACCCTTTTGGGTACGACGATCCGAGCGTCGCCCCGTCCGATTCCGACACCGAGCCCGCCAAGCCGCCCGGCGTGTCGACCCCGCGCCCGCCGAGCACCGGGGCGCCCAGGATGCCCGAGGTGCCCGGTTTGCCGCGGGTGCCGGACGATCCGCCGCGTCCCGCGCCGACGCGTTCCGATGTGGATCCGCGCGGCGGGTCCACCGACGGCGGGGTGTCGCGGCCGGCCCCGGCAAAGGTGTTCCCCACCGTGCCCGGGCTGCCCGAGGTGCCCGACGAGGACTGGAACGACTCGCTGGCCCGGCGCGCGCCCCGGGTGTCCGGCGCCTTCCTGGCCTCGCCGGGACGGCCGGACCCGGACAGTGACCATTCCTCATCGGACAAACCGGATTCTTCAGATAACGCGGATTTGTCCAACGACTGTGCCGACAACGACTCCACCAGAACCGACCGGTCGACCGGCGGTCCGACTCCAGCCGGAGGTCAGCAGTGACCGAACGCCAGCCCCACGTCAACGCCGCACGGCTCCTCGAGTACGGCCATCCGGAGGGACGCAACGTCCGCCGGTCGATGGTCCAGCCCCGCTCCGAGGAGAGCCGGCTCACCAACCGCCCGTACCGCGGTCACCACCGCGCCGAGCACACCCTCGACGACGAGAACCTCTCGGCGTTGCAGCGCAGCTCACGGATGGGCCGGCACCACGCCGACCCGGCCTCCGACGATCACCACATGAACCACCGCTGAGGCCGGCTCACTCGTCGCCGAGGCGGTCCCCGTTGGCCTCGAGCCACGCGTCGATCGCCGCGGCGTCGTTCGGGTCGACACCCTCGGAGATCAGCTGGGCCACCGCGGCGGTGGCCGGGCTGCGCCGCTCGCCGGTGGTGTAGAGCCGGGCGAACTCCGGCACCAGCTTCTCCACCTCGGCCTCGGTCTCGGCGATCGCGGCCGAGGGCAGCCCGCGCCGCCAGGTCGCATACCCCGACCAGGCGCGCACCACCCGCGGCAGCATGGCCGCGTCGTCGATGTCCAGCACGGCGCGGCGGTGCACCCAGTCCAGCAGGAACAGGCCGGCCACCGCCGGGCTCCAGCGCAGCGGGTCGCCGCCGGGCAGGGTGGCCGCGTGGTCCAGCAGCAGACCGACGCAGAACTGCAGGGACGGCTGGTCGGCGTCCGGCCCGCTCAGCCCGGCGCGGCTGGCCTCGGGCGAGGCCAGGAAGTCGCGGATCAGCTCGGGGAGGTTCGGTCCGGTCGGCTCGGCGAGCGGCGGCGTGGTCGCCGCGGGCAGCAGTGCCAGCCGGGCCGCGGCCAGGGCCCGGTCGGTGGCCAGCGAGCCGTCCGCGGGCAGGTCGCCGAGGTCATCGGTGATCTCCAGGTGCCGGTCCACCTCGTCGCGGGCCCGGCCGGGGTCCTCGTCGCGGAACCAGGTCAGGTCGTCGTGCTCGCACACCGTCCGGACCTGGGCGAGGATCCGCTCGGCCGAGGCGGCGACGAAGATGTCCTTGAGGATGCCGATGTTGTGGTCGACCAGGGCCACCACGGCGTGTTCCGGTCCACCGGCGACGCTGTCCTCGTACGCGTAAGTGACCAGGTAGGACGTCTGGTCGCCGTACACGTCGCCGTACGAGTAACAGCCGGTCGGCCGGACCCGCCCCAACTGGGCGGCCCAGGACGGGCCTCGCGTGCCGTGCCCGACCTCGGCGGCCCCGGTGGCGTCCGGCACCAGCGTCGCGAAAACCTCGCGGATGGTCTCGGCGGCCGGGTCCGGTCGCCGGCCGGTCGCGGTCAGGAACTCGGTGACGAATTCACGCACCGCGGTCGCCCGATCACCGGGCGCCACGGAATACACGCTGCCCAGCAACGCGGTTCCGAGCATCTCGGCATCCAGCGCGCAGTCCAGCCTGGTCACGTCGCGGGCCGCGTGCAGCACCGCCTCGTACACGCTCTGGGGTGCCGACATGCCGCGAGCCTACCGCCCGCGGCATGTTCGGCGAATTATTCCGGACGCACCACACCGAGCGCTTCGCGCGCCTGGGCGTACGCGTTGAGCACCTCACGCACCGGCGCCACCACGTATTCACGGCCGACGTCGGTGACCGCGGCCCGCAGCCGCTGCTCGGCCCGGCGCCGGGCACGTTGCCCACCCACCTCGACCATCGGTTTCAGCAGCAGCCAGACCAGCAACCCGGCCAGCAGCCCGCCGAGCAGCAGCACGGTCGGCAGCGGGACCACGCCCAGCTCCGGATTGTCGAGTTTCGGCAGACCGAGGGCACGCAGCCCGTAGCCCACCACCAGCCAGAGCAGGCCGGTCACCGCGGTGGCGAGCAGCACCCACTGCAGGATCCCGGTCACCCGCCACCAGAGCGGCCGGCGATCCGCGGCCAGGTCGGTGGTGGCGATCGCCCGGTCCAGCGCGTCCGGCAGGTCCGCGGTGCGGGACCGGGCAGCGGCGTTCAGGGCCGGCGCCCAGACCTCGGGCAGCGGCGCCGCGGCCCGGTCGGCGACCGCGCGGACCGAGAGGCCCACCGCCGACTTCTGCGCGGCGTCGGCCTCCGGCAGCGAGGTACGCGGCACCACGTCGGTGGACACCCCGTCGGTCTTGACCTCCCCGGCCAGGTGCAGCTTGCGCAACGGGTCGGGCCGCAGCCGGCGCAGGCCCCGGACCAGCGGCCAGCCGGTCGCCGCGGCAGCCCGGTGGCGATAGGCGGCGGCGGTCGCGTCGGCCACCGCGGGCACCCCGGCGGACGCCGAGAGGGTCTCGGTGAGCTGGCGTACGGTCGCCCGGTCCACCTCGTCCTCGGCGGCCGGCGGGCCCATCATCTCGGCCAGGTCCTCGGCGACCGCGTCCAGGTCGGCACCGAGCCGGCGCAGCGCGGCCTGCCGATCGGCGACCGTGGACTCCAGCGCCCCGCGCAGATCGGTCAGCATGCCGGGCTGTTTCGCCGAGGTGGCCAGCACCGGCGCCCCGTCCAGCCCGTCGTCGCTGAGCAGCCGCCGCAGGTCGGTGAGAACCGCCTCGGTGTCGGTGGGGCTGAGCCGGTCGGCCTGGTTCAGCACCACGATGGTCACGCCGACGTGCGAGGCGAACTGGGAGAGGTAGGCCCGGTGCAGGATCCGGTCGCCGTACTTCTGCGGGTCGACCACCCAGACGATCTGGTCGACCAGGCCGAGCAGCCGGTCCACCTCGAGCTGGTGAGCGTGTTCCACCGAGTCGAAGTCGGGCAGGTCGAGCAGGACCAGCCCGCGCAGCGAGGCCTCGTCGTCGCCGTCCAGCGCGCTCTCCCGGACGAAGCGCTGCCGGGGCAGCACACCGACCCAGTCGAGCAGCCGGCTGGCCGGTTCCAGCGGGCCCCAGACCACGGCGTGCGCGGTGCCGGTGGTCGGCCGGCGGACACCGACCGGGGACAGCTTGAACCGGGCCAGCGCGTTGAACAGGCTGGACTTGCCGCTTCCGGTGCTGCCGGCGAGCGCCACCACGGTGTGCTCCAGCGACAGGGTGAGCCGTCCGCTGGCCCGTTCCACCACGGTGTGCGCCGCGACCAGCTCGCCGTCCGGCAGGTACGGGTCGACCAGCCGGAGATACCGGGCCAGTGCTTCCAGTCGCCGGGTCAGTCCCTCGGCGTCCACCCGATCGACGGCCTGGCCGTCCCGGGATTGCTTCTCCACCAGACTCATGACCCCGATCCGGTCAACGCGATGTCCTTCCGAGCGCTCTCCACCGCGGCGGCGGCTTGGCGCAACAGTGTGCCCGGCTCCGCCTCGCGGCGGACAGCCGAGGTTCGTGCGGTGTAGCGGGCGGCCTCGGCGTCGAGCAGCTCGTCGACCCGGCCGACCAGCTCGGTGCGGGCCCGCTCGGCCAGCGTACGGATGGCCTGGTCACCGAAGACCGCCTCGAGCACCTTCTGCGCGGCGACGGTGGTGCCGGCGCCGACCGCGACCTCCAGCCCGGTCGGGATGAACGCGGTCGAGGTGAAGACGGCGATCATCACAGCCAGGCCGGCGCCGTTCACCGCGTACGCCGCGCCGCGGGCCACCGAGCGCTTGTCGCCGGCCTCCCGGCGGACCAGGTCGAGCACCCAGCGCTGCCAGTCGCGGACCAGCCGGTCGGCGACCTGCGGAAGGTCGGCCGAGGCGGTCTTCAGGTCGGTGACCAGCAGCGCCTCGCCGGACGGGTGGGCCTGCCAGGACGCGTACGCCTGCTCGGCGGCGTCGGTCGCCACCCCGCGCAGCAGCGTGACCAGCTGGGACTCCAGCGCGACCTGCAGGCTGCGGCTCGGGCCGGGACGGCCGGTGACGGCGGCGATGAACTTGTCGCGCAGTTGCCCGACCCGGGACTCCAGGCTGCGGACGAACTCGCCGGTGCCGACGAACTCCTGCCAGCGGGCCAGCACCTCACCGCGGAGCAGCCGGCCGTCCTGCAAACCGTCGCGGACCGTGCGTTTAGCGGTCCGGTAGGCCGCGTCGACCCGCTCGTCCAGCGCCTGCGCCGTCCGGGTCTGGTCCTCGGCCGCCTCGGCCAGGCCCTCCACCGCCGGGGCGAGCGCGGCCAGCGCGCCGTCCAGGGTCTGCCGGGCCACCGCGTCGCGCGCGGCCGGGTCTGCCGAGAGCTGGGCGAACCACTGCCGCATCCCCTCGATCACCGGGCCGGGCAGCATGCCGCGCTCGTCCAGCTCGGTCTCCGGCAGCACGAACAGCGGGGCGTTGCCCAGGTTGTGCTCGGTGAGCATCTCGCCCAGGTGCGCGGAGATGTCGGCGGCGGCGTCCAGCGGCACCCGGTCCAGCACCAGGGCGATCACCGTGCCCCGCAGCTTGGCCGTCTTGAGCAGCTCCCAGGGCACCGCGTCGGCATACCGGGCCGCCGTGGTGACGAACAGCCACAGGTCGGCGGCGGCGAGCAGCTGTGCGGCCAGTTTGCGGTTGTGGTCGACCACCGAGTCGACGTCCGGCGCGTCCAGCAGGGCCAGGCCGGGGCCGATCGCCCGGGCACCGACGACCTGCAGGGAGTTCGGATCGTCACTGCTCTTGACCGTACGAATAAGGGCCGGCAACAGGTGCGGCTGCTCGAACCAGGCAAGGTTTTCCGGGTGGGCGACGAGCACCGGCGAACGGGTGGTCGGGCGCAGCACCCCGGAGTTGGTCACCCGCTCCTGGACCAGGCTGTTGACCAGTGTCGACTTGCCCGCGCCGGTGCTGCCGCCGACCACCACGAGCAGTGGGGCGTCCAGCCGGTTCAGCTTGGGCAGCAGATAGTCGTCGAGTTGGGCGAGCAGGGCGGAGCCGACCCGCTGCGCCTCGTCGGCGGACGGGAGTACCAGTGGGTACGAGACCGTGCCGAGGGTCGTCCGCAGACGGGTCAGCGCCGCCGCGAGTCTGCCCACGGCGGCCGGTGGTTCGACCGGTGCGATGCCGCTCTCCTTGTTCGCCGGACTTGCCGGTTGAGTCGCCGTACGATCAGAAAGGTCTGTTCGCGCCTCTCCGGCGCCTGCCGCAGGCGTGGTGACCTGGTGTTTCTCACTCGATGCGGCGGGGACGGCGGATAGGGCCGACGGACCGACCGCGTCTCCGGGCGTCGTCACGGATAAAGCGTGCACGATCTATCCAGAGCGAGCAACGGGTACCGGTATGCCGTGACCGGACAGGTATGTAGGTGATTTCGCATGGTGCGGGCGTGCGACGCTCGACTTGCGTCCCTTCGACTCAACTTCGATTTGCCGTTTGGCAGACGCGTGGCATCATTGAGTCGGTTCCACTCAACCCTGTACGGACTCACGCTCGTACGACACAGCCGGTAATGAAGCGAGGAACACCATGGCACGTGCGGTCGGCATCGACCTCGGCACCACGAACTCCTGCGTCAGCGTTCTGGAAGGAGGCGAGCCCACCGTCATCGCCAACGCGGAGGGCTCCCGGACGACGCCGTCGATCGTGGCCTTCGCCCGTAACGGTGAGGTGCTCGTCGGCGAGGTCGCCAAGCGCCAGGCGGTGACGAACCCGGACCGGACGATTCGCTCGGTCAAGCGGGAGGTCGGCACCAACTGGTCGATCGACATCGACGGTAAGAAGTACACCCCGCAGGAGATCTCCGCGCGGGTGCTGATGAAGCTGAAGCGTGACTCCGAGGCGTACCTGGGCGAGACGATCACCGACGCGGTGATCACCGTCCCGGCGTACTTCAACGACGCCCAGCGTCAGGCGACCAAGGAGGCCGGCGAGATCGCCGGCCTGAACGTGCTGCGGATCGTGAACGAGCCGACCGCCGCCGCCCTGGCGTACGGGCTGGACAAGGGCACCAAGGAGCAGACCGTCCTGGTCTTCGACCTGGGTGGCGGCACCTTCGACGTCTCGCTGCTGGAGCTGGGCGACGGCGTCATCGAGGTGAAGTCCACCTCCGGCGACAACCACCTGGGCGGCGACGACTGGGACCAGCGGATCATCGATCACCTGGTGAAGACGTTCCGCGGCGAGCACGGCATCGACCTGTCCCAGGACAAGATGGCCCTGCAGCGTCTGCGCGAGGCCGCCGAGAAGGCCAAGATCGAGCTGTCCGCGGCGACCACCACCAGCATCAACCTGCCGTACATCACGGCCGGGGCGAACGGCCCGCTGCACCTGGACACCTCGCTGTCCCGGGCCGAGTTCCAGCGCATGACGCAGGACCTGCTCGACCGCTGCAAGGGCCCGTTCGAGTCCGCGATCAAGGACGCCGACGTCAAGCTCTCCGCCATCGACCACGTGATCCTGGTCGGCGGCTCGACCCGGATGCCGGCGGTGACCGAGCTGGTCAACGGCCTGATCGGCCGCGAGCCGAACAAGGGCGTCAACCCGGACGAGGTCGTCGCGGTCGGCGCCGCTCTGCAGGCCGGCGTGCTCAAGGGCGAGGTCAAGGACGTCCTGCTGCTCGATGTCACCCCGCTGTCGCTGGGCATCGAGACCAAGGGCGGCATCATGCACAAGCTGGTGGAGCGCAACACCACCATCCCGGCGCACCGCTCCGAGGTCTACACCACCGCGGACGACAACCAGCCCTCCGTGCTGATCCAGGTTTACCAGGGTGAGCGCGAGATGGCGGCGTACAACAAGAAGCTCGGCACCTTCGAGCTCAGCGGCATCGCGCCGGCCCCGCGTGGCGTTCCGCAGATCGAGGTCTCCTTCGACATCGACGCGAACGGCATCGTGCACGTGTCCGCCAAGGACCTGGGCACGGGCAAGGAGCAGAAGATGACGATCACCGGCGGCTCCGCGCTGCCGAAGGAAGACATCGAGCGCATGATGCGCGACGCTCAGGACCACGCGGACGACGACAAGAAGCGTCGCGACGACGCCGAGGCCCGCAACCTGGCCGAGCAGCTGCAGTGGCAGACCGAGAAGTTCCTGGCGGAGAGCGGCGATAAGCTCCCCGAGGACAGCAAGAACAAGATCGGCGAGGCGCTCGGCGAGCTGCGTGGCGCGCTCGGTGGCACCGACATCGAGAAGATCAAGGCGGCGCACGAGCGGCTGTCCCAGGTCTCCCAGGAGGCCGGTTCGCTGCTCTACTCGCAGGGTGAGGCCCCGCAGGCCGGTCCCGAGGCCGGCGCCGGCGCGCCCGGCGGCGCGACCGGTACGGGCCCGGCGGCCGGCGGCGGCGACGACGTCGTGGACGCCGAGATCGTGGAGGACGACAAGAAGTGAGTGCCACGGACGACGACAACGACGGTCAGACGACCGAGCGGGAAGTCATCCAGGGCGAGATCGACACGACCGAAGAGACTTCCCCGAAGAAGCCGGGCAAGGCGGGTGGCGCACATCGCGCCCCCGACGAGGAGGACGAGACCCCGGTGGCCGAGGACGCCAAGCCCGGTCTGGGCTCCGAGGTGGCGGCACTGCGCAACGAGCTCGACGAGCGCACCCACGACCTGCAACGGGTGACGGCGGAGTACGCCAACTACCGCAAGCGGGTCGACCGCGACCGGAGCGTGGCGTCGGAGCAGACCACCGGTGCCGTGCTGACCGCGCTGCTGCCGGTGCTCGACGACATCGACCGGGCCCGTGAGCACGGTGACCTGGTCGGGCCGTTCGCCTCGGTGGCGGAGCAGCTCACCGCGTCGACCGGCAAGCTCGGCCTGGTGGCGTTCGGCGAGAAGGGCGACCCGTTCGACCCGAATCGTCACGAGGCGGTCGCGCACCAGACGTCCGCGGACGTCACGGAGCCGACCTGCGTCGACGTGATGCGCCGTGGATACACGCTGGGCGAGCGGCTGCTGCGCCCGGCGATGGTCGCTGTCGCCGACCCGGAGTGAGCCTGAAGTCCTGCCCCGCCCGCCGGTTCACCGGCGGGCGGGGCGCTACCCGTCAGTCGAGGAGGGAGGCCGGATGAGCTCGAAGGACTGGCTGGAGAAGGACTTCTACGCCGTTCTCGGCGTGACCAAGTCCGCCCCTGCCGACGAGATCAAGAAGGCGTACCGGAAGCTCGCCCGCGACCTGCATCCCGACCGCAACCCGGACAACAAGGAAGCGGAAGAGAAGTTCAAGGCCGCGTCCGAGGCGTACGACGTGCTCTCGGACGACAAGAAGCGCAAAGAGTACGACGACATGCGCTCCCTGTTCAGTGCCGGGAACTTCCGTCGTGGCGCCGGCCGGCCCGGTGCCGGCGGGGGCCAGTTCGACCCGAACGACCTGTTCAACGGGTTCACCGGTGGGGCCACCGCGGGTGGCGGCGGCGCCGACCGGCGGTTCGGCGGCACCGGGTTCTCCGACATCTTCAGCTCGATCTTCTCCGGTGGTGGCGCCACCGGCGGTCCGGCCGGGCGGCGTGGCCCGCAGCGGGGCCGGGACGTGGAGACCGAGGTGACGCTGGACTTCGCGCAGGCGGTGCGGGGCACCACGCTGCCGTTGAGCCTGCGTACCCCCGGGGCGTGCGACACCTGCCACGGCAACGGCGCCAAGCCCGGGACCACCCCGCGCCTGTGCCCGAAGTGCCAGGGCAGCGGCCTGATCTCCAGCAACCAGGGCTCGTTCAGCTTCTCCGAGCCGTGCCGTGACTGTCAGGGCTCGGGCAGCATCGTCGACGAGAAGTGCCCGGAGTGCCGGGGCACCGGCGGGGTCACCAAGACCCGCACGATCAACGTCCGTTTCCCGGCCGGTGTGGCCGACGGGCAGCGGATCCGGCTCAGCGGCCGCGGCGAACCGGGCGACCGCGGCGGCCCGGCCGGCGACCTGTACGTGCAGGTCAAGGTGCGTCCGGATGAGCTGTTCGGGCGCAGCGGCGACGATCTCACGCTGACCGTGCCGATCACTCTGGCCGAGGCCGTCCTCGGCGCCGACCTGCGCGTGCCCACCCTGGACAATCCGGTCACCCTGCGGGTTCCGGCGGGCACGCCGAGCGGCCGCAAGCTGCGGGCCCGGGGCAAGGGTGTGGCTCGCAAGGAAGGTCAGGCGGGCGATCTGATCGTCACCGTCGAGGTGCAGATCCCGTCCGGCGTGACCGGCGAGGCGCGCGAGGCGCTGGAGCAGTTCGCCAAGCTGACCCCGTCCGCGGGGCGGGAGCGGCTCGAAGCGCGCTTGCGTAAGACCGGATAGGACGTTTCCGGAGGTGGCACATGTATGAAGAGATCAGCATCTCGGTGGAACAGGCCTCCGACGCGAAGGTCCTGATCATTTCGGTGGCCGCCCGGCTGGCCGGCATGCACCCGCAGACACTGCGTCAGTACGACCGGCTCGGCCTGGTGCAACCCGGCCGGGCCGGCGGCGGTGGCCGCCGGTACAGCGAACGGGACGTGGCGCTGCTCCGCGAGGTGCAGCGGCTGAGCCAGGAGGACGGCGTCAACCTGGCCGGCATAAAACGCATCATCGGCCTCGAACAGATGGTCGGTGACCTGCAACAACGGGTCGCCGACCTGGAGCACCAGCTGGAGGACGCGTATGCGCGGATCGCCCAGCTGCAAGCGATCAGTCCGTACTCCGGGCGGGACCTGGTGCGTCAGGAGACCCACTCCACGGCGCTCGTCGTGTGGCGCCCACGCCGCTCTCCGGACAAGTGAACGGCGGCCCCTCAGATGAAGGGGCCGCCGTTACTGCTTGAAGTGACCGACTGATTACCGTCGGTTGAAGAGGCCGAGCCGACGCGGGTTACGCACCAGGCCGCCCTCCATCCAGTCATGGTGGTCGAACAACTCCGGCCGGGTCATCAGGACCCGGCAGTTGTGCGCCCAGATCTGCATCGGCTCGTCGCCGACCTCCTCGGCGCGTTCCACGAACTTCTTGAGCCGCCGCTTGCGCTGGCTGCTCGCGTTCTGCCGGACACCGTCCGCCGCGTAGATGTACATGCAGTGCTGCGCAAACCGGCGGGCCGGGCACTGCCGGTCCATCGCCAGTTCGAACAATGTCGGCCCGAGCACGTCGCCGGAGATCAGAAGATCCCAGTCCCGTGGCATCGCGCTCAGGGGTACCGCTTCGGGGTGGTAGGCCCACGATTCGATCTCGCCCGGCCGGGGATCGACCGGGTTGCCGAACCCGATGAATGTCGCCTCTCGCACGCTCAACGCTGGCCGCCTTATTCACCCGTTCGCCCGCGACCGAGATCACACCGTCAGTCGCAAGTGTCGAACGTCCCAACACAGAGAGTTGTCGCGGCGCAACGTTAGCGCGATCACCCGATGAACGGAAGTGTCAAGAGTTCACATTCAGATACTCGGCAGTAACTTTCAGCTCGCTCGATAGTTATTCAGCTCACACCGCGCGTCAATCGATGCTGGGCAGTGGTTTCGCGGTCGCACGCTGGGCGGCCATCCGACGGCGGATCACATTCTTGAACCAGGCGTAGTCCGGGAGCCGCGCGAGCATCGGACCGGTCACCACGGTGATCAACACGTACGCGGTGGCGAGCGGAGCGAGTTTCGGCTCGACCCCGGACGCGACCGCGAGCCCGGCGATGACGACCGAGAACTCACCGCGCGGGGTGAGCGCGAGCCCGGCGCGGAGCCGGCCGGGCAGCGCGATCCCGGCCCGCCGCGCGGCGAAGTACCCGGTGGCCACCTTGGTCAGCATGGTCAGCACGGCCAGGCCCAGTGCCGGCAGCAGTACCGGTGGCATGTCGGCCGGATCGGTGGAGAGCCCGAAGAACACGAAGAACACCGCCGCGAACAGGTCCCGCAGCGGCGACAGCATCTCGGTGGCGTGGTGCGCGACCGGACCGGAGAGCGCGATGCCGACCAGGAACGCGCCGACCGCCTCGGAGACCTTGAGCTCGGCGGCCACCCCGGCCACGAACAGGGTCAGGCCGAACACGCTGAGCAGCAGCGCCTCCGGATCCTTCACCGACATGAACCGGCTGATCGTGCCGCCGTACCGGATCGCCACCACCAGCACCGCGACCACCGTGACCACCGCGACGCCGAGCGTGCTGAGCCCGCCCAGCAGGCCGGCGCCGGCCAGCACCGCCGTCGCGATCGGCAGGTAGAACGCCATCGCCAGGTCCTCGATGACCAGCACCGAGAGGATCACCGGCGTCTCCCGGTTGCCCACCCGGCCCAGGTCGCCGAGCACCTTGGCGATCACCCCGGAGGACGAGACCCAGGTGATCCCGGCCAGCACCAGGGCCGCCTTCACGTCCCAGCCGAGCAGCAGGGCGAACGCGGCGCCGGGCAGCGCGTTCAGCAGCATGTCGACGAGGCCGGCCGGCGCGGCCGCGCGCAGGTTGCCGACCAGCTCGTCGGCGGAGTACTCCAGGCCCAGCATGACCAGGAGCAGGATCACGCCGATCTGTGCGCCGATCCCGATGAAGTCCTCGCTGGCCGAGAGCGGGATCAGCCCGCCGTGGCCGAAGGCGAGCCCGGCCAGCAGGTAGAGCGGGATCGGCGAGAGCCCGAACCGGCGGCCGACCCGGCCCAGCATGCCGAGGCCGAACAGAAGTGCGCCGATCTCGATGAGCAAGACCGTCGTCGAATGCACGTGAGAACCCTCAGTCGGTGTTGCCGGCCAGGATGGCGGTGACGCCGTCCAGGCCGTCGCGGGTGCCGACGGCGACGACCACGTCGTTCGCCTCGAACGTGAAGGAGGGTCCGGGGGAGGGGATCACTTCGCGGTCGCGCAGCACCGCCACGATCGACGCGCTGGTGCGGGTGCGGGCCCGGGTGTCGCCGAGCTGGCGGCCGACGAACGGTGAACCGGCCGGCAGCGCGATCTGCTCGGTGAGCAGTCCGGCGGCCTGCTGACGCAGCCCGGCCAGCTGGCCCAGCATCAGCGACGCGCCGAGGACGTCGGCCAGGGCCTCCGCCTCGTCGTCGGTCAGCGGGATCGAGGCCAGGCAGGAATCCGGGTCGTCGACGTCGTAGAGCACCAGGTCGCGGCGACCGTTGCGGTGCGAGACCACCCCGACCGTACGACCGGAGGAGGTGACCAGGTCGTGTCGAACGCCGATACCCGGCAGCGGAGTCTGTTCCACCCGTACGCGCACGATCTCCACGTTAGCCCGTACCGGGTGACTTTCGTCGCAGCAGCTCAAGCCTGCTCGGCGGGTACCTCCGGGAGCGGGCTGGCGACCGTGCGGTGCGGCGGTCTGGCCACCAGCAGCAGGATCAGCCCGAGCACGGCGAGGACCAGGCTCAGCACGTAGGCGAGGCGGTAGTCGTACTGCTGGGCCAGGCCGAAGAGCGGGGCGGCCAGGATCTGCCCGATCGGGAACGTGTTGGTGAACATGGTGGTCGCCCGGCCCGGGTGCAGCGGTATCATGTCCTGCACGTACGAGATGCCCAGCCCGGAGTTCGCCGCGATGAACATGGCGTTGAGCACCTGGGCGCCGGCCAGCATCCACACCGACTGGGCGGTCGCGGCCAGCGCCTGATAGCCGACCGCGCAGACCGCGCCGAGCAGGATCAGCCGTCGTACCGGTATCCGGGTGCTCAGCGCGCCGAAGCCGAGCATCAGCGGGATCTCCAGCGCCGCGCACAGGCCGAGGACCAGGCCGGCGTCGCCGACCGTGCCGTGCAGCTCGGTGCTGACGTAGAGCGACATCACCTGCACGCCGAGCACCATCGTCGTGGTGAGCAGGGTGAACCCGGCGATGATCACGTACATCGAACGGGGTGGCTTGAAGTCGCCCTGGGTGCCTTTCGGTGGCGGGGCGGGCGCCTCGATCGCGGGCAGCCAGCGCGTGGTGATCAGGGCGGCGACCAGGTAGAGCACCGCGGCGGTGCCGTAGACGTACCGGAAATCGGCGACGTCCAACAGCATGGCGGCCAGCGGCGGACCGCCCACCCAGGCGATCGAGAAGACCGTGCGCAGCGTGCTGATGCCCATCGCGGCCCGGGCCGGGCTCTCGCTCTGCAGCACCTGCCGGGCGTACGCGAAGGACTGCGGATACAGCGACCCGGCGATCGCGGTGGCCGTGACGGTGAGCGCGAGCAGCAGCCAGTAGTCGCGGACCACCGAGGTCAGACCGGCACCCGCGCAGCCGGCCAGGGCGGCCGCGATGAGCAGGGTGCGCCGGATCGGACGGCGGTCCGAGAACCGGCCGATCACGTGTGACATGGTCACGCCGGAGAGTGCCGCGGCGATCAGGAACACGGTGACCTGAAGCGGGCTGGCGTGCACCTCGGTGCTGAGGAACATGCCCAGGAACGGGCCGACCACCGCGGTCGCGACCCCGGAGGCGAGAAAGATGAAGCCGAGCGGGAGCAGCCGCCGCGACAGGAGGCGCGTCACGATCCGTACGTTACGGCTGATGCTGGGAGAGCGCTCTCGACGGTGGTGTCCATCACCCGGTACTTTCCCGAGCGAGTTAAAGTTGAGTGAATTACGCTCAAGTCTGTTGGGTTACACCCGGTGGGAAGCCGATCAGGGGAGCTCATGAACGCCGAACGTTTGACCACGAAAAGCCGCGACGTGATCACCGGCGCGGTGGCCAACGCCGCTCGCAGCGGCCACGCCACGGTGGAACCGTGGCACATGCTTTTGTCGTTGCTCGACACCGCCGGGTCCACCGCACCCGCGCTGTTGCGCGCCGTCGGCGCCAACCCGGCGGACGTCCGCCGGGCCGCGGCCCGGGCCGTCGAGCAACTGCCCAGCGCCCGGGGGTCCAGCACCGCCGAGCCCAGTCTGTCCCGCGAGTTCGTCAACGCGATCGGCGAGGCCGAGCTGATCGCCAAGCCGCTCGGCGACGAGTACATCTCGACCGAGCACCTGCTGGCCGGCCTGGCCCGCTCCGGCGGTGCGGTGAGCCGTGCGCTCAAGGACGCCGGCGCCGCCGAGGAGATCCTGGTCAACGCGTTCCCGCAGGTGCGGGGCGGTGACCGCAAGGTGACGAACGCCGATCCCGAGCAGACCTACAAGGCGCTGGAGAAATACAGCGTCGACCTGACCGCCCTGGCCCGGGAAGGCAAGATCGACCCGGTCATCGGCCGGGACACCGAGATCCGCCGGGTGGTGCAGGTGCTCTCCCGGCGCACCAAGAACAACCCGGTGCTGATCGGCGAGCCGGGTGTCGGCAAGACCGCGATCGTCGAGGGCCTGGCCCAGCGGATCGTGGCCGGCGACGTGCCGGAGTCGCTGCGCGACAAGAAGCTGGTCTCGCTCGACCTCGGCGCGATGGTCGCCGGCGCGCAGTACCGCGGCCAGTTCGAGGAGCGGCTCA
Organism: Actinoplanes awajinensis subsp. mycoplanecinus; assembly: GCF_001509495.1. NCBI lineage: Bacteria > Bacillati > Actinomycetota > Actinomycetes > Micromonosporales > Micromonosporaceae > Actinoplanes > Actinoplanes awajinensis. Next base: position 24,403 of record NZ_LLZH01000306.1, on the reverse strand, counting down.
AGAGCGTGCTGGAGGAGATCCGCAGCTCGAACGGCCAGGTGGTGACGTTCCTCGACGAGCTGCACACGGTGGTCGGCGCGGGCAAGGGCGAGGGCTCGATGGACGCCGGCAACATGCTCAAGCCGATGCTGGCCCGCGGCGAGCTGCGGATGGTCGGCGCGACCACGCTGGACGAGTACCGCGAGCACATCGAGAAGGACCCGGCCCTGGAGCGGCGCTTCCAGCCGGTTGTGGTCGGCGAGCCGACGGTCGAGGACACCATCGGCATCCTGCGCGGGCTCAAGGGGCGGTATGAGGCCCATCACCGGGTGCAGATCACCGACGCCGCGCTGGTCGCCGCGGCCAGCCTCTCCGACCGCTACATCAGCGAGCGGTTCCTGCCGGACAAGGCGATCGACCTGATCGACGAGGCGGCCTCCCGGCTCCGCATGGAGATCGACTCCCGGCCGGTCGAGCTGGACCAGCTGCAGCGGCAGGTCGACCGGATGCGGGTGGAGAAGCTCGCGCTCGACAAGGAGACCGACCCGGCGTCGGTGGCCCGGCTGGACCGGCTGGAGCGCGACCTGGCCGACCGCGAGGAGGAGCTGACCGCGCTGAACGCCCGGTGGGAACGCGAGCGCGGCGGGCTGAACCGGGTCGGTGAGTTGAAGAAGCAGCTCGACGAGGCGAAGGCCGCCCAGGAGCGGGCCCAGCGCGACGGCGACCTGCTGCAGGCCTCCCGCCTGCTCTACGAGGTGATCCCGGGCCTGGAGAAGGAGATCGAGGTCGCCTCCGAGTCGGAGGAGGAGAACGCCGAGCCGCCGATGGTCAAGGAGGAGGTCGGCGCGGACGACATCGCCGAGGTGATCTCCTCGTGGACCGGCATCCCGGCCGGTCGGATGATGGAGGGCGAGACCGCCAAGCTGCTCCGGATGGAGGAGTCGCTGCAGGCCAAGGTGATCGGCCAGCGGGAGGCGGTGGCCGCGGTGGCCGGTGCGGTCCGCCGGTCCCGGGCCGGTATCGCCGACCCGGATCGCCCCACCGGCAGCTTCCTGTTCCTCGGCCCGACCGGCGTCGGCAAGACCGAGCTGGCCAAGGCGCTGGCCGGCTTCCTCTTCGACGACGAGCGGGCGATGGTCCGGATCGACATGAGCGAGTACGGCGAGAAGCACTCGGTGGCCCGCCTGGTCGGTGCCCCGCCCGGCTACGTCGGGTACGAGGAGGGCGGCCAGCTGACCGAGTCGGTGCGCCGCCGGCCGTACAGCGTGGTGCTGCTGGACGAGGTGGAGAAGGCCCACCCGGACGTCTTCGACGTGCTGCTGCAGGTGCTCGACGACGGGCGGCTCACCGACGGCCAAGGTCGTACCGTCGATTTCCGGAACGCGATCCTGGTCCTGACCTCGAACCTGGGGTCGTCGAATTCCGATTTCACGATGAGTGACGAGGAGCGGCACGACGAGGTGCTGGCCTCGGTCCGGGCGCACTTCAAGCCGGAGTTCCTGAACCGGCTCGACGACATCGTGGTGTTCCACGCGCTCACCCGGAACGACCTGACCGCGATCGTGGACATCCAGCTCGCGCGGCTGCGCGCCCGGCTCGCCGATCGGCGGCTCACCCTCGCGGTGAACCCCGACGCGGTGGATTGGCTCGGCGAGCACGGGTATGACCCGATCTACGGCGCCCGGCCGCTGCGCCGGCTGATCCAGGCCACGATCGGTGACCTGCTGGCGAAGTCGCTGCTGGCCGGGGAGATCCAGGACGGCGACACCGTGGTGGTCGAGCTGAGCTCGGCGAAGGACGGTCTGGCGGTCCGCCGCGGCCTCTGAGCCCGGAAATGCGGAACGGCCTCGAGGAGTTCATCCTCGAGGCCGTTCGCCTGCCTGGGTGTTACGAGTCCGACTGCCGGTGCCGATAGGCCTGGGTCATCAGAATGTCCGTGATGGCGTGCTCGCCGTCCGCGGACCAGATTCTGATCCCGTCGCGGTGCAGTTGATACCGGACGTCGGTGAAACGGGTGCGGGTGTCGTCATGGTGAACGACGGTCAGAGTGTCGGCGTGGGGCATGGGACTCACCGGTCCTTGTCAGGTCTGGGGCGGCCGCGGTGTGGTCACGCGGCCTGCGCAATCGGAAGAGTGCCCGGAAACGGTCTGCCTCGGCCCCGGCGATCAATGAGCGGGGCGGGCGACTCGTGCGGGCAGTGGGCGTCACCGGAGGTCTCTGGTGCCTACCGGACGCCACGGCTGGAAGTCTAGGTGTTGGCGTCCAACGATGTCGCCCCTCGAACGAGCGACCCTGTGCGGGCCGTCTGAACCATCGTTGCCCGATGTTGCCACAGCGTTGCGCAGCGTGCGTGCCGGTCGCGGGACATGCCCTCCGACCGATACCGTGAATGGATCTAGAGGAGGACCCCGTGACCGTTCCCACATATTCAGCGCCGTACCCCACGGCGCCGCCGCCTCACCGGCCGATCACCGTGACGATCGCATCCGTGCTGCTCTTCGTGGTCGCCGCGGTCCAGGTCGTGTTCGCGATGATCGCTTTCTCGGTGTTCGACAAGGCCGCGCCGATCTACGACGACGCCTACGCCGGCACCGACTTCGAGAGCTTCGGCAGCGCGCTGGCGACACTCTCGGTAGTGATGATCATTCTGTACGGGATCATCGCGGTCGGCATGGTGATCCTCGGCGTCTTCAACCTGCGCGGCAAGCAGCCGGCCCGGGTGATCACCTGGATCTTCTCCGGTGTCCTGATGTGCTGCTCGGTGGTCCTGCCGTACATGGCGGTCATCCTGATCACCCGGTTCGCCGAGGCGGTCGACGACGGCTCCGGTTCGCAGCGGCTGCCCACCCAGCGCGAGCTGGACGCGCGCCTCAACGACGTGGTGCCGGGCTGGTTCTCGTCGGTCGCGGTGCTGTTCACGCTGTTCGCGCTGGCGTCGCTGATCGTGGTGATCATCCTGCTGTCGGTGCCGGCGTCGAACCGGTTCTTCCGCAAGCAGGTGGCCGGGTGGAACCCGTACCAGACCGGGTACCCGCAGCAGCCGGCGTACGGCCAGCCGTACCCGGGGCCCTACGGGCAGCAGCCGGGTGCTCAGGACCCGGGATACGGGCAGCCGGGGCAGCCGGCGCCGGGTCTGCCGCCGTATCCGGGGCAGCAGCCGTCCGGGCCGCCGTCCTACGGGGCGCCGGCCGGGTACGACCCGTACGCGCAGCCGGGGCAGCCCTATCCGGGCCAGCCGCAGCCGGGGCAGCAGTTCCCCGGGCAGCAGTTCCCCGGGCAGCAGTTCCCTGGGCAGCAGTACCCCGGGCAGGCGTATCCCGGGTCGGCCTATCCGGGGCAGCCGGGGTATCCGCCGCCGTCCGACCCGGGCGCCGCTTACGGTTCGCCGCCGTCCGACCCGCTGGCCGCTCCGCACGGGCCGCCGTCCGAGCACGGGCCGGCCAGCGACCCGTGGGCGTCACCCGCGCCGCCGGCCGCGCCGCAGTCCTCACCGCCGGCCGACCAGCCGCCCGCGTCGCCGCCGCCCTCTTCACCCACCGATGAGCAGCGGCCGCCGCACAACCCGATCTGATCCGTACGTCCCGGACCGGCCCGCCCCTCCTCGGCGGGCCGGTTCGCTTTATCCACAGGCCGCCCGGGTACGCCCACGTCACGACCCGGGTACGCGATAGCGTTCGTGCCAGCCGACCACCGCGGGAGCCATCGATGTCGTACGCCGCCCTGCCGCCCGTCACCGCGCCCGTGCCGCCGCCCGGCGGCGCACCGCGCCCACCCGCGGTGTCGTCCGCGTCCGCCCTGCTCTGGCTGATGGGCGCGGCCGGCCTGGTCTACGCCGTCGCCGCGGTCGCCATCGCGCCCGGCACGGTCAACCGCTTCCGGGACGCGGCCACCGGTGACACCGCGGAGAACTACGTGTCGGTGATCTGGCTGGTCGCCGCGCTCGCCGCGGTGCTGGCGATCCTGTCGTTCGCGCTCTTCGTGGTGCTCGGCCTGGGGCTGCGCCGGGGCAGCCGGGTCGCCCGGATCGTCGCTCTGGTGGTCTGCGTGCTGGGTGGGATCGGCGGGCTGGCCTCGTTCGTCTCGGTGCTCGTGCAGCGCTCCGGCGACCCGGTGCCGGGTTCGCTCGGCGAGGCGCTCGGCTCGGCGTACCCGGACGGGTGGATCGGCCTGAACGCCGTGGTCTCCGGTCTGCAGGTGCTCGCCTATCTCGCGGTCGGCGCGATGCTGCTGGCCGCGCCGCGGCCGTTCTTCGGCCACGCCCCGGCTTCGGCCGCGCCGTTCGGTACCTCTTTCGGTGGGCCTTCGGGTGCTCCGTCGGGTGCGCCTTTTGGCGCGCAGCCGGCGTCATCCGGCGCTCCTGGCTCCTTCGGGGCCCCGGCCGCGCCCTACGGGTACCAGCCGCAGGCGCCCTATGGAGTGACTCCGGGAATGTCCTATCCGCCGGCCGGGCCGTCCGGATACGCGCCGACCGGCCCGCAGGGGTTCGTCCCGCCGGTTTCCCACACCGGCTGGCAGCCGCCGGTGTCGCACACCGGGTACCCGCCGGCCGGTGCCCAGCCAGTCGGGTTGCCGACTGGCGCATCCCCTGGCAGCGCGTTCGGGAGTGTCCCGGAAGGGCCCTCGGGCGCCGCCGGGCGATCGTCAGGCGATGTGACGCAGGGTTCCGGAAACCCGCCGGCCGTTCCGCCGACTACGCACGGTGGGCAGGGGCCGCACGGTGCCGTGCCGCTACCGGGTGATCCGGCCGCGAACCCGCCCGCGCCTGGCTTCGATGACGAATACTGGCGTCGACCGTCCGAGTGACCTTGCCGAAGAACTCCTAGATCCGGTTCCGTATCGACGACTGTGGGTCACTCGAACGGGTACAGACGGTTTCCCAAGGCGTCACCCGATCGGCTGTCCGGATAGCAGTAGATCGGCCATCCGGTGGGTGTTTTTCCCCAGTCGGACAAACGTGAATACCGTGGTTCACAGCACTCTCACAGCGCGGCTACCAGGTCATCTTGAGGCATGGATGGGTACCGTGACGGTGTTACCTGCTTTGAGCTGCATCTATGGTCGCCGGAAAGGTTGAGGGCCGATGAGCCATCGGTAAACCTTCTTTACAGAGTCATGTAGAGCACTGGGTCAATAGTTCCGTTCGTCCCGGCGGGGCGAAAGATTCCGGTTTCCTTCAAGCCAGTACGCTCGATGTCATGGATGCACGGCACGACCTGGGTAAATTCATCACTGAATTGACCGTCGCGCAGCGTGGTGTCGTGCTTTCATCGGGTCGTGAGGCGCGTAGCAACCCGTTGATCGCGCAGCGTGGCGTGATGATGTAGACGCGTTCCGTGTTGAGTCATCGTTCTGGATCGGTGAACGAAACAATCGATGAATTGACAATGTGGGTTGGCTCACTCCCGAGAAGGGGATCGAGACCTCGACACGGATGGGTAGCGACCAGATGGCGGCTGAGGCGTTGCAGGAGGCAGAGACCGAAGTCGGTGTCGGCGGAAAGGTTGATCGGATGGGTGGTGCGGTACGGGGCTCCGGCCCGCGCCGGCGGTCGACCGACACGGCGATCGATCTCGGCCTTACGGCCTGAAAGTTAACCGGTTCGTCCCTGCTCACATGCAGGAGAATCGATGCAGTTGGTGGAAGGATGGAGATCGTGGGAACTGCGTTGGCGGAAATGACTATGCCTCAGATCTCGCCGCTTGCCGGTGAGCCGATTGAACGCGCTGACGCCGAGCGCCTGGCGGGAGTGCTTAAGGCGCTCGCCGACCCGGCTCGGCTGCGGCTGCTGAGCCTTATCCAGTCCGCAACGGACGGTGAGGCGTGTGTCTGCGACCTCACCGCGCCGCTGGGTCTCTCACAGCCGACTGTGAGTCACCACCTGCGGATCCTGACCGAGGCTGGCCTGCTGGAGCGGGAGAAGCGCGGTGTGTGGGCGTACTACCGCCTCGTGCCGGCTGCTATCGCGACGATCGCCGACCTGTTGACCCCGCCTCGTAAGCGGGCGACCAAGAAGGCTCGCTGATCGGTGGTTATGCCTGGCGTCACTGAAACATGGGGGCGTGACGCCAGGCCGAGGACCTCTTCCCCTGGCCACCCCTGGCATTCGAGGAGGAACGGGTGAACTACGTCCCGGGTGATCTGCGTGATCAGCTCGCACACGTGGGTTACGACGTGGTCCAGGCCGGTCTTGTCTGTGGTTCGGGCGGAAATCTCTCCGCCCGGATTCCCGATGAGGAAGCCATCTGGATCACCGCGAGTGGTGCGTGGCTCGACCGGCTCAGCCGGGCCAGCTTCGCGCCGGTTCGTGTCACGGACGGTGAAGCCGCGGTGATCGGTGCTCTGCCGCCGCCGCGGATCGAACCGTCCAGCGAGCTGGCGTTGCACCTCGCGCTCTACCGTGCACGGCCGGACGTGAACGCCGTGGTGCACCTGCACCCGCAGACGGCCCTGCTGCTCGACGCGCTCGGCGAACACATCCGGATCGTCACCACGGACCACGCGTATTACCTGCGCCGCGTGTCCACCGTGCCGTTCCGGCTGCCGGGCACGACCGAACTCGCCGCGATGACCGCGGCGATGGCCGCCGACGGCACCGACTGCCTGGTGCTCAGCCAGCATGGCTGTGTGGTGATGGGTGACACGGTGGAGTTGGCACACAAGCGCGCCCGCAACCTCGAGGAAGCGGCCGCGATGACTTACCAAGCACTGGCCGCAGGCCGGTTGGAGCACCTCCGGGACTGCCCGGAAGAGTTTCTGAACCGGCTCGCGGGTTCCGCTGCCGTCTCGGTCTAGACGGAAACGCACTGACGCGGCCAGCCGGCCGTCCCCTAGGGCCGGCTGGAATGCGTCTTCCCGATCCGCCCGTAGCTGCCATCCGCAGCTGCGGGCTTTTGTCGTCTCCGGGCCCTGCCGGGCGCCTGTCGTCTCCGGGCCCTGCCGGGCGCCGCAGGACCTCGGCTGGCTCTCAGGGGTGCCTCCGGCAGCCGGAGGCACCCCTGAGAGCCAGCCGATACCGCGAGGTCATCGGGGATGCACAACGGCCGGCCCCGGGATCCGGGACCGGCCGTGTGGTGGACGTGATCAGGCGCGGTGTGAACGCGGGCGGCGGTTCGGGTCCTCGTCGTCCTCGACGTGGTGGGTCACGGCCTCGGCGAGACCGGCGATGCTCGCCGCGGCGACCACGCCGACCGCGGCCGACGCCTGCGGGCCCTGGTGCGTGCCGTTCCGCTTGGCCTTCCGCTCGCGCAGCATCTCGATGAGGATCGGCAGCGCCGAGATCAGCACGATCAGCACGACCACCGGCAGGATGTAGTGGTCGATCTTGTCGCCGATCGCGTCGTAGATCTTCCTGGCCAGCAGGTAACCGATCAGCAGCACGCCGTCGACCCAGAGGACGGCGCCGACGACGTTCCACAGCAGGAACTGGCGGGCCGACATGCCGAGAGTGCCGGCCACCGGGTTCAGGAACGTCCGCACGATCGGGATGAACCGGGCCAGCACCACGGCCTTGGCCGGGCCGAACTTCTGGAAGTAGTACTCGGCCTTCTCCACGTACTCGCGCTTGAACAGCTTCGAGTCGGGGCGTTCGAACATCTTGCGGCCGTACTTCGCACCGAGCCAGTGGCCGAGCTGGGCGCCGACGATCGCGCAGATCGGCCCGCCGATCAGCAGGGCCGGCAACGAGATCTGGGTGCCGGGGCCGAAGATGGCGTCGGCCACCGGCGAGGCCGCGATACCCGCCAGGAACAGCAGCGAGTCACCGGGGAAGAAGAAGCCGACCAGCAGGCCGGTCTCCGCGAAGAGGATGGCCCACACGCCGTACGTCCCGAAGGTGTTGATCAGGTCCGTCGGGTCCATCGGGTTGAAGGCGAGCTGCTCGGTGAGCGCACGGATGTCCACGATGAGCCAGGGTACCGGCCCGACGGTAGCCCCAACCTGTACGACTGCTGTGGATACCTTGTGCTTGCCGGGGGGAAACCTCCCCGTCACGCGGCGTGTGCCCGGATGCCGATCGGGTGATCGATCGGCATCCGGGACGAACCGTCACAGGCGCGGGTCCACCGGTTCCGATTCGGCCGCCAGGATCGCGAAGACCAGCTCGTGCACCTGCCAGGACGGCGCGCCCTCGGCCAGCCGGTCCAGCGCCGCCAGGCCCAGCCCGTGCTCACGCAGCGCCAGGTTCCGCTTGCGGCCCAGGTTGCGCTGCCGCAGCCGGTCGAGCTGCTCCGGCCGGGTGTACTCGGGGCCGTAGATGATCCGCAGGTACTCCCGGCCACGGCACTTCACCCCGGGCTGCACCAGCCGGTTCTTGGCGCTCACGGTGGCGAGACCGGCGTACGGCTTCACCACCATGCCCTCGCCGCCGGCACCGGTCAGCGCCAGCCACCAGTCGGTGGCCTCCGCCTCGGCGGCCGGGTCGGCCAGGTCGAGCACGAACCGGCGGGTCGGGGTGAACAGCTCCGGGTCCGCGGCGACCAGACGATCGGCGATCGCCAGGTGCCAGCCGTGGTCCTTGGCCGCGTACGACACACCGGCGCCGGCCAACACCGCGAACGGCGCGAGGGTGACCCCGGTCAGGCCGTCGGTCGGCTTCACGTACGCCCGGTACGCCGCCGAGTAGCCGTCGATCTCCGCGGAGCGCAGCTCGATCCGGTCACGCAGCGCGCTGACGTCCAGGTCCCGGGCGGCCACCTGGTCCAGCACCGCCAGGGCCGCCGGCAGCGCTGCCCGGCCGGCCGCGCCCACCCCGGCGTACTGGTCGCGGATCAGGCCGCCGGCCTTCGCCGACCAGGGCAGCAGCTCGGTGTCGAGCAGCAGCCAGTCGGTCTCCAGCTCGGCCAGGATCGGCTCGACCGCGACGCGGACCCGGGCCAGCAGCGGCTCGAGCAGCTCCGGTGCGAAGAACGGCCGCCCGGTCCGGGTCCAGATCGAGTCACCCACGCCGGACGCCGAGATCCGGACCACGGCCCGGGAACCCATGTGCTTCTCCTCGCAGACCACCTGGTCGACGCCGGCCGAGCGCAGGTCGGCGAAGGCCGTTGCCGGGTACTCCAGGTATCCGTCGACGGTCGAGCTGGAGCACGGCGCCATCGTCGGCGGCAGCCAGATCAGGGTCTCCGGGTCGATCGAGTACCGGCCCATCACCTCCAGCGCGGCCGCGGCGTTCTCGGCCGGGACGGTGGTCCGGCCGTATCCGTACTCCAGGTGTTTGCGTCCGGTGACGTCGGCGATGTCCAGACCGCGGTCCGGTTCGGTCTCGACCGTGGTCAGCGGGCGGATCGGGGCGTAGTACTCCTTGGCCGCCGGCACGCCGACCAGCTCGCGTTCCGGCCAGCGCAGCGCGGTCAGCGCGCCACCGAAGACGCAGCCGGTGTCCAGGCAGATGGTGTTGTTGATCCACTCCGGACGGGTGGTCGGCACGTGGCCGTAGACGACGGCGGCGGAACCGCGGTACTCCTGCGCCCACGGGTAACGGACCGGCAGGCCGTACTCGTCGGTCTCGCCGGTGGTCTCGCCGTAGAGCGCGAAGCTGCGCACCCGGCCCGAGGCCCGCCCGTGGTACGCCTCCTTGAGCCCGGCGTGCGCCACCACCAGCTTGCCGTCGTCGAGCACGTAGTGGCTGACCAGGCCGTCGATGAAGGCCTTCGCCCGGTGGACGAACTCCTCCGGCTCGGCGGCCAGCTGTTCGAGGGTCTCCGGCAGGCCGTGGGTGAGCTGGACGGTGCGCCCGGCCAGCTTGCGGGCCAGCTTCTGCTCGTGGTTGCCCGGCACGCAGATCGCGTGGCCGGCGCCGACCATGCCCATCACCAGGCGCAGCACACCCGGCGAGTCCGGGCCGCGGTCGACCAGGTCGCCGACGAAGACCGCGGTGCGGCCCTCCGGGTGGGTGGCGTCGACCGGCCGGCCCGCCTCGTCCCGGACCAGCTCCCAGCCCAGCGTGCCGAGCAGCGTCTCCAGCTCGGCGCGGCAGCCGTGCACGTCACCCACGATGTCGAACGGGCCGTGCTCGTCGCGCCGGTCGTTGAACAGCTTCTCGTAGCGGATCTCGGCGCCGGCGATCTCCTCCTCGCCGCGCAGCACGTGCACCTTGCGGAAACCCTCGCGGGCGAACTGGCCCAGCGAACGCCGCAGGTCACGCTGCATCCGGGTGAGGACCCGCCGGTCGAAGGAGCGGTCCGGCCGGGCCTGGGTGCGGTCCCAGGCCACCGACTCGGGCACGTCCAGCACGATCACCACGGGCAGCACGTCGTGCTCCCGGGCCACCGCGATCAGCCCGGCGCGGGCGTGCGACTGCAGATTGGTGGCGTCCACCACGGTCAGCCGGCCGGCCGCCAGCCGCTTGCCGGCCACGTAGTGCAGCACGTCGAAGGCGGCCGCCGAGGCGGACTGGTCGTTCTCGTCGTCGGCGACCAGGCCCCGGAAGAAGTCCGAGGAGAGCACCTGGGTCGGCGCGAAGTGGGTGCGGGCGAACGTCGACTTGCCGGATCCGGAGATGCCGACGAGCACGACCAGGCTGAGCTCAGGAATGTCGATCATGCGGTCACCTCCGTCGTGGTTTCGGTCTTGCGGAAGAGGGCGAGCTGGGTGGGTGCGCCGGTGGTCTCGTCCAGGTCGCCGACACCGCGGATGGTCACCGTGTAGCCGTAACGCTCGGCGACACCCTCGGCCCAGCCGGCGAACTCGGCCCGGGTCCACTCGAAGCGATGGTCCGAGTGCCGCATGCCGGTCAGGCCCTCGTAGTGCACGTTGTACTCGACGTTCGGGGTGGTCACCACGACCGCGCCGGGCTGGGCCCGGCCGAACACGCTGGCCTCCAGGGCCGGCAGCCGGGGCAGGTCGACGTGTTCGATCACCTCCATCAGGACCGCGGCGTCGTACCCGCTGAGCCGGGCGTCGCGGTAGGTCAGCGCGGTCTGGATCAGCGTGATCCGGTTGCGCTGCCGCTCGGACATCTGGTCCAGCCGGAGCCGGCGGGCGGCCTGGTCGAGCGCCCGCGAGGAGACGTCGGCCCCGACGATCTCGGTGAACCGGGTGTCCTTGATCAGCGCGGTGAGCAGCGCGCCGGGCCCGCAGCCGAGGTCGAGCACCCGGGTCGCGCCGACCTCGGCCAGGGCGGCCAGCACCGCGTCCCGGCGCTGCCCGGCGAGCGGCGCCTTGCGGGCCACCGGCAGCTCGGCCTCCTCCTCGCTGACCGGCTGGTCGGCGTCGAGCAGCGTCAGCGCGGTGGTCGCGTACGACTTGCGGTGCGCCAGGTAGCGACGGGCGATCAGCACCTTCTCCGGGTGGCCGGCGAGCCAGCCGGCGCCGGAGCGGAGCAGCTTCTCGATCTCGTCCGGGGCGACCCAGTAGTGCTTGCCGTCGTCGAGCACCGGGAGCAGCACGTAGAGGTGGTTCAGCGCGTCGGCGAGCCGGAGCGTGCCGGCCAGGGCCAGGTCGACGTACCGGCTGTCGCCGCCGCCGACCTCCTCCTCCAGCGGGATGGGTGTGGCGGTCACCGCCCAGCCGAGCGGGGTGAACAGCCGGGTGACCAGCTCGGCGCTGCCGCGCAGCACCGGCACCCGGATCTCCAGCGGGATGGCCTCGGCGGCCAGCTCGGGGCGGTCCTTCGAGGCACCCCGCAGGGCGGTCCGGAAGACCTTGGCGAGGGCGCTGGCGAGCAGGCTGGAGGCGGCGTAGGGGCGGTCGTTGACGTACTGGCTCAGCTCGAAGGAGTCGGCGCGGGCGCGTAGTCGCTGGGGATCGACGTCCAGCAACAGAGCGGCGGTGCACCGGTCGTCGGTGGCCTCCGGGTACATCACGTACGCCGTACCGGTGGGCATGTCGAACGAGTGCACCTTGCCGGGGTGTTTGACCAACAGGTAGCCGAGGTCGGTCGCGGGCCGGTGGGTGGTCGTCACGGTGAGCAGCACGGGGTCGATGGTGTCAGTGCCAGGCCGCCCGGGCGATTGATTTGCCGCTGAGCGCAATGATTCCGGGGGCCGGTCCCGTCGTAGGAGCGGAGGTGCCCGTGACCTACGAGGAATTCGCCGACAGCCGGCTCAACGCGCTGCTGCGTTATGCCGTCATGCTGACCGGCGATACCGACACCGCGCAGGACCTGGTGCAGGAGACCATGCTCCGGGTCCAGCTGCATTGGCGGCGGGTGACGCACAGCGACTCGCCGGACGGCTACGTACGCAAGATCCTCACCAACCAGTTCATCGAGTCGCGCCGCACCTCCTGGTGGCGGCGCGTGCTGTTGCGGCCCGACCCGGACCCGGTGGTCGCGGCGCCCGCCGATCACGCCGCCGAGAGCGCCGAGCGGGACCGGGTGTGGTCGCTGCTCGCGATTCTGCCCCGCCGCCAGCGTGCGGCCCTGGTCCTGCGGTTCTACGAGGACCTTCCCGACCAGGAGATCGCCGACATTCTCGGCTGCGCGGTCGGGACGGTTCGTTCGTCCATCTCGAGAGGGCTCGACGCGCTGCGCGCCGAGCTGGCGGAGGTCCGATGAGCACGGTCGAAGAAGAGTTGCGGGCCGCTTTTCAGCGGCACGAGGAGACGACGCCGGATGCCGGACCGCTGCGGCACCGGATCGATGCCGGATGGGTACGCGTGAAGCGCCGCCGCGCCCGCCGCCGGGTGATCGGAGCCGCTGCCGCGGTGCTGCTCGCCGGGCTCGCCGTTCCGGTCGTGTCCTCCACCTGGGGGCACGGGGGACAACCGGAAGCGGTGACCTTGGACGCGGCGGTGCCGGGTGCCGGCGCGAACCTGCCCGCCGAGCCGGTCGACGTTCTGCTGATCGGAGCCGACGCCGGAGCCGACACCGGTGCCCCGCGCGCCGACACGGTGATGCTCCTGCACGTGCCGGCCGACCGCGGCGCGGTGTGGATGGTCAGCCTGCCGCGCGACGGCCTGGTGAGCACGTCCGGTGCCCGGCCCGAGAAGCTCAGCTGGGTCCTGTCCACCGGCGGCCCGCGACGGGTGGCGAAGGCGGTGACGACGCTGACCGGGGTCACGCCGGACGCCACGGTGGTGGTTGACCTCGCCGGCCTGCGCGGGGTGACCGAGGCGGTCGGTGGCGTGCGGATGTGCCTGGACGAGCCGGTCACGGCGCAGTTCGGCCGGAAGGGCCTGGCGAAGGGCTGCCAGCAGATCGGCGGCGCCGAGGTGGAGTCGCTGCTGCGGGCCCGGCTCGGCATGGCGGCCGGTTCGCTGGAGCGGGACCGGAACGGCCAGCGGTTCCTGCGCGCGCTGACGGCCAAGGTGACGGCCGGCGGGGTGGTGGACCTTCCGGCGGCGCAGCGGCTGCTGACCGCGGCGGCCGGCGGCATCACCGTCGACGGGGACCTGGCCACGCTGATGCGGGTGGTCGGTGACCTCGGCTCACCGCAGCTGATCGGGATCAGCGAGCCGGTCCTGAACACACCCCACCCCGAAAAGATCTATCCGACCGTTGGCGAGAGTCTCTTCCCGGCGATCCGCGACGACGGGCTGACGGCTTGGGCGGCCGCCAACCCGGGCTACGTCACGCGCTGAGGTGTGACATCGGGTGTGATGTTGGTCCCGTCGCCCCAGCCCGGAGGGGACGAAACGGCACCCCGGGAACGGCCGCTCGGCCGTTGCGCCCGGCGTCGGCACGGAAGCCCTGCACAGAGCGCGAGCGAGCTAACCGTGCCGATCTGTCACACAAGTGCTGGTATGGCCCGGGAGTATTTCTCCGTTACGTGGCCTACGCCGGGTTCCAGTGTCGAATTTCGGGGTGATTTCCGCTACGCACCGCGACTGCGGAATACTTCTGTGCTGGAGGACAGCGCGGTCCTGCCCTCTGCATCCCGTGATGAATGAGCAAGGAGCGCACCGATGCCTATCGCTTCCCCCGAGGTCTACGCCGAAATGATCGATCGCGCCAAGGCCGGCGCGTTCGCCTACCCGGCGATCAACGTGACGTCCTCGCAGACCCTCAACGCGGCCCTGCAGGGCTTCGCGGAGGCCGGCAGCGACGGCATCGTCCAGATCTCCACCGGTGGTGCCGAGTACGCGTCCGGCCCGACCATCAAGAACATGATCACGGGTGCCGTCGCGCTGGCCGAGTACGCCACCGAGGTCGCCAAGAACTACCCGATCAACATCGCGCTGCACACCGACCACTGCCCGAAGGACAAGCTGGACAAGTACGTCCGTCCGCTGATCGCCATCTCGCAGGAGCGCGTGAACAAGGGCCTCGCCCCGCTGTTCCAGTCGCACATGTGGGACGGCTCGGCCGTGCCGCTGGACGAGAACCTGCAGATCGCCGAGGAGCTGCTCGCCGCGTCCGCCGCCGCGAAGATCATCCTCGAGATCGAGGTCGGCGTGGTCGGTGGCGAGGAGGACGGCGTCTCCGCCGCCATCGACGACAAGCTGTACTCGACCGTCGAGGACGGCCTGGCCACCGCCGCCGCGCTCGGCCTGGGCGAGAAGGGCCGTTACCTGACCGCCCTGACCTTCGGCAACGTGCACGGCGTCTACAAGCCGGGCAACGTCAAGCTGCGCCCGGAGATCCTCAAGGAGATCCAGGACGCGATCAGCGCGAAGTACGGCAAGGACAAGCCGCTCGACCTGGTCTTCCACGGTGGCTCGGGCTCGCTGCTCTCCGAGATCCACGGCGCCTTGGACTTCGGCGTGGTGAAGATGAACATCGACACCGACACCCAGTACGCGTTCACCCGCCCGGTCGTCGACCACGTCCTGAAGAACTACGACGGCGTGCTGAAGATCGACGGCGAGGTCGGCAACAAGAAGGCGTACGACCCGCGCGCCTGGGGCAAGCTGGCCGAGAACGGTCTGGCCAAGCGCGTCCTCGAGGCGTGCGAGCACCTCCGCTCGACCGGAACCACTCTCTCGAAGTAATCAATTTGGCGGTGGCCGGTTCCCGAACGCGGGGACCGGCCGTTGTCGTCTTGTGGGGTTACACAGCGACATGGGTACGATCGAGATGTCTTGATCAAGGGACGGTGATCGTGCTCGCTATCGAGGGTTGGAAACCCGAGTGGCATCACGATGCCGAGGCGCTCGCCGCGACCCATCGGCACATGTTTGTGCGGCTCATCGGCCGGAGATTACGATCAAGCTGGCTGCTCTGGGATGTCGCCGAGCGGGGCTGGTTCGCCGACGGCCCGGTCATCCTCGACTTCGGACTTAGTAGCGTCGAAATCACTCACCGTAAGTTCGACGAGTGCGCGATCACCTGGGACCAGATCGACCTGGCGGTCCCGATCGAGATGTACCAACACATCGATTGGCGGGCCGATCCGCACGCCGCGTTGCGCAACGCCCGCGGCCGTCAGCTCCGCGCCGTCAACATCATCGAGCGGACCACCTCGGCCGACTGGCGGCCCCGGGTGCTGCACGCGATCGAGTTCCTCTTCGACGGGGCCCGGCTCGCCGTCTACAACGCGATGGACGAGAACGGGCTCACCGACGTGGCGGAAGCGGATCTGCCGGCGGTGCACTGGCGCCGAGTGCACATCGCTTGAACAGGGCGGTCAGATGCCGCCGGCGCCGTTGTCCCCGGCGCTGCCACCGCGGTAGAGGTCGGTGGTGGCGTTGTCACCGGTCTCGGCCGAGGTTCGATAGCCGGTCATACCGCTGTTGCGCCGGCGCCGGAACCCGACCGCGACTGCCAGAACGGCCACCAGGCCGGCGAAGGTCAGAAAATAGGGCATCATGGTTCCTCCTGATCTGACTGGTGCGGTCGCCGTCGATGAGGACGACCGCACCATTGTCACCCCGCCGGGCGCCGGGAGCGCCTGGCCGAGCGGTCAGAGCCCGCCGCCGACACCGCCGGCGTCACCGCTGTAGCGCGGCGAGTTCTCGTAGTCGGACCGCTCGGCGCCGCGGTCGGTGCGGCGGGCCGGGCCGTGGCCGGCGACGGAGCCGCTGTTGCCGCGGCGCCAGACCGCGATCGCGATGGCGATGCCGAACAGCAGAGCGAGAGCTACCAGGGCGAATGTCAGCATGTTCGCAGTGTGCGCCATGCCCGCCACCAAGATCAATCTCCGCCGCCGCCACCGTCCCCGCCACCGCTGTCCCCGCCGCCGTCCGAGTAACTGTCACCGGAGTGGTGCCCGGAGGAGTCGTGGGAGTGGCCGTGGTGATGGTGCGAGCCGCCGTTGTCGACGTAGTACGTCGGCTCGGTGCCGGCATCCTGCGGCCGACCGCGGTGGGCGTATCCCCGGGACCGGCGCGACCGGGCTCCCTTGACCAGCCCCACGATCGCGAAGCCGGCGATGACGACGATCAGCAGCAACTCCATGAGCGCAGTGTGCGGCATGGCGCCAACCCGTGTTCTACCTGGTCAGTGCCGCCATCGCCTCGTCCAGCGAGTCGGTGACCACGATCAGCCCGGACTGGTCGCCGTGCGGTGACCGGGCCAGCAGCGTCCCCAGCAGGTCCACCACCGGCAGGTTGGTCCAGTGCTCGACCCCGAGGAAGACGAACGCCCCGGACGGCCCGTCGGTGCGGTAGAACGTCTTCGTCGCGGCCTGGAAGACCTCCTGCACCGTGCCGGCCCAGCCGGGCGCGAAGACGATCCCGCCCCGGGCCAGCCGCAGGATCGAGTCCTCCCGGACGGCGTTGGAGAAGTACTTGCCGATCTGCCCGGCGAACAGGTTGGCCGGCTCGTGGCCGTAGAGCCAGGTGGGCAGCGCGAGGCCGCCGTGCCGGAGCCGGTCGGCCAGGTCGACCGCGGGCAGCGGATAGGCCGCCCGGACGGCCAGGGCCGCCGCGGTGAACGGGTTGTGGTCCAGGAAGTCCGGGGCGGGCTCCAGCATGTCGACCGCCGCGGTCAGTTCGCGTTCGGTGCGGGAGGCGAAATACGCACCCAGGTTGGCCGCCTCCATCACACCCGGCCCGCCACCGGTGACGATCAGCCGGCCTTCGCGGGCCAGTCGCCGGGCCAGCGTCGCGGCCATCCGGAACGCCGCCGAACCACGCGGCTCGGCGTGCCCACCCATGATCCCGATCGCGCCCGCGGTGCCGTGCACCGACGCCCAGGCGGCCAGCGTCTTGCCCAGCGCGTTGTCGATCCCGGCGTCGTGCAGCCGCTGCGCGACCGCCTCACGGACGTCCGGAACCGCGCCGCCGCGGGCCAGGAAGTGCTGGTAGACGACGGTGTCGTACATGCCGGCGAAGCCCGACTCGGCGAAACCGGCGGACAGGTCCTCCGGGGTGTAGAGCAGCGCCGGGTGGGTCGGGTAGGGCAACGACCGGAACGGCGGCACCAGGTGCGCACCCCGCCGGATCAGATCGATCTCCACCTCCGGGGAGGCGAGCTGACAACCGACAAAAAGCGTTTCTCGTACGTCTACCTGCGACAGGTCCGGCGCGTGCCGGTCGAGTCGTAGTCCGAGAACGGTCAGTCCGGCCAGGCTGTCACGGACGAGGTGGCTGTCGAGTTCGGCACGGGACTCGATCTCGAATGCGGTGGCGTCGAACGGCAGGTCGCCGCCGAGCACCGGTTGCAGGGGATCCGGCATGCGTCAATGGTGCGCCTGCCGTGCGAGCCCTCAGCGGACACCCCGGCCGTTGACGACGGTCCTAGAGTTTGTGCATGCGTGCTGCGTCGGGATCGATGTTCGGGCTGGCCTACGGAGATGCGCTCGGTAAGCCCACCGAGTTCATGGACTACCCGTCGATCGTGCACCGTTACGGGCCCGGCGGCCCCCGCCAGCTCGAGGGTGAACCGGCCCTGGTCACCGACGACACCCAGATGGCGCTCGCGGTCGGCGAGGCGCTGCTCGAGGTGCGCGACCCGACCCCGCGGCTGCTCGAGCCGGTGCTGCGCCGCCGGTTCCTGTCCTGGGCGGCCAGCCCGGAGAACGACCGCGCGCCCGGGATGACCTGCCTGCGGGCCATCGGTGCGCTCGCCGACGGGCGGCCGTGGATCGAGGCGACCCAGACCGGTTCCAAGGGCTGCGGGGCGAACATGCGGGTCACCCCGGTAGGCCTGGTCCCGGGGCTGAGCGACGATCAGCGGGCCGGCGTGGCGCAGTTGCAGGCCGCGCTGACCCACGGGCACCCGACCGGGGTGGCGGCCAGCGAGCTCACCGCGTACGCCGTCTTTTGGCTTCGTGGCGGCCTCGCGCCGGCCGACCTCCTCGCCGCCCTCCGGGATCGCTGCGACGAGCAGCGGAAGAACTACCGCGGCGAGTGGCTGGGCGAGCTGTGGCGGCGGCCGATGGTCGACTCGCCGGAGGAGTTCATCGCGCGCGGCTGGGACGAGTGTGCGGCCGCGCTGGACCGGGTCGCCACCGGGCTCGCGGCCGGCGCCTTCGACGGCGACCCGTGCCTGGTCACCGGGGCCGGATGGATCGCCGAGGAGGCGCTCGCGACCGCGCTCTACTGCTACCTGATCTCCCCGGACGAGCCGGTCGCGGTCCTCAGCCGGGGTGCTGCCTCGTCCGGTGACTCGGATTCGATCGCGTGCCTGGCGGGCGCGTTCGCCGGCGCCGCGCTCGGTCTCGGCGCGTGGCCGGCCGCCTGGCAGACCCAGATCGAGTACGCGGATCGCCTGTTCCGCCTCGGTGCCGCCTGGGATTGACGGCACTCCGGCGTGGGAAACGCCGAGCGGCCGGAATGATCCACTCGGGGGCGCGTTGAATGGGGTCATGCAAAACCTCCTTCCCGAGCCTCCGTCGACCCGACTGCCGGCCGACGCCGAAGCCGACCAGGCACTGGCCGCCGCCGCGGCGACCGGTACCGACGAGGCGTTCAAGGCGGTCGCCGCCAGATACCCCGCCTACAGCGCCGCGTGGGCGCCGCTGGCCACGAACGCGCTGGCCGCCGGCGAGACCGTGACCGCTTATGCCTATGCCCGCACCGGGTACCACCGCGGCCTGGACGCGTTGCGCCGCAACGGCTGGAAGGGCCACGGGCCGGTGCCGTGGGCGCACCAGCCGAACCAGGGCTTCCTGCGCTGCCTGCACGTGCTGTCGCTGGCGGCCGCGTCGATCGGCGAGGCGGACGAGGCGGCCCGCTGCGCCCAGTTCCTCCGCGACAGCGACCCCGCCGCCGCCGACGCCCTGTCCTGACCCGCAAGCGTGGGGACTTCAGGCGCGCTCCGCACCCAAAGTCCCCACGCAGCGGCAGCCCCCCGCAAGCGTGTGAAGTTTGGGTGCGGTCCGCGCCGAAAGTCCCCACGCAGCGGCAGCACCCCGTGAGCGTGTGAAGTTTGGGTGCGCTGTGCGCCGAAAGTCCCCACGCAGCGGTGGCACCCCGTGAGCGTGGGGACTTTTGGTGCGCTCCGCGCCGTAACTTCACACGCTGGTCAGAGGCCCTCCGCCACCGCGGCGGCGATCTTGAGCCAGGCTTCCCGGGTGCCGCTGGACAGCGCGCCGTAGCGGAGCGGCTCGCCGGAGTCGATCAAGCGCTCGTACGGCGCCATCTGCACCGCCCGGGTCCGGGCCGCGAAGTGCGCCTGGATCGACGGCAGGTCGATGTCCTTGCGGGTCGGCGGCATGGTCACCACGGTCACGGCCTGGCGGACCAGTCGCTGCCGGCCGCTGGTCTCCAGGTGGTCGAGCATCCGGGCGGCGGTCTCCGCCGAGTCGTTGCGGGCCGACATGGTGATCACCAGCTGGTCGGTGGCGTCGATCGCGGCCTGCCAGTTCTCCGCGCGGACGTTGTTGCCGGTGTCTACGAAGATCAGCTTGTAGAAGCGGCTGACCACGTCCCGGATCTCGGCGAACGCGCCCGCGGTCAACATCTCGCCGGCGGTCGCGGATTCGTCCGAGGCGAGCACGTCGAACATCCCCTCGCCCTGCGACCGGACGTATTTCGAGAGGTCACCGACCCGCCCCCGAACGCCCTGCAGCAGCGGCAGGTCGCTGAGCATGTCGCGGACCGTACGGCTGTGGAAGTCCTGCTGGGCACGCATCCCGAGGGTGCCCTGGGTCTCGTTGTTGTCCCAGGCCAGGACGTATCCGCCGCGCTTCTGGCCGAACGTCATGGCGAGCAGCAGTACGGCGACGGTCTTGCCGGCGCCACCCTTCGGGTTGACCACGGTCACCTGGCGCAGCCCGCCGAAGTTGCGCCGGACCGTGTCGACGTCCTGCCGGTAGTCCATCTCACGCCGTCCGGGTGCGAGCCGGACCAGGCCGAGGGTGCCCTTGCCGACCAGCGCGCGGGGACCCATGGTGGCCGAGGGCGCCGGCGGCGGAGCCAACCGGCGCCGGGCGAACTCGTCAGCGGTGGGTGTGTCGCCGCCGCCCGCGAGCGCTTCCTGGATCGGATCACCCTCCGGCCGCCGACGAGGAGCCGGCTGCTGGGAAGCGGGCTGCGCGGGAGCCGGCTGCTGGGGAGCCGGAGCCTCGGGCCGCTGGTGCGGGAGCGGTGCGGTCTCCGGCCGGCCGGGTTGATGGACCGCGCCGTCCGGGGGCAGGAAAGCCGGCGGCGCGCCACCCGGCCTGTCCCGCGCGACCGGCCGATAGACCGCCTCGTTGGGATGCACCGCCACACTGGGCCGCGCCGCCGGAGTGATCTCCGGCACGGCCGGCTCCGGATCGGCCGGTGGTCGCGGCTGCGGTGGCCGCCGCAACGGCTGGGCCCACGCGGACTCCACATCCTTGGGAGGAGCCGGCTCCGGCTCCTCCCAGAACGGCTCCACGTCCCGTACCGGTCCGCTGCCCGGTTCGCGGCCGTTGTGCTCGTTCTCCACGGCTCAGGCCTCCCCGTCCGAACTGTCCCGTCACCGAGCGTTCGTCCAGGGTGGCACAGAGCATCAGTCCGCGTACACCGCCCAGGCGCCGGCCTCGGTCCACCAGGAACGTTTCCGGCTGGTCGCACCGGCGACACCGTCGTCGAGGAACTGCAGCTCTCCCTCGCGGGGCAGCACCGACACCGCGCGGCCGCGCGCTCGGCGCACCTCTACGCGTACCCGAGTGCCTTTGAAACGCTGTTTGACGACGACCGGGACCGCGACAGCGACCTCGACCCGCCCGTCGGTCGGATCCGGATCGGCCAGCAACCGCAGGCCGTCGAACTCGGCGTACCCGCCGCCGTTGCCGATCGCGCAGGCCAGGATGAGTTCCTCGCCCTCGGACAGGACGTTGTCGTCCACCTCGACCCGGCCCCGCCACGGCACCGCGGCACCGTTGTCGTCGGCGCCGCCGAGCAGGGCGCCGTCCAGGGTCACCGAACCACTGTCGTTGCGGAGCAGGTCGAGGCGGCGGCTGTGCCCGACCAGGACCGCTTTCGCCACCTCGGCCGGGGTGCGCGGCAGGCCCAGCTGTGCCGCCAGATCCACGGAGTTCTCCGGGTCGAGCGGCAGGATCGCCAGCGGCGGAAGATCCGGCACGGTCCGCGTCGGGTCCAGGTCCGCCGGCCGCTTGCTGGGCGGCGGCGCCCACCGGCGGACCATCCGGCGTACGACGGCGCGCAGCTGCCCGTCGGTGGCCGTGGCGATCACCAGTCGCAGGTCGTCCCGGAAGGCCGGCCAGGTCAGGCCATCCGCGCGGGCCGGTCCGTCGAACCGGGCCAGCACCGCGTCGATCTCCTGATCAGAACCGGCCTGCACGGTCTCGACCTCGGCGCCGCCTTCGCGGAGCGCGTCCGCACAGGCCAGCACCGGGGTCCGCGGGGTGGCGCAGACGGCGTTGCAGCCGCCGCACCCGGACCCGCACGAGTCGCCCGACTTCTCGGCCAGGCTGAGCACCAGGACGTCCATCAGGCGTCGCCGAGCACCGAGTGCCGCTCGATGACCGCTTCGCGGCCCGGGCCGACACCGACGATGGAGATCCGCGCGCCGATCCGGGCCTCGACGAACTCGACGAAGTCCTGCGCCTCGCGGGGCAGATCGGCGAACTTGCGGCAGCCGGAGATGTCCTGCTTCCAGCCGGGCAGCGTCTCGAAGATCGGCGTGGCGTGGTGGAAATCGGTCTGGTTGATCGGCATCTCGTCGTGCCGGACGCCGTTCACCTCGTAGGCCACGCAGACCGGGATCTCGTCCACGCCGTCGTAGTTGTCCAGCTTGGTCAGTGCGAAGTCGGTGACCCCGTTGATCCGCTGCGCGTACCGGCCG
The DNA here is from genome assembly GCF_001509495.1 of Actinoplanes awajinensis subsp. mycoplanecinus. Classification (NCBI taxonomy): domain Bacteria; kingdom Bacillati; phylum Actinomycetota; class Actinomycetes; order Micromonosporales; family Micromonosporaceae; genus Actinoplanes; species Actinoplanes awajinensis. Next base: position 2,390 of record NZ_LLZH01000306.1, on the reverse strand, counting down.
ATCACCAGGTCGAGCCAGCCGATCCGGCGCGGGCGGCCGGTGGTGGTGCCGTACTCGTGGCCGACCTCGCGCAGGTAGTCGCCCCACTTGTCGTGCAGCTCGGTGGGGAACGGCCCCTCGCCGACCCGGCTGGTGAACGCCTTGAGCACCGCGACGACCCGATCGATCCGGGTCGGCGGGATGCCGGAGCCGGTGCAGGCGCCGCCGGAGGTCGCGTTCGAGCTGGTCACGAACGGGTACGTGCCGTGGTCCACGTCGAGCAGGGTGGCCTGGCCGGCCTCGCAGAGCACGACCTTGCCGTTGTCGATGGCCTGGGAGAGCTCTAGGGCGGTGTCCGCGACGTACGGCCGGAGCCGGTCGACGTAGGACAGCAGCTCCTGGACGACCTCCTCGGCCTTGACCGCGCTGCGGTTGTAGATCTTCGACAGCACCTGGTTCTTGAACAGCAGTGCGGCGGTGACCTTCTGCCGCAGGATCGACTCGTCGAAGAGGTCCTGCACCCGGATGCCGACCCGGTTCATCTTGTCGGCGTAGGTCGGGCCGATGCCCCGGCCGGTGGTGCCGATCCGCCGTGCGCCCAGGTAGCGCTCGGAGACCTTGTCCAGCGAGCGGTTGTACGACGCGATGACGTGCGCGTTCGAGCTGACCCGCAGGCGCGACGTGTCGATGCCGCGCGCCTCCAAGCCGTCGATCTCCTGGAACAGCACGTTCAGGTCGACGACCACGCCGTTGCCGATCACCGGTACGACGTTCGGGGAGAGGATGCCGCTCGGAAGAAGGTGCAGTGCGTACTTCTCGCCGTCGATGACGACGGTGTGGCCCGCGTTGTTGCCACCGTTGAACTTGACCACGTAGTCAAGCCGGTCGCCCAGCAGGTCTGTGGCTTTGCCCTTGCCCTCGTCGCCCCACTGGGCGCCGACCAAAACGATCACCGGCACGTGAACGATGCCTTTCCCGAAACAGCTCAGTCCCAAGGTCGTACCTGGAGGAGCCCGGGTACTGCCGAAGTTTACGCGACGGTCGCGCAGGTAGGATGGGCCGTCGTGCGCGTACTTCTGATCGGCTCTGGTGGGCGCGAGCACGCGCTTGCCGTCGGGCTTGCCGCCGACCCGTCCGTCGACTTCCTCGCCTGCGCGCCCGGGAACCCGGGCATTGCCCAGGTCGCCGAGCTGCACGAGGTGAAGGCCGTCGATCCCGCAGCGGTTGCCGCGCTGGCCGTCGAGCTGAACGCCGACCTGGTGGTGATCGGGCCGGAGGCGCCGTTGGTGGCCGGGGTCGCCGACGCGGTCCGGGCCAAGGGCATCGCCTGCTTCGGTCCGAGCGCCGCCGCCGCGAAACTCGAGGGCTCCAAGGCGTTCGCCAACGAGGTGATGGCCGCCGCCGGGGTGCCCACCGCCCGCTCGTTCGCCTGCTCCTCCGTTGCGGAAGCCGCCGCGGCGATGAAGGAGCTCGGCGCGCCCTACGTGGTGAAGAACGACGGCCTGGCCGCAGGCAAGGGCGTGGTCGTCACGGACGACCTCGACGAGGCCCTGATCCACGCCGAGGCGTGCGGCACCGTGGTGATCGAGGAGTTCCTGCCCGGTCCCGAGGTCTCGCTCTTCGTGATCACCGACGGCACGGCGGTCGCGCCGCTGATGGCGGCGCAGGACTTCAAGCGCCTGGAGGACGGCGACGAGGGCCCGAACACCGGCGGGATGGGTGCCTACGCCCCGCTCGACTGGGCGCCGGCCGACCTGACCGAGCGGGTGCTGCGGGAGACCGTCGAGCCGACGCTGGCCGAGATGCGCAAGCGCGGCACACCGTTCGCGGGTCTGCTCTACGTGGGTCTCGCGCTCACCCCGGACGGCCCCAAGGTGATCGAGTTCAACGCACGCTTCGGCGACCCGGAGACCCAGGTGGTGCTGGCGCTGCTGGACACTCCGCTGGCCGGGGTGCTGAAGGCCGCGGCCACCGGCACGCTCGCCGAGCAGCCGCCACTGAGCTGGAAAGACGGTTCCGCGATCACGGTGGTGATCGCCAGCCACAACTACCCGGGCGTCCCGCGCACCGGCGACGTGATCACCGGCGCCGAGGTCCCCGGTGTGATCCACGCCGGCACCGCCCGCGATGCCGAAGGTCGTCTGATCTCGGCCGGCGGCCGCGTCCTCAGCGTCACCGCGACCGGAACTGATCTGCAGGCCGCCCGCTCGGCCGCCTACGCGCTCGTCGACCGGGTCACGCTGGACGGCGCCCAGTTCCGCACCGACATCGCTCTCCGCGCCCTCAACCAGCAGATCAAAATCTAGCTTTCGTACGAATACGGAGCGCCCGTCCGCAGACCCTGTTGGTTAATTTGTGGGTGTGCCGTTTCCGTTGGTGTATCGATAGATTGTGGGGTTATGTCGATGCAG
>NZ_LLZH01000305.1:0-60969 GCF_001509495.1 Actinoplanes awajinensis subsp. mycoplanecinus | reverse complement strand
GATGGGCACCGCGATCCTGGCCACCGCCGCGGCCGTCCTGCCGTGGCGGGTACCGGGCCTGGACACGCTCGCGCTGGTCGCCTGGCTGCTGTCCGTGGTCGTGCTCACCGTGCTGCTGGCCGGCAGCCTGCGCCGGCCCCGGGTCGCCCTCGGGCACGGCGGCGACCCGGTGCTCGCACCGTTCTACGGCGCCCCGCCGATGGCCCTGCTCACCGTCGGCGCCGCGACGCTGCTGGTCGGCCGGGACGTGCTGGGCACGACCGCCGCGGTCACGGTGGACTGGGTGCTCTGGTCGGCGGGCACGGCGGCCGGGCTGGTGGCCGCGGTGACCGTGCCGTTCCTGCAGTTCACCCGGCACACCGGCGGGGACGGCGCGTCGGCCGGCTGGCTGATCGCGGTGGTGCCGCCGATGGTGTCGGCGAGCGGCGGGGCGCTGCTGGTGCCGTACGCCCCGGCCGGGCAGGTGCGGCTGACGCTGCTGCTCGGGTGCTGGGCGATGTTCGGGATGAGCCTGATCGCGTCGTTCGTGGTGCTCACGCTGATCTGGCATCGGCTGGCCACGCTGCGGGTGGGGCCGGTCGCCACCGCGCCGGTGCTGTGGATCGGGATCGGGCCGTTCGGGCAGTCGATCACGGCCGCCAATCTGCTCGGCGATGCCGGTCACGGGGTGCTGCCCGAGCCGTACGATCGGGCTTTCGGCGCCCTCGGCGTGCTCTACGGCGTACCCGCATGGGGTTTTGCCCTGCTCTGGGCCGGCCTGGCCGCAGCCGTGACGGTACGCGCGGTCCGGACCCACCTGCCCTTCTCGCTGAGCTGGTGGTCGTTCACCTTCCCGGTCGGCACGATGGTCACCGGGACGTCCGCGCTGGCCGCGCACCTGCACGCCACGGCCCTCGCCCTGATCGCGGTGCTCGGTTACGGCGCGCTGCTGACCGCCTGGGCCCTCGTGGCGTTCCGCACCGCCCGCGGACTGCGCCACGGCACGCTCGCCCGGCCCGCCTGATCCCGCCCGCTGGACCCCTGGCACCGCGAACCCGGTCGTTGCGGAAGAATCCCTGCTCGGATCTTCAGTGACACCCGGCCGCGCCTGCACCCCGCCCGCGCCGGCGACAGAGAGGAGGACCGACGTGACGGTGACCCAGAACGCACCCGCGGTCCGCACACATCCCGGGCCCACCGACGATCAGGCCGTCCTGATCGTGCACGGCAAGGACCGGACCGGCATCGTGGCCGCGATCAGCGCGGTGCTCGGCAAGCACGACGCCAACATCGTGCAGCTCGACCAGTACTCCGACAACCCGCACGGCGGCGCGTTCTTCCAGCGGACCGTGTTCGCGCTGGACCACCTCAAGGCCCGGCTGCCGCAGGTCGAGGCGGACCTGAAGGCCACGCTCGCCGAGGGTTTCGAGCTGGAGTACACGCTGCGCGACATGTCCGCGCCGAAACGCGTCGCGATCTTCGCCTCCAAGGACGACCACTGCCTGCTCGACCTGCTCTGGCGCCACCGCCGCGGCGAGCTGCCGGTCAACGTCGCCATGGTGATCTCGAACCACGCGGACACCGCCGACGAGGTGCGGTTCTTCGGCGTGCCGTTCTTCCACGTGCCGTCGGCCGGCCCGGACAAGTCCGCCGCCGAGGAGCAGCACCTGCGGCTGCTGCAGGGCAACGTCGACTTCATCGTGCTGGCCCGCTACATGCAGATCCTCTCGGCCGGCTTCATCGAGCGGCTCGGCGTGCCGATCATCAACATCCACCACAGCTTCCTGCCCGCGTTCATCGGCGCCGGCCCGTATGCCAAGGCCAAGCAGCGCGGCGTCAAGCTGATCGGCGCGACCGCGCACTACGTGACCGAGGCCCTGGACGAGGGCCCGATCATCGAGCAGGACGTGATCCGGGTGTCACACGCCGACACGGTCGCTGACCTGCAGCGCCGCGGCGCCGACGTGGAACGGGCGGTGCTGTCCCGCGCGGTCCGCTGGCACTGCGAGGACCGCGTCGTCCGCCACGACAACCACACGATCGTCTTCGCCGGCTGATCCTCTCGCGGCCCGCTGCCGGCCGGATCGGCGGCGGGCCCGCTGGTCGTCGCGGTCCGCTTTCCAAGATCTTTTTGTCGTGCGTCCGCCGGGGTACCGACCGCCGCTCCCGCCGGGACCCCTGCGGGCTTCGCAGGGCGCCGGCGCGCCCAGAACGCGAACCCCTCCGGGGCGACGCCCGCGGGTGGCCGCGGTCACACCACAAAACCAGCCCCGCAAAGCTCCCCGCAGGCGACACCGAGGAAGCCGCGCTCCAGAACCTCCGCGAAGCGCTGACCGGCCTCATCGAGGAATTCGGCGCCCCTCGGCACCTTGCGATCACCTTCGCCGGCTGAAGCCGGTTCCCGTGTCACTCGCCCTCGCTCTCCGAGGGTCCCGCGGCCGCGATCTCCGCGTCCGCGTGCACAGAGTCTGCCGTCTTGGATTCAGCGCTGCCACGTGCAGACATTCCGCCTGCAGTATCGCGGCCGTCAACGGCTAGTACTTAGAGGTACTAAAACCGTGTAACGTAGGCGGCGTGGCCTACCGGCTGGAACTCGTGGCGGAGGTGCGGGACTGGCTTCACCAGCTCCGCCGCACCGACCGGGCCAGTGCCATCCTGGTCGGCCAAGCGATCGCCGCGCTCCTCGACGAAGGCCCGAGCCTCGGCCGGCCCCTGGTCGATCGCGTCAAACGCTCCGACCTGCACAACCTGAAAGAACTTCGACCCGGCTCGACCGGGACGACGGAGATACGGATCTTGTTCATCTTCGACCTCACCCGCAACGCGGTCCTCCTGGTCGCCGGCGACAAGGCTGGGCAGTGGACGGCCTGGTACCGCCAGTCGATTCCTCTCGCCGAGGCGAGGTATTCGACCTATCTGAAGGAGAAGGGGGAGTCGTGAGCAGCACCCAGGGGTACGACCGCGAAGGTTTCCTCGCCGAGTTCTTTCCCGAGGCGGCGGATCGTGCCGAGGTCGAGGCCGGCGCGCAGGCTCTCATCAACGTCAGTCGAGCCCATCGGCTCGCCGAGATGCGCAAGCGGCTGGGGCTGACGCAGGCTGAGGTCGCCGAGCGGATGAACGTTCGCCAGGAGCGCGTCTCCGCCATCGAACGCGCCAAGGTCGACGCCAGTGAGCTGAGAACCCTTGCCGCCTACATCACGGCGCTCGGTGGACGCATGGAGATCGTCGCCGACTTCGGCGGCGAACGCCTCGTCGTCGGCTGACCTCAACGGCGGCGGTGGAGCCAGGTGGCTAGGTGGCGGGTCAGGCGGGGCATGATGAGTCAGGTCATCAGGGCGACCACCGGGATGATGGTGACGCCGGAGCGGAGCATGGCCGGCCAGTCGCCGACCAGGGGGCGCAGGGCGGTGGAGACCGCGGTCTGCAGGCACCAGATGACCAGCGCGGTCATCAGGAACTGCTTCCAGCGGACCGGGCCGGCCGGTTTCGCGGTGGCCGGGGCGATGATCGGGCAGGCCACCGACATCAGGGTCGCGCGGACGTTGCGGCGTACGGTCACCGCCAGCTCCCGGCGCGGCCGCGAGCGTACGACGTGATTCTTCGGCGTCAACCGTGACCTGCTCAGGCTCCCGGACCACCGGACGGCCCAGGTACGCGGCCGGGAAGGCCGGGTCGGCGAAGGCGAGCAGGACCAGCCCCACCCCGGTCGACCACCGGCTCACCCGCGGCGGGCCGACGCCCCCTGCCCGGCATCAGGCAGGCTGGGTCGCCGGAACCGAGATCCAGTCGGTGTACTTGCCGCTGCGGTGATCGCCGGACGACTGGCCACGCAGCCGCCGCTGCACCCACGGCAGCACGTGCTCGCGGTAGTACCGGGCCTCGGCCAGCAGGCCGTTGCGCGCGCCCGGACCGGGATCGATCACGTGCGCCGGCGTCTCGTGCCCGAGCGCGCTGAGCACCAGGCTGGCCACCCGCCGGTGCCCGGCCGCGTTCAGGTGCAGCCGGTCGCCCGACCAGTACCCGGCCCGCTGGATCTCGGTGTCGTGGAAGACGTCGACGAAGGTCAGGTCGTAGCTCTGCGCGATCGGCGCGACCGCGTTTGTCAGCGCGTCGCCCTTGCGCCGGAACTTGCTGCCGAACGGCAGGTGTGAGGACGGGTCGGCGCCGGAGAGCAGCAGCACCTGCACACCCTCGTCCAGGCACCGGCGGATCGCCTTCACGGTCATCTCGACCAGGGTGTTCAGGTCCCCGCCGGGGCGCAGCATGTCGTTGCCACCGCCGTTGAGCGACAGCAGCGTGGGCTTGGGGTCGAGCGCGAGCGCCGCCTCCAGCTGATCGTCGACGATCGGGCGCAGCAGCCGGCCGCGGATCGCCAGGTTCGCGTACTGGATGGGTTCGCCCAGCCCGGCCGCCAACCCGGCGGCGACCAGATCGGCCCAGCCCCGCTCGCTCCCGTCGGGCTGGGTGTCGCCCATGCCCTCGGTGAAGCTGTCCCCGATCGCGACGTACCGCATACCGCTCTCCCACCGGTCGTTCGTCATCCCGGCCACAGACTAGTCAGCGTTCGCGGTGACCCGGTGGCCCTCCGGCGACCCCGTGATCAACGACTCGCCGGCCAGCACCGCCAGCGCGGCCACCACCAGCACACCACCGGCCAGCGGGGTGGCCCGCGCGCCGTAGGTCTCGAGCACCCCGGCGCCGAGCAGCGAACCGCTCGCGATGCCGACGTTGAACGCGACCGAGTTGCCGGCCGACGCCATGTCGGTGCTGCCCGGCGCCGGCGAAATCGGCCACCCCGCGCGCCAGCAGCAGCGGCCCGAGCGCACCCGCCGCGAACCCGGTCACCGTGGTCAGGAACAGTTCGGTGTACGTGAACGCGGTGTACAGCCCGGCCACCGACAGCGTCGTCACGACGACCACCACGGCGTAGCGCCGGGCGTCCGGGGTGGTGCCGGTGGCCGCGTGCGTGTTCGCCACCTCGATCCGCGGCATCAGGAAGACCACCATCGCGTACGCGAGCAGCGCCAGCACGGCGAGCGCCCCGAACGCGGCCCGCCAGCCGTACTGCTGCCCGATCCACGTGCCGGCCGGCACCCCGAGCATCGGCCCCAGCGACGCGCCGGCGAAGACCACCGCGTTGACCCGCCCGCGCACCCGCACCTCGAACATCGCCGACACGATCGGCCCGACCACCGCCCAGAACAGCGCCTGGGTCAGCGCGACCACGACCCGCACCCCGAGCAGCACGCCATAGCTGGGAGCGAGCGCGGACGCGACCGTCGCGACCACCAGCAGGGCGAGCAGGGTGCTGACCAGTCGCCGCCGCGGCATCCGCCGGGTCACCCAGGTCAGCGGGAACGTGACGAGGCTGACGGTGACGGCGTACCCGGTGACGAGCAGCCCGACCGACGCCGCCGGCACGCCCAGATCCGCGGAGATCAGCGAGAGCAGCCCGATCGGCAGCGTCTCGGTGGCGACGTAGCAGAACGCGGACACCGCCAGCGCCACCAGCGCCCCGACCGCCGACATCACACCTCCCCGCAACCACCCCACCCTAACGACCGTCGATACCTCCCCGGCTGCGCAGCACGCGTCACGGCCCAGCGGCCCTCAGCACCGCGGCTGGCCGTGGCGGCCGTTATACGCACTCCACAAGGGCCCCCAGAACCAGCCAGGCAACCCCGGCTGGCCGTGGCGGCCGTTATGAGCACTCCACAAGGGCGGCCACGACCAGCCCGCGAGTCGTGACGTTTGCGGGGACCTTGCGCCGCCCGCACCTCTGGCAAACCGGCCCGGACCGGCCACGAACCGCGACCGGGAAGCGAACCCGGTGCAGGCCGGGGTCCGGGAACGGGACGGCCCGCCGGAGAGGAAACCGGCGGGCCGTGAGGCGGGAGGGGGTCAGCTCATCGGCAGGACGCGGGCGATCGTGATGGCTGAGGTGCTGCTGCCGGCCGCGGGATAGGCGATGCTGCCGTCCGCGTACGACTTCAGCGCCGTGTAGTCGTGGTCCTTGGCGGCGATGGTGAACTTGGCGCCGGTCGCCTTCCCGGTGCCGGAGTCGTACACCTGCGCCGCGATCGACGAACCCGACTGCCAGGTCAGCAGCATCCGCCCGGTGCCGTAGGCCGCCAGGTGCGGGTGGCCGGTGCTCGCCGACGTGGTGATGCTGGTGTCCGCCTTGCCGGTGGTGAAGTGCGCCAGCCGGGCCTTGCCGCCCTGGCTCCACGCCGTCCAGTAGCCCTTGGACTTCGCCAGCACCAGGTCCCCACCGAACAGCGTGCCGTCGCAGGTCCCCGCCGCGACCGTCCGGTACGGGTTGGGCCGCGCGATCCGGCAGTCGTTGTCGGTCGCGCAGACCGTCACGTAGTGGCTGGTGCGCGGATCCCAGACCACCCGCGACGTCCAGGCGTGGCTGCACCCCACCTCGAACGCGTCCCGATGCCCGCTGACCAGCGCACCGCTCGCGCTGACCACCTGCATCCGGTCGCCCTCGTGGATGTCGACGCAGCTGCCGTTCTTGACCGTGATCGCGACGCCGAAGTAGGCGGCGAAGGTCTTGCCGTCCGACGCCAACCGGCCGTGGTGCTGGTACCACCAGATGAAGCGGGCGCCGTCGTCGTACCCGGTGCGGCTGCTGCTCAGGTTGGTGACCTGGCGCTGCCAGACCAGCTTGCCGGAGGTGTCGAAGCGGATCATGTGCATGGTGTTGCAGGGGCTGGACTCGCCGCCGCAGAGCGGGGTGTCGCCGCAACTCCCCTTGCGGGTCAGCAGCAGCACGCCGCCGGTCTTGTCGGCCTGCACGTCCTGCAGGTCGATGCCCTCGAAGCTGGTGGGCGTGCCGACCAGCTTGTCGTCGCAGCCCAGTTTGCCGAGGTAGACCTTGCCGCCGGTGCCGAGCCAGGCGAGCCAGGAGCCGCCGTCCGGGCGGGCCGCGATGGCCATCGGCAGCTTCTCGGTGTCGCCCTCGCCGCCGTACCCGACGACCTTGGCGGACAGCTTCACCTGGGTGACCTTCGTGACCGGCTTGGCCGACTTGGTCCGGCCGCAGGCGCCGGTGGCGGCCGGCGCGGCAGCGGCAGAAGCGGCGCTCGCCGCCGGCGACACGGAGCCGCTGGGCGCGACCGACACGCTGGGGGCGGCCGGGGTGACAGCGTCGGAAGGGCCGGCCGAGGCGGCGGACGTGGACAACGAAGAAGAGGAAGCGGAGGAGGACGAGGTGGGGGACTTGGAGCACGCGCCCGCCGCGACGACGAGGGCCACGGCGACCGCCGCCATGATCCACCGCTGGCCGGCGCGGTGTTCTTCCGCTGCACGCATGTCGAGTTTCCTCATTGTTTTAAGCTTTTCTTAAGGGGGGATTAAATGGCACTGAACCGCAATCGGGGACGATGGCGACGGCCGACTTTACCGGTTAACCCGCCAATTATGTGAACCGGTATCGAGAAAGTGGCCGCCGGGAAACAACCCCGACGGCCACCATGGTCGAAATACCATTTTTCAGCTCGGCGGTGCCCCACTGGGCCGGGGTCCGCTCGGCGGCGCGCCACCGGGCCCGCCGGAGCTGGGCGCACCGTCGCTGCCGGCCGGGGCGTTCCCGCCGGTGGGCGTCGTCGTGGTGTCCACGCCCGCGGTCAGCGAGACGGTGTACCCGGCGGTGACGTCCCCGCTCACGGTGGGCAGCTGGAGCGCGCCCGCGTCGTCGCCGAACACGTTGTCGTCGTCCAGCGAGACCTGCGCGAGGTTGGCGATCGAGGCCTCGTACCCGGCGGTGGCGAACACCGTGTCGCAGGCCGCCTTCGGCATGGCGACCTGCGAGGTGGCGATGGCGTTCGACGCGCTGCTGATGCTCGCCTGATCCGGGTAGACCTCGAAATGGATGTGCGGCCAGCGACCGGAGTAACACGCCGGGAAGATACTGGTGAATGTCACCTGGCCGGCGGCGTCGGCGATCTGCACGCCGCGCAGATAGTTCTCCTTCGCGATGCTGGTGGAGTACATCGAGTACTCCCCGGAGCGGGTGCAGTGCCAGACGTAGACCGCGACCCCGGCGAAGGGCGCGCCGCTCTTGGCCAGATCGGTGATCGTCAGGGTGAGCGTCATCGGCACACCCTCGGCCTTGCCGCTCGCGTCGCCGAAGCTGGACGTGATGTCGCTGCGGACGATGCCGCTCTCGGTGAGCACGTTCGGCCCGTTCGACCCGTCACCCGGGTACGGCCCGGCGGTCTCGTCCGGGATCTCGCCCGAGGCGGCCGACGAGGCGGAGGTGGACGCCGGGGCCGACGCGGTCTCCTCGGCGGACTTCTTGCCGCAGGCGGCAAGCCCGAGAGTGACCGCACCGGCGCCGAACGCCCGGAACAGTCCGCGGCGGCTCAGGGTGCCCAGGTCGAAGTCCAGCCCCTGATCGAACACCTCGTCATCGGGGCGAGGCAGATCGCGACCTTCGTAGCGCGGCATATGTTTCCTCCGATTCTGGACAAACTACGCCCAGTATCGGATTCGGGAGAGATTCATGCCGACATTTCCGTTTTGATAAGGCCGACGGGTGGCGTCCTCCCCGGCCGGTGCGCATCTTCCGGTGTGCGTGCGGTTTTCCGGCCCGACGATCAACCCCTTTTCTGGTACGCGATGAGGTCAGGTCAGGGCGGCCAGGATCAGGCGCTGGGCGGTGACCGGCTGATTGCCGCCCATGGTCAGCGTGTTGAGCGAGAAGGTCACCCGGCGCCGCAGGTCGAGCGTCGCGCCCATCCCGTTGTTGTAGCCCGGCCGGTCACCGGACTTGCCCCAGACCTCCACGCCGCCGAGCCGGATCCGGGACAGCCCGGCGCTGTACGTCGCCGGACTGCCGTCCTCGTCCTCCCCGGGCGCCCAGATCGGGGCGTCCGACGGGACGGTCAGCATCGCGGCCAGCTGGCGGCGCGGCAGCAGGTGGCCGCCGAGCAGGCCGACCAGGAAGTCGTCCAGGTCGGCGGTGGTCGAGATGATCTCGGCGGCGGCCCACTGCAGGGTCGGGTTGGCGCGGGTCACGTCCACGTACCGGACCGTGTCGCCCTCGACGATCCGCTCGTAGCCGTGCGCGTGCGGGCCGGGGACGCCGAGCCGGGTGCCGGGCAGCGAGGTGGCGCGCAGCCGGAGCGGGCGCAGCACCCCGCGCCGGACGGCGTCCGCGTACGGCCGGCCGGTGACCCGCTCGATCACCAGCCCGGCCACGATGTACCCGAGGTTGCTGTAGTCCTGCCGGGTGCCCGGCTCGAACAGCGGCTCCTCGGTCCATTGCACCTGCGAGCCCGGTTCGAACGTGTCGTACCGGTGGGCCAGGAACCACGCGCGGTCCTTGTTCGGGATCGGCGTGCCGCGCAGCCCGTGCGTGTGGTCCAGCGCCATCCGGACCGTGCCCGGGTAGCCCTCGGGCAGCAGATCCGGCAGGTAGCGGCGCAACGGCGCGTCCAGCTCGACCAGCCCGGCCGCGACCAGCTGCAGGATCGCCGCGGCGGTGAACGCCTTGGTCATGCTGCCGATCCGGAACCGGCCGTCCCACGGCACCGGCCGTCCGGTGCCGATCTCGGCCTCGCCGGCCCGCCCGTGCCACCGCCCGGCCGCGCCCTCGATCCGGACCAGCGCGCCGCTGATCTCCGCCGGGAGCGGATCGATGGCGGCCGCCAGCCCGGCGGTGTTCAGCGGCGGGAGGGCAGACTCTTTCGCGGACGCGGGTCTGACCCCGGTGACCGCGAGCAGTCCTCCGGCGAGTGCCCCACCGAGCAGCGAACGACGATTCATCGGAACCTCCACTATGGCCGGTTGATCGATGACCACCCTTCCGCCTGCGCGACCCGCGGCCATCCGGGTCGGCCCCGGAGGCTCCCCCGATCCCGCACCCGTAAGGCCCGTCGGACTTGGTAGCGGAACGGGAGCGCCTCCGGGGCAGGTCAGGTCTCAAACCGCCACGGGGTCACGCTGAGCCCTACGGTGGTGACTCCCCGTACTGGTACGTCGAGAGGCCCCCACCGTGAAGCACCGCCGTTCCGTTGCCGTCGCCGTTGCCGCCGCTGCTGCCACCGCCACCGTGTTGTCGATGTCGAGCGCCGCCCTGGCCGCCGGGAAACCGAGCGCGCAGAAGACCGCGGCGACCAAGGACACCGACCGCGACGGCATGCCGGACAAGTGGGAGACCGCGAACGGCCTGAACCCGAAGAAGAACGACGCCCGCGCGGACAAGGACCGGGACGGCCTGACCAACAAGGCCGAGTACAAGGCCGGCACCAACGCCCGCAACGCGGACACCGACCGGGACGGGATGACCGACGGCTGGGAGGTCAGCTTCCGCCTCAACCCGCGGAAGAACGACGCGGCCGCCGACCCGGACGAGGACGGGCTGAGCAACGTCGAGGAGTTCGCGCTCGGCTACGAGCCCCGCAACGACGACTCCGACGACAACGGCGTGGTCGACGGTGACGAGGACGCCGACGAGGACGGGCTCACCAACCTGGAGGACCTCCAGCTCGGGTACGACCCGGAGGAGGCCGACAGCGACGACAACGGTGTCTCCGACGCGGATGAGGACGCCGACGACGACGGCCTGACCAACGCCCAGGAGTTCCTGCTCGGCGACGACCCGGAAGCGGCCGACAGCGACGACGACGGGGTGGCCGACGCGGACGAGGACCACGACGGCGACGGGGTCAGCGACCTCGACGAGTTCGCCGACGGCACCGACCCGCTGGACGGCGACGACTCCAGCGCGGGCGACGGCGGCTCCGACGACGACGGCACGGACGACTCGGGTGACGACAACGGCACCGGTGACGACGACGGCAGCAACGACGACAGCAACGACAGCAACGACGGCAGCGGCAGCAACGACAGCACCAGCGGCATGGCCGTGTCGGTCCGGGTCAGCGCGGCCGGTTCCGGGCCACTGCAGGTCACCGACTGGCGCTGAGCCCCGGCTACCCTCGCGCCGTGACAGATCTGCACGTCGAGGAGTTCGGCGCCGGCCCGCTGCTGGGGTATTCGCACGGCGTCTGGTTCAGCAACCGGGTCGAGGACCGGCTCGGCCTGCTCGACTGGTCCCGGCTGTCCGGCTCGCGGCGGATCGTGCGGTACCACCAGCGCGGGCACGGCCTGTCCCCGGGCGAGCCGGACCCGGAGCTCTACACCTGGCCGAGCCTGGCCCGCGACCTGCTCGCCGTCGCCGACCGGGTCGCCGGGGACCGGCCGGTGGACTGGGCCGGCTCGTCGCTCGGCACCGGCGCGCTGCTCTGGGCGGCGGCCCGGCGGCCGGAACGGTTCGGCCGGCTGGTGCTGATGAGCCCGCCGACCGTCCGGGACACCCGGGTCGCGGCGCGGCGGGCCTACCGCTCCGGCGCGAACGGGGTGGCGGCCCGGGGCAAGGCGAGCTGGCTGCGGATCGCCCGGGACTTCCCGAAACCGGCGATCTTCGACGACGTGCCGGGCTGGGAGTTCGACGCGGACGTGCCGGAGGCGCTGATCCCGGCCGTGATGCGCGGGGCGGCGGCCACCGACCTGCCCGGCGACGAGGTGCTGCGCACGATCACCCAGCGCACGCTGATCCTGGCCTGGGAGACCGATCCGGTGCACCCGGTGAGCAGCGCGGAACTGCTGGCCGGGGTGTTGCCGGACGCGCGGTTGCACGTGTCGCGGAGCTCTGCCGACGTACAGAATTGGCCTGAGCGGATCGGTGAGTTCCTGGCGGCCTGAACCCGGAGCGGTCTCAGGTGGTGGAGTGCTTCTTGCCGGTGGCGATCATGTCGGAGACCGTGACCATCCGGAATCCCCGGTCGCGCAGACCGGCGAACATCGTGGCCAGCCCCTTGATCGTGACCAGCCGGCGGTCGTCGCCCTCGTCGTGGGCCAGCAGGATCGAACCGGGCCGGACCGCGTCGACGATGTCCTTGGCCTGGCCCTCCGGGTTGCCCGCGAACATCTTCTCGCGCATCGCCTTGGACCAGAGCACCACGTCGTAGCCCAGCGAGTCGGCGGCCAGCATGGTGGACCCGCCGATGTGCCCGAACGGCGGCCGCAGCAGGGTGACCGGCCGGCCGAACTGCTGATGGATCTCGTCCTCGGTGCGCTTCAGCGTCTTGGTGACGCCGTTCAGGTCGAGAGTGGCCAGGTCGTCGTGCGCCCAGGTGTGGTTGCCGATCTCGTGCCGGTCCATCCGGCCGCGCACCAGGTCGGCGTTCTTCGCCAGGTTCTGGCCGACCATGAAGAAGGTGGCCGGCACGTTCGCGGCGTCCAGCGCGTCGAGGACCATCGGCGTCCAGCGCGGCGCCGGCCCGTCGTCGAAGGTGAACGCGACCACCGGCTCGGTGGTCTCCACGTAGTAGCGGACCGCTACTCCCGGGTGACGCACCGCGTCGAGCACGTCCGCTCCGGCGGCGTATCCCCCGGCCACCGGCGGCCGGTCCAGGCCGAGCCAGTGCGGGATCTCTTTCATACCGGCGGCTCCGACGGCCACACCGGCGGTGCCGGCCAGTGCGGTACGCAGGAACGCTCGCCGGTTCAGCATGCCGCGAAAACCCGCGAACGAACACGCTCCGTCACTGGCGCCATGGTCAAACCCCCGTATGCCCGGCATTGCTGCCATCGGAGTGTCGCCGATGCTGTCAAGTCTGCGGGCCCGACACCTCGCACCATAAGTCCCCGAGCCGGTAGGAACCGGACCCTTCCGAGTTAGCAAGATCACGTAGGGCTACACCATGGACTGCCGGTGGAGGCGCCGCTCGACGGCCGCCGGTAGCCTTCTGGACATGTACCGCTCGCCACACGTCAGGGTGTCGGACGCCGACCGCGAGGTGATCGTCGCTCAGCTCAGCGCGGCGACCGCCGAGGGCCGCCTGACCATCGCGGAGTTCAGCGAGCGATCCCAGCAGGCCTACGCGTCACGCACCTGGGGCGAGCTGTCCACGGTGGTCTACGACCTGCCCCTCCCGGTCCAGGCACCCCCGCCGCAGGCCTATTACCCGCCACCCGCCGCCAGCCGGCTCCCCCTGCTGGCGATGATCTTCGGCATCGTGTCGCTGATCCCGTGCGGCGTCGGCTTCGGCCTCAGCGGGCTCACCGGCATCGCCGCGATCGTCCTCGGCGCCCGCTCGCTGCGCGGCCCGGCCCACGAGGTCCCCAACGGCCGCGGCATGGCCCTAACCGGCATCCTCTGCGGCACCCTCGGCATCATCGGCCAGGTCGTCGTCTTCGGCGTGATCTTCAGCTGGTCCTGACCGCCATTTTTCGGTACGACTACGGAGCGCTCGTCCGCAGGCTACGAGCCGAGTCCCGCCCGTGAGGCCGTCGCAAGACCGTGGCAACTCCGGACCGCGGCGCGCCGCCAGGCCCTTGGCTGGTTCTCAGGGGTGCCTCGCACTCTTTGAGACACCCCTGAGAGCCAGCCGGGGTCGTGGGACGCGCTTCGGTCCGGAGTGGCCACGGTCTCGCGGTGGCCTCACGGGCGGGACGTGGCTCGTAGCCTGCGGACGGCCGCTCCGTAGGCGTACCAGATGGGGGTCTTAGCTTGGAGCGGTCTGGCCGGTGAGCTCGCGGAGTTTGGCGGCGATCCGGCGGGGGTGCAGCGGGTTCATCAGGCGCACGCTGGAGCCGATCAGGACGCGGGCGGCGTTGCGTTCCATGCCGTCGAGGATGTCCTGGGCGGCGCGGTATGCCTGCTCGGCCGGGTCGGCGGACGAGCCGGTCAGGTCGCCGGCGAAGACCACGGTGACCCGGATGCTCGTGCCGGCGAACTCGGTGCGCAGGCTCTCGGTGAGCTGCTTGGCGTCGGCCTTCGCAGCCCCGGGAGCGGCGGAACCGGTCCGGGAGATCTCGACCAGGTGCGCCTCGGAGCGGTGGCGCAGCATCGGGTGGAACGTCGTGGCCAGCTGCAGCGCCGCCTCGTGGCCGAACGTCCCGGCGCAGTGGATCACGCCGTCCACCGCGGCCCAGCGCTCGACGACCGCGCCCGGCAGCGCCTCGACCGCGGCCCGGTCGGTCAGGTCCAGCGCGTGGGCGGAGAGCATCTGCGGGGCCACCACCTGATGGGCGGTTTCGGCCAGCGTGGCCGGGTTCAGGTCGACGGCGGCCACCCGGGCGCCGCGCCGGACCGCCTCGAGGGTGACCGCACGGCCGATCCCGCTGCCGGCGCCGGTTACCACAAGTGTCTTGCCCGCGACCTTCATTACACCGCTCCCGCCGATGGAGGCGTCCGCGGCGGGGGGACCCGGCCGGACGCACTGCCCGTCTCGATCACACTGTCGCCCGGGGAGGGCGTCCGGGAGGGGCTCTCGGCCCGGAATTCCCCCTAAAGCGCCCCGGGACGCCCGGGATCGGCTCAACCCATCAGGCATCCACGATGGTGACGGGGATCACGCTATCTCGCGGTGATCGGGAATGGCAACGCCGAGATGCCAGACCGGCTTTTTCCGCTTTCTCCCGTAGCGGCTGCCGGAGGCGGGAAAGATACCGGCAGGTGCTGTGTGCGACGAGGGAGGCCGATTCTGACCCCGAACCCGGCGACCGGCACGCCGCCCGCCCTGCTGCGCCCGGTTCTGGCGGTCACCGACCGGCTGCGCACCGGCATGCGGCTCGGCATGGTGGTGCTCGTCCTGCTCGTGCCGGGCGCCCTGGCCACCGGCATGTACGCCACCGAGAAGGCGAGTGACCTGGCCTTCACCGGCCGGGAACGCCAGGGTGTGGTGGTGCTCGGCCCGATGCTGACCGCGCTCGCCGACATCACCGCCGGGCGGGACCCGGACCTCGCCGCGATCCGTGCCGTGGTCGCCGGGCACCCGGACCTCGACATCGGCGACGAGCTGGCCGCGGTGCCGGAGATCGGCAGCGGCGGGGCCGCCGCGCGGATCGCCACCGCCACCGCGCTGGTCACCCTGATCTCCGCGGTCGGCGACGACTCGAACCTGATCCTCGACCCCGACCTGGACTCGTTCTACGTGATGGACGCGCAGATCGTGCAGGTGCCGCAGGCGCTGCTGGCGGCGCTGACCGCGGCCCACCCGGACACCACGCTGACCACCCGCAAGGCGGTCGCCGCCAAGGCGGTGCTGGCCGGCCGGCTCGAGGGTGTCGCGGACGCGCTGCGCCGGGACGTGGTCACCGCCACGAAGCACACCGACAGCGCCGGGCTGGCCGACCGGCTCGCCACCGTGCAGGCGCTGGCCGACGCGATCATCACGCTGGACCAGGCGATCACCGAGACGCTCAGCTCGCCCCTGGCCGGCGATCCGGTCGCGGTCGCGACGGCGGCGACCGCGACCGTGGCCCCGTTGACCGGCGTCCTCACCGAGCTGCTCACCGGCCGGACGGACGAGGACTCCCGGGAGCGTGGCCTGGTCGTCGGCATCTCGCTGGGCGGGTTCCTGCTGGCGCTGTGGTGCGCGGCCGGGGTGCTCTGGCGGACCAGCCACGACGTGCTGCAGATGGTGGACGCGGTGACCGCGATCGCCGGCTCCGACCTGGCGCCCCGCCCGCTGCCCGAGGGCCGCGACGAGATGGGTGACATCGGCCGGGCCCTGGTGGTGGCCCGGGCCCGGCTGCAGGAGCAGGACGACGCCCTGGTGCAGGCCGAGGTGGCCCGGGAGCAGCAGCTGCGGGCCGGTTTCCTGCACCAGCGGCAGGCCGAGACCCAGTTCCGCCGGCGCACCCAGGAGATCATCGACGAGTCGACCACGGTGATCGCCGAGGAGCTGCGGCAGGTGACCGACAAGGTCAGCGAGGTGCGTACCGCGGCCGAGGTGATCGACGACCGGATCAGCGTGACGGACGCCGCGACCAGCACGATCGTCGGCCAGGCGCACGACGCCGAGCGGGTCATCGCGTCACTGGAGGCGAGCCTGCGCCGGGACACCACCGCGATGTCCGAGACGATCAGCACGATGATCGAGGGCATCGGCGGGGTCGGCCACGCGGCCACCTCGCTGCGCACGGTCGCCGCCGATCAGGGCGAGCTGGTCGAGCGGCTCTCCGTGCAGATGACCGACACGCTGGGCCGGGTCGACGAGATGACCGACCTGGCCAGCCGCCTCGAGCGGCGCGAGCACGACCGGATCGCGGCGGCCGGCAAGGTCGCGCTGCGCCGGGCCGGTGGTACGTCGACGCCGGCCATCCTGATCAACTTCAGTGCGGGCGGCCTGCGCTGCATCGTGACCGGCGACGCCCCGTACACCGAGGGCGCCACCGCGGACGCCGAGCTGACCGGCAAGACCGGCAGCACGCTCACCGTGCATGCCCGGGTGGTCAACGTGGTCGACTCACCCGGGCAGCAGGAGATCGGCTTGCAGTTCCTGGTCACCGACGACGCGATGGGCCAGCAACTGGTGTCGTTCGCCGAACAGATGGTGGGTTGATCAGCGGCGGATGAAGGCGCTTTGCGGGGCGCTCTTCGCCAGCGCCGGAGCCGGGGCCGTCGTCGTCCAGTCCGGGTGGCCGGGCATCGGCGGGGTCTTGGTGCCGAAGAGCCAGTCGTTCAGGAAGCCCCGCAGGTCCTGGTGCGAGACCTTGGAGGCGAGCGCGATGAAGTCCCGCGCGCCGACCGACTTGCCGCGGTTCGTGGCGACCCAGGCCCGCTCGAGCGCCTCGAACTTCTTCACGCCGATCTTCTGCTGCAGCGCGTACAGGACGAGCGCGCCACCGTCGTACACATTGGGGTTGAAGACGTCCCAGATCGAGTCGGCCTTCAGCGGGTGGGCGACCGGGCCGTACTTGGTCCGGTACTGGTCACCGCGGGTGTAGACATCCTTGAAGTACGCCTCCCGGCTGGTGTAGCCGGTGTAGTCCTCGAGCTGACCGGTCTCGTCGGCGTAGAGCAGCTCGTACCAGGTGGCGTGTCCCTCGCTCTGCCAGACGTCGCTCCAGGTCACCGGCGCCACGCTGTCGCCGAACCACATGTGCGCCAGTTCGTGCGTCATGATCGGGTCGAGGATGTACGACGGCAGCCCGAACAGCCCGGTGTCGTAGAGCGAGAGCGTCTGCGTCTCCAGGGCGAAGCCCAGATCCGCGTCGATGATCAGGGAGCCGTACTCCTCGAACGGGTACCTGCCCACCTTGCCGGTCATCCAGGACAGCTGCGAACGCTCCACCTCGATCTTGGGGAGCAGCTCGGCGGCGAGCCGGGTCGGCACCACGTCGCGGATCGGCACGCCGCCGACCGCCGGGCGCGTCTGCACGGTGAACGCGCCGACGGCGAGCTGGATCAGCTCGCTGGCCATCGGCTTCGCCTCGCGGTACGTCGAGGTCACGGTCGCGCCGCGGGTCTTGTCCCGGACGTGCCGGCCGTTGGCGACCGCGGTCCAGCCGGCCGGGCGGGTCATCGAGATGGTGTACGACGCCATGTCGCTCGGGTGGTCGTTGCTCGGGAACAGCTGGTGCGACTGGTCCGGCTGACCGGCCATGATGGTGCCGTCCGGGGTGGTGACGAACCCGGCCGGCGAGTCGGCGTTGGCCGGGATCGGGGTGGCGGTGAAGCCGCTGACCGTCACCCAGAACCGCTTGCCCTTGTGCAGGTCGCGGGCCGGGGTGACGACGAGCTCGTCGCCGGACCGGCTGAACGTGGCGGGACGGCCGTTGACCGCGACCGTGCCGACCGCGTCACCGCCGAAGTCGAGGTCGAAACGGGACAGGTTCTGGGTGGCCACCGCGGTGATGGTGACGTCACCGGTGACGGTCTGCTTGGGGTCCTTCTCCGGGTACCGGATCCGGAGGTCGTAGTCCTGCACGTCGTACCCGCCGTTGCCGAGCAGCGGGTAGAGCCGGTCGCCGAGGCCGGCCGAGCCGGGTGTGGCTGGGCCACCTCCCGCATACGCCGGGACGGCCGTACCGGCCACCGCGAGCAGCGCGGTGACGCCGGCCGCGAGCAGCGTCGAGAGACGCTTTTCGATTAGGTCACTCATGGCCGCCGACGCTACGCCGACACCTGTCGATGTGCAGCCCCGTCCGGGTCCTTCGGCCCTGCCACCGGGGACCGCCCGCGCGCCAGGCTGGTGACGGACACGAGGAGGGCATCATGACCAGCACGGCCTGGCGGGGTTTCCACGGCACGACGTGGCGCGAGACTGTCGACGTCAGCGCGTTCATCCGCGACAACGTGGAGCCGTACACCGGAGACGCGGAGTTCCTGACCGGCGCCACCGAGCGCACCACGCGGATCTGGGACCAGCTGAGCCGGATGTTCCCGGAGGAGCGCACCCGGGGCATCCACGACGTGGACGTGCACACCCCGTCCACGATCACCTCGCACGCGCCCGGCTACATCGACCAGGACGCCGAGCTGATCGTCGGCTTGCAGACCACCGCACCGCTGCGTCGCGCGATCATGCCGGCCGGTGGCCTGCGGATGGTGGAGAACGGCCTGGCCGCGTACGGCTACACGCTGGACCCCACGGTCCGGACGATCTTCAGCCAGTACCGCAAGACGCACAACGCCGGGGTGTTCGACGCCTACCCGGCGGACGTGCTCGCGGCGCGGCGCTCGCACATCATCACCGGCCTGCCGGACGCGTACGGCCGGGGCCGGATCATCGGCGACTACCGCCGGGTCGCCCTCTACGGCGTGGACCGGTTGATCGCGGACCGCAAGGCGCTCAAGGCCGCGCTCGACGACCGGACCAGCAGCGAGGACGTCATCCGCGACCGCGAGGAACTCGCCGAGCAGATCCGCGCCCTCGAGGACCTCCGCTTCATGGCCGGCCGGTACGGATACGACATCGCCGGCCCGGCCACCACCGGCCGCGAGGCGATCCAGTGGCTCTACTTCGCCTACCTGGCCGCGATCAAGGAGCAGAACGGCGCGGCCATGTCGCTCGGCCGCACCTCCAGCTTCGTCGACGTCTACCTGCAGCGAGACCTGGCCGAGGGCACCATCACCGAGGAGTCCGCCCAGGAGCTGATCGACGACTTCGTGATCAAGCTGCGGATCGTCAGGTTCCTGCGCACCCCGGAGTACGACCAGCTGTTCTCCGGCGACCCGACCTGGGTCACCGAGTCGCTGGGCGGGATGGACCGGGACGACCGCCCGCTGGTCACCCGGTCGAGCTTCCGGTACCTGCAGACGCTCTACAACCTGGGCCCCGCGCCGGAACCGAACCTGACGGTGCTCTGGTCGCCGCGGCTGCCGGACGGCTTCAAGCGGTTCTGCGCACAGGTCTCGATGGACACCAGCGCGATCCAGTACGAGAACGACGACCTGATCCGCCCGGCGTACAGCGACGACACCGCGATCGCGTGCTGCGTCTCGGCCATGCGGGTCGGCAAGGACATGCAGTTCTTCGGTGCCCGGGCCAACGTGGCCAAGGCGCTGCTCTACGCGATCAACGGCGGCCGCGACGAGCTGTCCGGGGAGCAGGTCGCCATCAAACAGCCGCCGGTGGAGAAAGACATCCTTGAATACCAGGATGTCATGGAAAAGTTTGACAAAATGCTCGACTGGCTGGCCGAAACCTACGTCGACGCGCTCAACGTCATCCACTACATGCACGACAAGTACGCCTACGAGCGGATCGAGATGGCGCTGCACGACTACCCGGTGCGCCGGATCCTGGCCACCGGGATGGCCGGCCTCTCGGTCGCCGCGGACAGCCTCTCCGCGATCAAGTACGCGCAGGTCAAGGCGCTGCGGGACGAGAACGGGCTGGTCGTCGACTACGCCGTCGACGGGGAGTTCCCGGCCTACGGCAACAACGACGACCGGGCCGACACGATCGCCGTCGACCTGGTCGAGCGGTTCATGGCGAAGATCCGCCGGCAGCCCACCTACCGCGGCGCCGAGCACAGCCTGTCGGTGCTCACCATCACCTCGAACGTGGTCTACGGCAAGCACACCGGCAACACCCCGGACGGCCGGCGGGCCGGCGAGCCGTTCGCGCCCGGCGCCAACCCGATGAACGGCCGGGACCGGCACGGGCTGGTCGCCGCGGCGCTGTCGGTGGCGAAACTGCCGTACCGCAGCGCCCGCGACGGCATCTCGCTGACCTCCACGGTCACCCCGAACGGCCTCGGGCACTCCCGGGACGAGCGGATCGGCAACCTGGTCGGCGTGCTCGACGGCTACACCGACGCGGGTGGCTTCCACCTCAACGTCAACGTGCTGGACCGGGCCACGCTCGAGGACGCGATGGTCCACCCGGAGAACTATCCGCAGCTCACCATCCGGGTCTCCGGCTACGCGGTGAACTTCGTCAAGCTCACCGCCGAGCAGCAGCGCGACGTCATCTCCCGCACGTTCCACGGGTCGCTGTGACCACCGGCAGCCTGCACTCGTTCGACGTCTCGACCGGCGTCGACGGGCCGGGGACGCGCTTCGTCGCGTTCCTGGCCGGCTGCCCGCTGCGCTGCCAGTACTGCCACAGCCCGGACACCTGGCACCGGCGCGCCGGGACGCCGACGACCGCCGACGAGCTGATGCGGGAGATCGCGCGATATGAGCGTTTCATCAAGGTGGCCGGCGGCGGCGTCACGGTGAGCGGCGGGGAGCCGCTGGAACAACCCGATTTTGTACGGGAGGTGCTGCGCCGCTGTCGCGAGAACGGGTTGCACACCGCGCTCGACACGAGTGGTTTCCTCGGGGACCGGGCCGACGACGAGCTGCTGTCGTACACCGATCTGGTGTTGCTCGACATCAAGTCGGGTGATCCCGCGACGTACCGGAAAGTGACCGGAACCGGTCGCCTGGAGCCCACCGTGCGGTTCGCCCACCGGCTCGCGGAGCGAGGCGTGCCGATCTGGGTGCGCTTCGTGCTGGTGCCCGGCCTGACCGACGCCGAGCCGAACGTGGCCGCGGTGGCCGAGCTGGCCGCCGCGGTGCCCACCGTCGAACGCGTCGAGGTGCTGCCGTTCCACCGCCTCGGCGCCGGCAAGTACCAGGCCCTCGGCCTGCCGTTCCCCCTCGCACAGACCGCGGCCCCGGATGCTGAGCTGCTAAAACGCGTGCAGGCTCAATTCCGGGACCGCGGCTTGGCAGTCTTTTAGAGCACGTGGGTCGCGGGGAGGACGATCCGGGCCGTCACGCCCGAGCCCGGCACGCTCTCCAGGCGCAGGCCGCCGCCCTGCGCCTGGGCGATCCGCCGGCTGATCGACAGGCCCAGCCCGAGCCCCGGCGCTTGGGCCAGCACGGCGTCGTCGCCGCGCAGGAACGGCGCGCCGAGCATCGCCAGCTCGCCCTCCGGGATCCCCTGACCGTGATCACGAACGGTCACGCTGGGCTGCGGGCAGGCCTCGACCACCACCTCGACCGGCTTGTCCTCGCCGAAGCAGAGCGCGTTGCTGATCAGGTGACCGACGGCCACCTCGAGCAGTCGCGGGTCCGCGGTGACCCAGACCTGGCCGGCCGGCAGGCTGGCGCGCACCCGCCCGGTCCGGTCGCCGATCCCGGCCAGCGCCGCCGTCACCACGGCGCCCAGGTCGACAAGCTGCCGCTCGCCGACCGGCTCGTGCATCTGCTGGTTGACCGCGCGCAGCAGGTTCTCCACCGTGCGGCAGAGCCGATCCGCGTTGCGGGTGATCGCGTCGACCCGGCGTTCGAACCCGGGTGAGATCGCCCCGGGCGTGTCGGTGAGCAGTTCCAGGTTGCCGCGGATCGACGCGAGCGGGGTACGGATCTCGTGCGAGATCGCCGAGACCACGTCATCCTGGTCGACCGCCATCGGGAACGCCCGGTTGGCCACCAGGTGCCGCAGCCCGGTCTCGGCGTCCACCCGGCGGGCGATCCGGGACAGCAGCCGGATGGTCGCGTCCATGTTGCGCCGCGGGGTGTCGTCGAAGACGCAGAGCGCGCCGACGATCTGCCCGTTGTGGTGCAGCGGGGCGGCGCCCAGGAACCGGACGTGCTCCGCGCCGCGGACCAGCGGGTGGGTGGAGAGCCGGGGGTCGGTGGTCGCGTCGCGGACCACCATGGTGTCGTTCGTCGCGGCCACCACGTCGCAGAGCGACATCGACTGCGGCACGTCCACCGCGGTCCGGATGCCCAGCGTCGCGGCGAAGTGCGCGGCGCCGCCACCGATCACCTTGAGCGCGGCCATCGGCACCTGGCAGGCCTCCGCGGCCAGTTCGAGAACCTCGGGAACCTCGGCCACCGCGGCCCGGTAGTGCTCGGCCTCGGAGAAGCGGCCCTCGGCCGGGCTGATCGTCGCCGGAACAGTCATCGTGTGCTCTCCCTCTGGTCCCTCCCCGTGTGGTGCAGTGGCGAAAATCGGCGGCCGGCCGGGCGCCCTTCGTGAACCCGGGGTTGCGATCGGGGAGCCGTCCTTTTCCGACATTGATAGGAACCTCTTTCACAGGCTGCAAGAACTTGCTACGGTCCGTTCACCCATGAACGCCGGATTTCCGGCTTGTGACGCCCCGTGGTCCTGGAGGCCCCCGTGTCCAGAATCTTCCGAAGAGTGCTCGCCGCGCTCTGCGCTCTTCCCCTGCTGGTGCTGGCCGCACCGGCGGCGCGCGCGGCGAACTCAGTGACCGTCTACTACCAGGCGCCCACCGCGTGGACGACCGTCAACATCCACTACGCGCCCACCGGCGGCGCCTGGACCACGGTCCCCGGCGTGGCCATGACCGCAAGTTCTTGCAGCGGCTGGCACCAGAAGGTGATCGACCTCGGCACCGCCGACGGCATGCAGGTCGTCTTCAACAACGGCTCCGGCACCTGGGACAACAACGGCGGCGCCAACTACCGCGTCGGCACCGGTGTGGTGACCGTTTCCGGCGGGGTGGTCGGCTCGACCACCCCGTGCTCTTCTTCGCCGACACCGACACCGACACCCACCCCCACGCCTACGGTGTCCGTTCCGCCGTCGACCAGTGGCGAGATGCTCGGCGGTGATCCGCGCAAGGACAGCATCTACTTCGTGATGACCGCGCGGTTCTACGACGGCGACACCACCAACGACCGGGGCGGCAGCCAGAACGTGACGTCCGGGAACGCGGCGAACCACGACCCGATGTTCCGCGGCGACTTCCAGGGGCTCGTCGACAAGCTCGACTACATCAAGGGGCTGGGCTTCTCGGCCATCTGGATCACCCCGGTGGTGCTGAACCGGTCCGATTACGACTACCACGGGTACCACGGCTGGGACTTCTACCGGGTCGACCCGCGGCTCGAGTCGACCGGGGCGTCCTACCAGCAGTTGATCGACTCGGCGCACGCCAAGGGCCTGAAGATCTACCAGGACGTGGTCTACAACCACAGCTCCCGGTGGGGCGCGAACGGCCTCTACACCCCGACCGTCTACGGCGTCCGGGACAGCCAGTGGAGCTGGTACTACAGCGAGAAGACGGCCGGCGCCCAGTACGACCCGATCGAGGAGGACAGCGCGGGCCGCACCTACAACGGCGACCTGTGGAGCACCACCGCGCCGGCCGGGAACACCTGCCCGAATTACGGCACGCCCACCGGCGGGAAGAGCAAAGAGGGCTACGCGCTCTACCACTGCCAATGGCCGTCGCCGACCGCCAAGATGTTCCCGGCCGACCTCTACCACCAGTGCTGGATCGGCAACTGGGAGGGCGAGGACTCCCGCTCCTGCTGGCTGCACGAGGACCTGGCCGATTTCAACACCGAGAACCCGGTCGTGCAGAAATACCTGATCGACGCGTACAACAGGTACATCGACATGGGCGTCGACGGATTCCGGATCGACACCGCCGTGCACATCCCGCGGGTCACCTGGAACCGCCGCTTCCTGCCCGCCCTGCACCAGCACCTGGTCGGCAAGTACGGCGCGGCCAAGGCCAACGACTTCTACGTCTTCGGCGAGGTCGGCGCGTTCGTCAACGACAAGTGGAACCGCGGCTCGGTCAACCACTCCGCACAGTTCTTCACCTGGAAGGAACGCCGGTCCTACTCCGACGACGACGTCGCCGCCGCACTCGAACAATTCAACTACGAAAACAACCTGGGTACGGGTAATCAGCCGACCAGCACGAACGCGTTCCTGAACGGCAACACCTACCACTCCCCCGACCGCAGCCAGTTCTCCGGCATGAACATCATCGACATGCGCATGCACATGAACTTCGGCGACGCGCAGAACGCGTTCTCCAACGGCAAGGACTCCGACGACTCGGTGAACGACGCCACCTACAACGCGGTCTACGTCGACTCGCACGACTACGGCCCGAACAAGTCGTCGACCCGCTACTCCGGCGGCACCGAGGCGTGGGCCGAGAACATGTCGCTGATGTGGACGTTCCGCGGCATCCCGACCCTGTACTACGGCTCGGAGATCGAGTTCCAGGCCGGCAAGCAGATCGACTGCGGCCCGTCCTGCCCGCTCGCCGGCACCGGCCGTGCCTACTACGGCGACAACCTGACCGGCACGGTCACCGCGAACGACTACGGCGTGGTCGCGGCGGCCACCGGAGCGGTCGCCACCACCCTGTCCCAGCCGCTGGTCAAGCACGTGCAGCGGCTCAACCAGATCCGCCGCGCCGTCCCGGCCCTGCAGATGGGCCAGTACTCCACCGAGGGCGTCTCCGGCGGCATGGCCTACAAGCGCCGCTACACCGCCGGCGGCGTCGACAGCTTCGCCCTGGTCACGGTCTCCGGCGGCGCCACGTTCACCGGCATCCCGAACGGCACCTACGCCGACGCGGTCACCGGCGACCGGAAGGTGGTCACCGGAGGCTCGCTGACCATCCCCCTGACCGGCAAGGGCAACCTCCGGGTCTACGTCCTCGACCAGCCCTCCACCCCGGCCCCCGGCAAGGTGGGCACCGACACGACGTACCTGAAGTAGCCGTTCGAGCGGCTCCGGTCGTACCGGAAAAGGGTTTTGGGGGTTGGCGGATAGCGGACAGAATCTTGCCCACGGCCCGGGGTATCGAAAAGGATTGGTATCCCGGGTACGAGGTGGCCCGCACATGACAAAACTCGACGACACCGCGGCTGACGCGTTCGCCACGACACTGACCAGGCTGCGAGAGACCCGGCAGCTCAGCAAGAAGGACCTGGCGGCGCGGATGGGGTTCGACCCCTCCTACGTCAGTCACGTCGAGGGTGGCCGCCACCGGCCGACTCTCGAGTTCGCCCGCCGGGCCGAGGTGGTCCTCGACGGCGGCGGCGCCCTGATGCGGACCTTCCAGGAACCCGGCACGGCCGCACCCGGCACGGCGGCCGGCTGGCCGATCGGCGGCACCGCGTCGCTGGGCAGCGAGCTCTTCGTCGAGCAGGAGGACTCCGACCTGCGCCTGGCCGACGACGGGTACTACGAGATCACCATCTCGCGCACGATCCGGAACATCGGGCAGCGGCCGCTCACCCGGTTCCCGACCCGGATCGAGGTGGACGCGTTCCCGGCCGACCCGGCCCGCTCGCACTCGTTCTACCGGGACAATCCGGTGACCCTGGCCGAGACCGCGTTCTGGGCCCGCTTCGACGGCGAGCCGACCGCGTGGCGGGTGGTCCGCGACCGGGACGCGTACAAGAAGATTGAGATCTTCTTCGAGCCGAGCCGGTCGTTGCGCCCGGTCTACCCCGGGCAGTCCGCGGTGGTGACCTGCGGATATCGCGTGCACCACCGCAAGTGGGGCGCCTGGTTCACCCGCGAGATCCGCTGGCCGACGATGCGGATCTCCGGCTCGCTCACCTTCCCGCGGCACACCGGCGCCCGGCTCTCCGGTCGCCGGGTGAGCTGGACCGGTGACCAGCCGCTGGGCGAGGCGCCGGCCCGGTCCGAGTCGGCCGACGGCACCGTGTTCACCTGGACGGTGACGTCACCGACGCTGGCCAACCTCTACCACTTCCAGTGGCGGTTCCACGGCCTCTGAGCGGTCAGGCGGCGGTGGACTCCCGGGGCACCAGGCGGCACGGCAGCTGCTCGACGCCGGAGCCGAGCTTGCCGTCGAACGCGGCCGCCAGCCGTTCCGCGGCCACCCGGCCCAGGGTCTCCAGGTTCATGTCGACACTGGACAGCGGCGGCTGCGAGCTGGCCGCCAGGATCTCCCAGTTGTCGAAGCCGAGGACCGCCACGTCCCGGGGCACCTCCAGGCCGGAGGAGTGCAGGGCGTCGATCACCCCGCGGGCGATCTGGTCGGAGCCGGCGAAGACCGCGTCGATCGCGTCGTGCCGGGCGAGCAGCATCCGGGTGGCGCTGCGGCCCCACTCCTCGGACCAGGCGCCGAAGTAGACCCGGTCACCGGCCAGTTCCAGGCCCTGCGCGGCCAGCTCCTGCCGGGCGCCGTGTGCCCGGTCGTGTGCCGCGCTGTAGGACGGGTCGCCGGTGATGTGCGCGATCCGCCGCCGGCCCACCTCGGTCAGGTGCCGGATCGCCAGCCGGCCACCGGCCACGTTGTCACTGACCAGCGAGAGGTCCTCCGGGTCGTCCGACGGCGCGTACGCGTAGACCACCGGCACCGGCAGGTCCCGCCCGATCGAGCGTCGCGGGTCGGGCCGGGCACCGACCACGATCAGCCCGTCCACCCGGCGGCTGAGCAGGGTCCGCAGGTGGTGCCCCTCGCGGACGGCGTCGCCCCGCGCGTCGCAGAGCAGCACGCTGGTCCGGTCGGCGCCGAACGCGTCCTCGGCCCCCATCAGGATCGGGATGGACAGCCGCCCCTCCAGGTCCGAGGTGAGCAGCCCGACCATCCCGGTACGCCCGGCCACCAGCCCCCGCGCGAGGGTGTTCGGCGAGTACGCCAGCCGCTCGGCGGCCTGCAGCACGTCGGCCCGGGTGGTGGTGGAGACGTGCCGGCGACCGTTCAGCGCCTTGGACGCGGTCGCCACCGACACCCCGGCGAGCCGGGCGACGTCGTGCAGGGTGGCGGGCCGCTTCGCTGTCATCGCTGCACAGAGTAGCGCCCGCCGTACTCCTATTCGTCGATGCCGGTCGCGGGTTCCGGATCGGGGCCGGGTTCCGGATCGGCTGCCGGCTCCGGCGCCGGATCGCTGAGCTGCTCCCGCAGGTAGCCCCAGATCACCGCGATGATGGCGGCCACCGGCACCGCGAGCAGGCTGCCGACGATCCCGGCCAGGTTGCCGCCCAGGGTCACCGCGAGCAGCACCACGGCGGCGTGCAGGCCCAGCCCGCGGCTCTGGATCATCGGCTGGAAGACGTTCCCCTCCAGCTGCTGGACCAGCAGGATGATGCCGAGCACGATCAGCGCCTTGACCCAGCCGGTGAAGACCAGCGCGATCAGCACCGCGACCAGGCCGGCCAGCACCGCGCCGACGATCGGGATGAACGCGGTCACGAACGTCAGCACGGCCAGCGGCAGCACCAGCGGGACGCCGACGATCCACAGGCCGAGACCGATGAAGACCGCGTCGAGCAGGCCGACGAACGCCTGCGAGCGGACGAACGAGCCGAGCGTGCTCCAGCTGCGGGTGGCGATCTCCGGCAGGTCGTCGCTGAGCCGGCCCGGCAGCTGGCGGCCGAGCCAGGGCAGGAACCGCGGCCCGTCCTTGAGGAAGAAGAACATCAGGAACAGCGCGAGGATCGTGGTGACCAGGCCGTTGACGATCGTGCTGACCCCGGTCAGGGTGGCCGTGGCGATGCTGCCCACGCTCTGCTGCAGCTTGTCCACCGCCTGGTCCAGCGCGCTGGAGACCTGGTCGTCGCGGATGTGCAGCGGCGGGCCGGACGCCCAGTCCCGGACCTGCTGGATGCCCTTGGTGATCCCGTCGGCGAGACTGTCGAACTCGCCGGAGACCGGCACCGCGATCAACACGATGATCCCGGCGACCAGGGCCAGGAACAGCACCGTGACCAGCGCGGCGGCCAGCGCCGGCGGCCAGCCGTGCCGGCGCAGGAACCGCACCGGGGGCCAGGTCAGCGTGGTCAGCAGCAGGGCCACGACCAGCGGCCAGAGGACCGACCAGGCCATCCCGAGCAGTTGCAGCACGACGTAGGTGAGAAACAGGATGAGCAGGGTCTGAGCGGAGACCCGGGCCGCGTTCTGCAGCGCCGCCCGGGTCTTCACAGTGCTCAAGGTGGGCCGCATGTGGATCACCTTACGGAACCCGGGCTCAGTTGACGGTGAACCAGGTCGCCCGGGACTTCTTCCACTCGGCGTGCGTCAGGTCCTTGGCCTCGGTGCCGTCGCCGTACAGGTCGGCGGCGCCGGCGTCGGTGACCAGCTGGGCCCGCGCGCCGGCCACGGTCAGGTCGGGCACCGCGACGATCGCTTCCCAGCCGCCCGGGTCCGCGGTGGGCAGCGAGCGCACCAGCACCGGGGCATGCGCGGCGACGCCGTCCCAGGAGTAGAGCGCGTACGGGTCGCTGTTGTCGTCGGCCGCCCAGGAGCCCGCGATGATCAGGTACTGGCCGGCCGCGTTCGCCCGGATGTCCCGGATGCTCAGCCCGGCCAGGTCCATCGTGATCGCCGCACCGAAGGTGGCTTTAACTCCCGAGGTCAGCTTGTCCAGGTTGGTCACCGGGACGAGCAGCGCGCGGCCGCCGATCAGCGGGGCCCGGAAACCGAGGTACGCCGTGCCGGTGCTGCCCGGCGCGAACTCCAGGCCCTCCAGGTTGAAGCCGTCGATCTGCTTCGGGATGTTGCCGGCCGCGGCGCCCGCCGCGAAGCCGTACCTGTTGCCGTTCGCCTGGTCCCAGGCGATCAGGTCGGCCCGCAGCCCGTGGTGGACGCCACCGAAGGTGAGCTGGGTGTTCGCGCCGGTGCCGGTGACCTTCGTGGTGAACAGCGCGGTGCGGTCCGGGCGCAGCTCGCCGCTCTTGCTGTTGCCCTGCGACCCGGCCCAGTAGACGGTGTCGCCGGTGCGGGCGGCCGCCTCCAGGTCCATCTCGATGCTGACACCGGCCTGGCCGCTGAAGTCCCAGGTGCGCACGGGCGCGCCGGAGGCGTCCCGGCGGTAGAGCCGCAGCACGTTGGTCTCGTCGTCGGCGGCGATCAGGTAGCCGTCACCGGCGTCGATCGCGGCCGAGGAGTCGCTCGCACCGGTCAGGTAGCGGGTGTCCGCCGCGTCCTGGACGGCCGCCGACGCCGCGTAGTGCAGCGTGGTGGTGGCCGACTTGCCGTTCGGCGCGGTGACCTTGAGGGTGAGGTCGGTGTAGCCACGGCCGCGCGGGGCGACCGCGATCTGCCGGGTGCCACCGGTCCCGGTGACCGTGACGTCCGCTGTGGTCGCGACCGCGGTCTTGCTGGAGGCCGACGCGGTCACGGTCAGGGCGTTCGCGTCGCCACCGGTCTGCGCGACGGTCACGGTCGCCGCCGGGTCACCGTTCCCACCGACAGACCCTGAGAGGTACGCGGTGGAGAGCCCGATCGTGGGCGTCGACGTGGGTTGACTGGCGCTCGGCGTCGGGCTGCCGGTCGGGCTGCTCGACGGGCTTGCGGTCGGGCTGCTGGTCGGCTGGGAAACGGCGCCGGGGGCCAGTGACACCCCGCGGAACGCCACCCCGCTCGCCGCCGTCGCCACCGTGCTCCGGCTGGAGATCGACGCCGTCGCCGCGGGCTTCGCCGTGTCGGTCAGCTGGACCAGGGTGTTCTTGGCACCGTCCCCGTTGATCCCGTAGAGCCGGGCGCTCGTCCCGTCCACCACCCCGGTCAGCCCGGTCCACCCGGACGTGCTGGAGATCTTCCCCCGGCTGGTCCACGCCGAGCCGTCCGACGAGTACTTGTAGACGCCGTCGCCCTCGCGCAGCACGTAGATGGTGTCCGAGCCGGTCACCGCCGCGTCCCGGTCGAGCAGCACGAACGAGACCGGGCCGGAGCCGTCCGCGCCGATCGGCACGACCCGGGTGGCGCTGCTCCCGGCCAGCCGGTAGAGCCCGGCCGAGCCCTTCTCGCTGCCGAACCAGACCGCGCCGTCGGCGAGCTGCACGGTCCGGGTGTTGTTCAGCGCGTCGCTGCCGCTCGCCAGCACGGTGCCGGTGGACGCACCGAGCGCCACGGAGACCAGCCCACCGGCCGGGGCGGCCGTCGCGCCGTGGCCGGTCACCCAGAACCGGGTGCCGTCGTCGGTGATCGCGCCGCGCACCTTCTCCTGCGTGAACGACGTGCCCAGCGTGGTGGACGAGTCCACGGCACCGGCCGCGTCGACCCGGGCCACCACGCGCGGGGCGGACGCGGTCGCGGCACCCGGGACGGCGGAGTAGCCGGCCAGAGTGACGTACCGGCCGTCGGCCGACCGGGCCAGGGCGCCTACCGCCGCCGAGTCGCCCTCGAGGGTGACCGGCTTGTTCGTACCGGAAAGGGCGGTCGGCAGGGTGATCGCGGCGCCGTCGGCGGCGCCGGTCCCGGTGACCCGGGCCAGGGTGATCCCGGTCGCCGCCGAGGTCACCCTGACCTGGGAGAGCAGGAGGTGGTCCGCGCCGGCGCCGGTGGCCGCCTCCGCCGTGGTCGTGACGGCGAGCGTCGTGCCGGCGGCGACGGCGACCGCGGAGGCGAGCGCCAGCCGCCGGCCAGTGTGCTGCGGGAGCAAAGAGGTGCCCTTCTGTGAACCTTCTTCAACGTCAGTTCACGCAGTCGACCGGCGGGTCACCAATCCACGATCAACGATGCTGGGCCGGCGGGTGAACGGTGGGGCAACACGTCCTCTCACGCCCCGGGCTTCTCACGTCCCGGGCTTCTCACGTCCCGGGCTTCTCACGTCCCGGGGCGGAACACGGTCACCACCACACTGTGCCGCTCGGCGCCGTCACCGGCGTCCTCGAGCCCGTCCACGATCTCCTCCATCGCCGCCGCGACCGCCGCCGCCTGCTCCGCGGTGAGCCGCAGGTTCCGGACCCGGAAGCCGGACACCTCGCCCGCGGCCGCCAGCTCGTCGGCGACCGCGTGCACCGCCACCGCGCGGTCCTCCGCCCCGGTGAGCACGAAGCGCCGGGCCGCGCGCAGGTAGTAGTGCTCGGTGCCGCCGCGCACCTGCCGGGTCTCCAAGATCCGCACCATCCCGGCCTGCTCCAGCACGCCCAGGTGGTGGGCGATGTTGCCCTTGCGCTGGTCGAGAGCCTTGGCCAGCTGGCTGATCGTCGCGGCCTGCTGACCGATCGCGAACAGGATCCGGTGCCGCAGCGGATGCCCGAGCGCCTTGTGCTGGGCCGGTGCGGTGATCTCGAGGTACTCGTCCACCGATCAAGAGTCAATGGTTCTTGACGCTTTGTCAATCGAAGTGCTTGACTGCCCTCACCGATCACCGAATCCGGGGGACCACCTTGCGCCAGGAAGAGATCACCAGCGTGCTGACCCAGCTCGCCGACCTGCTCGCCGAGCGATACGTGTTCCCGGACCTCGGGACGCGGATCGGCAAGCTGCTCACCGCCGACCGTTACCCGGGCGAGCTCACCGCCGCCGAGTTCGCCGACCGGGTCACCGCGGACCTCCAGTCGCTCAACGGCGACAAGCACCTGCGGCTGCTCCACAGCGAGGAGCCGCTGCGCGACGACATCGGCGACGAGGCGGCCGACCTCGCCGAGATGGCCGACTGGGCGGCGCGCACCGGCGGCGGCATCGGCCGGGTCGAACGCCTGGACGGCAACATCGGCCTCATCGAGATCACCCCGCTGCTGTTCCCGCCGTCGGTGGCCGGCGACGCGATCGCCGCCGCCATGACCCTGGTGGCCGGCTCGTCGGCGCTGATCCTCGACGTCCGCAACTGCCGCGGCGGCGCGCCGGACACCGTCACGTTCCTGTGCAGCTACCTGTTCGACCCGGAACCCCGCTACCTGAACGGCATCTACTTCCGCGCCGACGACTACACCAAGCAGCACTGGACCCTCTCCCACCTGCCCAGCCCCCGCTACGGCCCGGACCGCCCGGTCGCCGTCCTGACCAGCGCCACCACCTTCTCCGGCGGCGAGGAGCTGGCCTTCGACCTGCAGGAACACCACCGCGCCACCGTCATCGGCGAAACCACCCGGGGCGGCGCCCACCCCCGCGAGGCCTTCCGCCTCCACCCCCACCTGCAGGCCACGATCCCGATCGCCCGCTCGGTGAGCCCTCTCTCCGGCACCAACTGGGAAGGCACCGGCGTCCACCCCGACATCCCCACCCCGGCCGCCGAAGCCCTCCCCCGAGCCCTGACCCACCTGCGCACCCGCTGACCCCTCCGACCCGGCGCAGGCCCCACTCCCGACCGCCGCCGCTTCCAGGCCGCCGCCGCTCCCGGCCGCCCTTTTCCGGTACGAATACGGAAGGCTACGAGCCACGTCCCGCGGAGGCCTCACGCGACACCGCTCCCCTCCGGACCGCTACGCGCCTCCCGCGCCCCCGGCTGGCGCTCAGGGGTGTCTCAACGGGCCGGAGGCACCCCCTGAGGACCAGCCGGGGGCCGGGGGCGCGCTGCGGTCCGGGGTGACGACGGTCTCGCGCGGTGAGCGGGGCGGGGCGGGAGGCGCGGCTGGGCCTCGGGTGGCGCGGTGTCGCGGGCCGCAGCCAGGGGGCGTGGCTCGTGGCCTACGGACGGGCGCTCCGTATTCGTACCGGAAAAGGGCGGTCGGGAGCGGTGAAAAGCGGGAGGGATCAGCGGTGCCAGGGGCGGAGGCAGTGGTCGATCATGGCGAGTTGGCGGGTGGGGTCGACCATCGGGGAGGACATCACGGCGTTGACCTGTTGTCCGAGACAGATCGTGAACAGGACGTTCAGGACGTCGTCGACGGGTATCGCCGGGTCCAGCGTGCCGTCCGCGACCGCCTCGGCGAAGTAGCCGCGCAGCAGGTCGCCCCAGTAGTCGCCGAGGTCGGTCTGGGTCTTCTCCTCGAGGCCGGCGTTCGCGGCGAGCCGGCCCCAGAAGCCGACCACCACATGTGCCTCGTCCAGGGTCTCCTTGGTCAGCGGGAGGATCTCGCGGAGCATCGCGTAGGCGGCGTCCAGCCCGCGCAGCCCGGCGGTGGCCCGACCGATCCGGATGTTGGTCCGGTCGGTGATCCGCTGGTACGCCCCGGCCGCCACCTCGTCGAACCCGTCGAAGTAGTGCCACAGCGCTCCGGTGCCGATGCCCAGCTCGGCGGCGATCGCCCGGCTGGTGGCGGCGGCCAGCCCGTCGCGGGCGACAACCGTGAGGAACGCCTCGACGATCTCGGAGCGGCGCTGGTCGTGGTCGACGATCTTCGGCACGTTCGTCCTCCCCGCGCGCGAAACTGATCAGAAGGCTAACCAAGAGTGAATCAACCAGTCCACTTGTGCGTTCTGTTACGCCCTCGTAAATTCCGTAGCACACGGAGTCGTCACCCCCACCCCTGGTGACGGCTCCGCGTTTCGACAGGACCATCACGGCGCGATCCGCCGGGGTGGTCCGCAGGAAGGCCTGGAGGTCTACGCGTGACGTTCTACCGGCAGGTGGGCAGCATCCCGCCGAAGCGGCACACTCAGCACCGCCGGCCCGACGGCGGGCTGTACGCCGAGGAGCTGGTCGGCGAGGAGGGTTTCTCCTCCGACTCGTCGCTGCTCTACCACCGTGGCATCCCGTCGTCGATCGTCGACGCCCGCACCTGGGAACTGCCCGATCAGACGCTGACCGCGAACGCCCCGCTCGTCCCGCGGCACCTGCGCCTGCACGACCTGGAGTTCAAGGAGGCCGACCCGGTCCTCGGGCGCCGGCTGGTGCTGGGCAACGCCGACGTGCGGATCTCGTACGCGGTCTCCACCGCCCCGTCGCCGTATTACCGCAACGCGACCGGCGACGAGTGTGTCTACATCGAGCGGGGCAGCGCGACCGTGGAGACCGTGTTCGGCGCGCTCACCGTGGGCCGCGGCGACTACGTGATCATCCCGCGGGCCACCACGCACCGGTGGGTCCCGGCCGGCGCGGAGCCGCTGCGGACGTACGCGATCGAGGCGAGCTCGCACATCGCGCCGCCGAGCCGCTACCTGAGCCGGTACGGGCAGTTCCTGGAGCACTCGCCGTACTGCGAGCGCGACCTGCGCGGGCCGGTCGAGCCGCTGCTGGCCGAGGGCACCGACGTGGAGATCTACGTGAAGCACCGCGGTGGCGGGACGATCCACGTGGTGCCGGAGCATCCGTTCGACGTGGTCGGCTGGGACGGGTGCCTGTACCCGTACGCGTTCAACATCGCCGACTTCGAGCCGATCACCGGCCGGGTGCACCAGCCGCCGCCGGTCCACCAGGTCTTCGCCGGGCAGAACTTCGTGATCTGCAACTTCGTCCCGCGCAAGGTCGACTACCACCCGCTGGCCGTCCCGGTCCCGTACTACCACTCGAACGTCGACTCGGACGAGGTGATGTTCTACGTGGACGGCGACTACGAGGCCCGCAAGGGTTCCGGGATCGGCCTGGGCTCGATCTCGCTGCACCCGGGCGGGCATCCGCACGGCCCGCAGCCGGGCGCGGCCGAGGGGTCGCTGGGCGTGGAGTTCTTCGACGAGACGGCGGTCATGGTGGACACGTTCCGGCCGCTGGATCTCGGCGAGGCGGGTCTCGCGTCGGACGACGGGCGCTACGCCTGGTCCTGGTCCGGCCGTGGGCCCACGGCATGACCGCGCTGTTCGCCGGTTTCTTCGACGACGCCGCGCTGTTCCCGCCGGGCAACGCGCCGATGGCCGCCGCGGTCCCGGCCCATCAGGCCCGCAACGGTGACCTGGTCGGGCCGTTCGTGCTCCCGGCCACCCGGCTGGCCGAGGTCGGCCCGCACCTGCGGTCCGGCGGCCCCCCGCTGGACGTCGCGCTGATCGCCGCGCCCGCCGATCTGCCGGCCGCGGCCGCCGCGATCGCGGAAAATCCGGGATTGCGACTGGTCACGGTCGAGGCGAAGGTCGCGGTTGATGCCGCGCAGGCGCGTTCGACGGTACGGGTGACAGCCGCCCTGCTACCGCCGGACTGCACCGTGGCCGTCGAGGTGCCCCGCACCGACGGCCGGGACGAAGTCCTCGACGTGCTGGCCGGCACCGGCCTGCGGGCGAAGCTGCGCACCGGTGGCGTCCGCGCCGACCTGTTCCCCTCCCCCGCGGAGCTGGCCGCCACGATCCGGGCCTGCACCGACCGGGGAATCGCGTTCAAGTGCACGGCCGGGTTGCACCACGCGATCCGGCACACCGACCCGGTGACCGGTTTCGAGCATCACGGCTTCCTGAACGTGCTGCTCGCCGCCGACGAACCGGCCCACGCCGAGAAGCACCTGCGGCGCACCGACGGCGCGGAGATCGCGGCAGAGTTGCACAGCTGGTCGCCGGAGCGGGCCGCCCGGGCCCGCTCGGTCTTCACCTCGTTCGGCACCTGCGATGTCGCGGATCCCGTGCACGACCTCGTCCACCTCGGCCTGCTCCCGGAGAGAATCACCGTATGACCTGGCTCGACCTGCCCGCCGACACCGGCTTCGGCCTGACCAACCTGCCGTACGGGATCTTCTCGTCCGGCGCCGCCGACCTGCCGCGCACCGGCGTGGCGATCGGTGACCACGTCCTCGACCTGGCCGCGCTGACCGGCGATCCGGTGCACGCGACCGGCTCGCTGAACGCGTTCATGGCGCAGGGCCCGGAGTCCTGGGCCGCGCTGCGGGCGCAGCTCACCGCCTGGCTGACCGATCCGGCCCATCAGGAGCGGGTCACGGGGCACCTGCTGCCGCGGGCCGGCGTGACCATGCGGCTGCCGATCGAGGTGGCCGACTACGTCGACTTCTACAGCTCGCAGGACCACGCCGAGAACCTGGGCCGGATGTTCCGGCCCGGCTCACCGGCGCTCACCCCGAACTGGAAGCACCTGCCGATCGGCTATCACGGCCGGGCCGGCACCGTGCAGGTCTCCGGCACCCCGGTGACCCGGCCGCACGGGCAGCGCAAGGCGCCGGACGACGTGGCGCCCACGTTCGGGCCGTCGCGGCGGCTGGACATCGAGGCCGAGGTCGGTTTTGTGGTCGGCGTGCCGTCGGCGCTCGGCACGGCGGTGACGGTGCGCGACTTCCCGTCGTACGTCTTCGGGGTCTGCCTGGTCAACGACTGGTCGGCGCGGGACCTGCAGGCCTGGGAGTACGTGCCGCTCGGCCCGTTCCTGGGCAAGTCGTTCCTGACGTCGGTGTCGCCGTGGGTGGTGCCGCTGGCCGCTCTCGCGACGGCCCGGGTGGCGGCGCCTGCCCGCGACGTCGCACTGCTGCCCTATCTCGAGGACGCCGGCGAGCCGTGGGGCCTGGACCTGTCGCTCGAGGTGCGGCTGAACGGGGCGGTGGTGAGCCGGCCGCCGTTCGGGCGGATGTACTGGACCGCGGCCCAGCAGCTGGCGCACATGACCGTGAACGGGGCGTCGCTGCGCACCGGTGACCTCTTCGCGTCCGGGACGGTCAGCGGGCCGGAACCCGATCAGCGCGGCTCGTTGATCGAGTTGTCCTGGAACGGCGCGGAACCGCTGAAACTTCCGGACGGTTCGACCCGGTCATTCCTGGAGAACGGCGACCAGGTGACGATCACCGCTTTCGCGCCGGCTGCGGACGGCACCCGGATCTCTTTCGGAGAAGTGACCGGCCGGGTCGTCGGAAAATAACAATTCCCGAAAAACGATTGTGGCCCGGTTCCTGTCATCGGATGACGACAGGAACCGGGCTCCCCCCAATAAGGTCTTTTATCGCCGCGGCACGGCGTGCAATTCAGCGGTGGCGCGCCGGCCGTCCGCCGGGACCGCGAACAGCTGGACGACCGCCGGCCAGAGTTCGTCGCCGGGCTGCACCGCGTCCGGCGCGCAGCCCGGGCACAGGTGGGTCAGGGGCTGGCCGGGCCCGTCGAGCGGGATCATCGGACCAGCAGCGTGTAGTTCGGGGCGACGCCGGTGCGGCACCGGTAGGACACCCAGACCTGCTTGGCCACGCCGTCCGCGCCGACCCGCGCGCACTCCGCCTGCGGGTTGCTGACCTGGTTGTACAGCGCGGTGTAGACCATCGTCTCGGTGGCCGACGCGGTGCTGCGCGGCGTGTAGGTGATCACCAGGTCCTCGCCGGCGACACCCTGGTGGGTGGTCGGGGCGGACCAGAGGCCGGCCGCCTCGCCGGCGGCGCCGATCGCAGCGGCCCGGCCGAAGCCGTAGGTGCCGAGGTCGTCGGTCACGGTGCACGGCGCGGCCTGCGCGGCACTCGGGAGCAGGACGGATCCGATGATGCCGGCGAGCACGATACTACGCATTTCTCAGTCCTTTTCTGAATTCGCCGCGAGGGTCACCCGCGGACGCTGGGAGAGGAACCTCCGGATGGTTCTTCATCCGGCCGGTGACATTCGACCCAGGACTGAACATACACGGGAACCACGCGCACATATCGTGCGCCCCCGAGAACAATCTGTTAAGTATTAACGTTCGTTAAGCAATAATGACTGTCGTTAACCCTGAATGTGGTCCAGCAGCGTGGCGAGCGGGCCCGGGCGGGCCGCGGCGACATTCACGCCGGCCCACAGGTTCAGGGCACCAGCGTCGCCGAGGCGGGCCGCGGCGGCCCGGATCGGCGCGGTCAGGTGGTGGACCGCCGGGTAGCCGACCGGCGCGATCGCCGAATACGTGTCGACGAAGCGGTTGCGCAGCGCCCGGGCCGGCTGCCCGGTGAACGCCCTGGTCACCACGGTCGGCCCCGGGTCACCGGACTGCATCACGGCGCGCTGGGCCGGGCGGGTGCCGGCCTCGTCGGCGAGCAGGAACGCGGTGCCGCACTGGACCGCGGCGGCACCCGCGGCGAGCAGGCCCGGGACGTCCCCGCCGCCGGCCGCGAGCACCGGCAGCCCGGTGACCGCACGCACCTCGGCCAGCACCTCGGCCGCGGACCGGTCCCCGCGGTACGTGGCCGGGCTGAGCGTCGACGAGTGGCCGCCGGCCGTACCGCCCTGAGCGATCAGCGCGTCCGGCTCGACGGCCAGTGCGCGCCGGGCCTCGTCCTCGGTCGTCACGGTGATCAGCACCGCGCTGCCGGCCGCGCGCAGGGCTCGCACGGTCGCCACGGACGGCACCCCGAACGTGAAACTGACGACCGGGACCCGGTACGTGACGGCCAGGTCGACCTTGGCCGCGTAGTGGTCGTCGTCGGTCAGCCGGAGCGGGGGCAGCTCCACCCCGTAGCGGTCCGCCTCGGGGCGCAGGGCCTCCCGGTAGCGCTCCAGCTCGGCCGGTTCGGCGGGGGACGGTGTCGGGACGAAGAGGTTCAGCCCGTACGCGTTCGCACTCACCGCGCGGACCTCGGCCTCGACCGCCTCCGGTGTCTTGTAGCCGGCGGCCAGGAAGCCCAGCGCACCGGCCCGGGCCGCCGCGATGACCAGCTCAGGCGTCGTCGGGCCACCCGCCATCGGCGCCACCACGACCGGCCGCAACAACTCGCGCACGACTCGACGCTACTCCTGGTCGGCCATCACCCGGTTGCGTCCGGCCTCCTTCGCCCGGTAGAGCGCGTGGTCGGCCCGGGCGAGCAGCTCGTCGAGCGTGTTGCTCTCGTCGACCAGCCGGGTCAGCCCGATGCTGATGGTGATCGTGAGCGGGCCGGCCTGTGTCGGCACCGGTTCGCCGCCGACCGCGATCCGCACCCGCTCGGCCAGCTCGAACGCCTCTCCCTCGTGGTCCGGCAGCACGATCGCGAACTCCTCGCCGCCGTAGCGGCCGAGCACGTCCGAGTGCCGCAGCACGGCCCGGATCCGCCGCGCCACGGTGCGGATCACCTCGTCACCCACCCCGTGCCCGTACGTGTCGTTCACGTTCTTGAACTTGTCGATGTCGAGCATGGCCGCCGCGAGCGGGCGCCCGTTGCGGGCCGCCGCCTGCACCAGCGCGCCGGCCACCGCGTAGAAGTGCCGCCGGTTGTGCTGCCCGGTCAGCTCGTCGGTGGTGGCCAGCTCCTGCACCCGGCTGAACAACCGGGCGTTCTCGTACGCGGTCATCCCCTGGGTGGCCAGCGCGGCCGCCACCTGCCGGCTGGTGTCGTCCAGCCCGGCGCCGCCGACCAGCACCACCCCGGCCCGCCCGTCCCGGCCGTCCAGCGGCACCGCGAGCGCGGTCGGGTCGCCGGCCAGCAGGCGTTCGCGCAGCCCGCCGGTGCCGGCCGGGTCCAGCAGCACCGGCACCTCGAAGCCGGCCAGCAGGGCCACCTCCTCCGGGGTGAGCCGCGCGCCGGCCACCTCCTCCGGTTCCAGCACCTCGCCGTCCGGGGCGACCAGGCAGCTCGAGCCGGCGCCCAGCGACGCCTGCAGGGTGCCGCTGAGCCGGCGCAGCAGCCGGTCCGGTTCCAGGATGCCGGTCAGCTCGGCCAGGCTGGCCCGCAGCATCTCGGCGATCGCCTGCTGCTGCTGGGCGGCCTGCACGGCCAGGTTCAGCTGGGCCGCCCGCGCGGTCTCCAGGGAGACCGCGACGTGGCTGCTGACCGCGGTGAGCACCTCGACGTCCTCGTCGGTGAAGATGCCCCG
Organism: Actinoplanes awajinensis subsp. mycoplanecinus; assembly: GCF_001509495.1. Classification (NCBI taxonomy): domain Bacteria; kingdom Bacillati; phylum Actinomycetota; class Actinomycetes; order Micromonosporales; family Micromonosporaceae; genus Actinoplanes; species Actinoplanes awajinensis. The sequence goes on along the minus strand of NZ_LLZH01000305.1, from coordinate 21,720 downwards.
GGCCAGCCGGCTGTCCAGGTAGACCGCGCCGATCAGCCGGCCCTTGAACTGCACCGGCGCGACCAGGATGCTGCGCAGCCCGTGCACCACGGCACTGCGCGAGCCGAGCGCGGCGCCCTGCTCGGTGCCGGTGACCACGACCGCCTCGCCGGACTCGACGACCCGGCGGACCAGCGTGGTGCCGTAGTCGATCGTCGCGCTGAGCTCGCCGTCGGCGTCCCGGCCGGCGTACCGGACCGGCTCACCGGCGTCGTCGAGCAGGAAGAACAGCGCCCGCTCGGCGCCCAGGATGCGCAGCGTCTCGTCCAGCGCGACCTGGGCCAGCTGCTGCGGGTCGAGGACCGTCGCGGCGGCCGTGCTGACCTGCTGCAACGCCTCCAGGCGGCGGTTGCGACCGGCGCCACCGCCCCCGCCACCGCCCCGGCGCTCGGCGACCGTGCGCCGGTGCGTGCTGGCACCCTCGTCCACGCCGAACTCGGTACGGGTCTGCCGCCGCCGCTGCTCCCAGCCGTAGAACGTGGCGAGCGCCAGCGCGGAACGGGCCTGCCGCTCGGCCTCGTGGATCTGACCGAGCGACCGCAGCGCGCGGGCCCGGATCCGGTACAGCTCGTACTGCGCCAGCGGGGCGTCCAGGGCCCGGGCGGTCTTCTCCACCTCGTCGGCCAGCGTGACACTGCGCGCGTGGTCGCCGGTGAGCTGGCAGAGCGAGGCCTGCGCCATCGCGTAGACCAGCTTGATCAGCGGCGAGCCACCGATCCTGCCGAGCTCGCGGATTGCCTGGACGGCCGCCGCCTGCCGGAGCGGGCGCTCCTCGTCGCTGGCGTAGCGCAGCCGGATCAGCTTGGCGTGCGCGTGGAACACGAAGATCCACTTGTGCTGGACCATCAGGTCGCGCCGGCGCAGCCCGATCTCTTCGAACTCCGCCATCAGCTGGTCGAACGGCTCGCCGACCTCGCCCTGCTCGAGCAGCACGCAGGCGGCCGCGGTGAGGTTGTTGAGCCGCTGCACCCGGGTGCCGGCGCCGTCCGGGAACGCCTCGCGCAACTTCTGCAGGGCGGCCGCGGCCTCGCCGAACCGGCCCTGGTAGGCCGGGATCATGGCGCCCAGCATGCCGAGCGAGGTGCCCTGGGCCTGCTCCGGGTCGCCCAGCGCGCGCAGGCCCCGCTCGTACTCGCGCTCGGCGTCCACCGAGTAGCCGCGCAGCATCATCCGCAGGCCCTGTGAGGCGTGGCCGGGGAGCAGCTGGGCGGGTTCGTACCAGCGGGCGTTCTTGCTGATCGCCTTCTCCCAGGCGGTGCCGTCGTCGTACCCGCCGAGCAGCATGGCGCAGCCACGGATCCACTCGACGTAGGCGATCAGCGCCGGATCGCCCAGCTCGGTGGCGACCTTGGTGGCCCGGCGCAGGCAGCGGTCGCCGGTGCCGCGCAGCTTGGCCAGCGAGGTGACGTAACCGATCAGGGCGTAGACCCGGGCGTACTCCGGGCTGGGGCCGAGGCGGTTGACCGCGTACAGCGAGCGCAGCGCGAAGACACCGGCCTCGCGCAGCCGGATACCGACCGCGGCGGCGTAACCCCCGGCGTCCAGGACCGCGGTCAGCACGGCGAGCGCTTCGCGCTGCTGTCCAGCGGCATTGCCGAAACCGATCCGGGTACGCCGGACCAGGCCCCCGGCCAGTGCGTACGCCAGCGTCGACAGCACCAGCAGCAGGCCGTTGCCGGGCAGCGGCCGGCCCAGCTCGGTCAGCGCGTCCTGCGCGGCCTCGAGCGCGCTGGTGTCGTTCCAGACCGTGTGGTGCAGCTCGATCCGGGTGGTGAACAGCCGCGCCCGCTGCAACCGGTCCGGCTCGGTGGCCAGCGCCCGTTCCAGCGTCTCGTCGGCCTCGGCGAACCGGCCGGCCCGCAGGTAGGCCTGGGCGAGCGGGTGCAGCAGCGCGGTGCCCGGATCCGGGTCGCCGTCGATCGCGTCGGCGAGGTACCCGATCGCCTCACCGGGCGCCTGGTCGGCCAGCGCCTGCAGCCCCGCGACCGCCGCGGTACGCCGGCGAGCCTCCGCCGGTGCGGCGGCGCCGGCCCGCTGGTAGTGGCGGGCCACGGTGTACGCGTGCGCCTCGTCCCGCAGCTCCGGCGGCAGCTCCTCGAGCGCGGCGGCCAGCGCGGCGTGCCGCCCGGCCAGTTCCCCGGCGTCGATCCGCTCGAGCAGGTTGTCGCGCAGCTGGGGGTGCACGAACGCGTACCAGCCGCCCGGGCGCACCTCGAGCACGTGCCGGTCGATGCCGGTCTCCAGCGCGGTGAGGGCCCCCTCGTCCCCGCTGCCGGGCAGCCCCTCGGGACGGAACCGGACACCGGCCACCGCGGCCGTGGTGAGCCGGTCGAGGACCGGCTCGGACAGCCCGGTCAGCCGGGCGGCGAGCAGGTCGCGGACCCCGGCGGCGGACGGCAGCGCGTCGGCGCCCGCGGTGTCCAGCCGCCAGGTGCCCCAGAGCGGGCCGAGCAGGCCCGCGTCGAGCAGCCGCATCAGGTAGCTGACCACGGCGAGCGGGGTCCCGTCGGTGCGGACCGTGACGTGCCGGGCCAGCTCGGCCGGCACGTCGGCGCCGGGCAGCCGGGACGCGACCACCTCGGCCACCGCGAGCGCGGGCAGCGGGGTGCAGGTCAGCTCCAGGGTGCCGGGTACGCCCAGGTCCAGGCCGGTCGGCGCGGGGCTGTTCGCGCCGCTGTTCTCGGTCAGCAGCACCAGCATCGGCAGGCTCGGCAGGTCCGGGGCGAGCACGGCGAGCATCTGGCGGGTGGCGGCGTCCAGCAGGTGGGCGTCGTCGACCACCAGGATCAGGCCGCCGGCCCGGCGGGCCAGCTCGCCGAGGAAGGCCGCCCCGGCCGCGAAGACGTGCTCGTCGCCGGCGGTGACCGCGCCGGTCGCGTCGAGCAGACCCAGGTCGCCGAAGAGCTTGACCACCTGGGCGACGCCGGCCACCGCGGCGGACTCGACGATGTTGTGCTCGGCGACGGCCCGGGCCTCGCCGGGCATCCGGCGGATCCGGGCCAGGGAGGCCTCGACCGCCTCGCGCACCACGGCGAGCGGGGCCGGCTCGTCCGGCCGGGACGTACCCCAGATCATCGGGCAGCCGTCCGCCGCGGCCAGACCGGCGGCGTGCTCGGCGAGCCGGGTCCGGCCGGAGCCGGGCCCGCCGCGGATCACCACGACACCGCCCAGCCCGGCGCGGGCCCGTTCCCAGCGGCGGCTCAGCCGGTCCGCCTCGGCGTCCCGGCCGCACATCGGCCACCGGCTGGCGGCGGGCTGTTCGGCGGCCGCGCCACCCGGGGCGCCCCGCAGCGCGTCGAGCACGGCCGCGGCGTCCGGGTAGCGGTCGTCCGGGTCCTTGGCGAGCAGCCGGTGCACCACGGCGGCCAGCACCGGGTCGACGTCCGGCCGGCGCTCCCGGATGTCCGGTACCGGGGCGGCCAGGTGCAGCCGCAGCAGCTCGCCGACGTCGTCGGCCTCGAACGGCAGCCGGTTGGTCAGGCACTCGAACAGCACCACGCCGAGCGAGTACAGGTCGGAACGGCCGTCGACCGGGCGGCGCAGCATGCCGGACTGTTCCGGCGAGGTGTAGAGGAAGGTGCCGACCGCCTCCTCGGAGTCCTCGCGGACGTCCCGGCCGAGCTGCGCCAGGCCGAAGTCGATCAGCTTGGCCCCGCCGTCCTTGGCGATCATGATGTTGTCCGGCTTGATGTCCCGGTGCACCAGGCCGACCCGGTGCGCGGCGGCCAGCCCGCGGGCCAGCTGGGCGGCCAGCTCGACGGTCCGCTCCTGGGTGAGCACCCCGTAGACGAGCAGTTCGGAGAGCGCGCCGCCGGACAGGTGCTCGAGGACCAGGCCGGGCATCCCGTCGATCTCGCCGACCGCGTGCACGCCGACCACGCCGGGGTCGTTGATGCAGGCCAGCAGGGCGGCCTCGCGCTGGAAGGCGGTGCGGAGCTCCGGCAGTTCACCGGCGTCCGGCAGCGGGCGCTTCAGCGCGTAGTCACGGCCGTCGCGCCGGGCGTGGTGCACCATGGTGAACGCGCCACGACCGAGCTCGTCGACCACGTCGAGGCCGGTCAGCTCAGCGGCGTGCAGCCCAACCGGGCGCACCTGGGGGGATTCGGTCACCTAGCGCACTCATTCCGTAGCCGTCTGCACTCCTGCTGATCGACCGGAAATCCCCGGATCTGAAGGTTCCCGCAGTCGCGCGTCCAGCCAGGCGAACGCCGCCTCCTGCATCGGCTCGGTGAAGATGTGGCCCAGACCGGGCCAGGTCCGGGTGGCGAGCCGGTCACCGGCCCGCTGCGAGGTCCAGACCGCGCGGAGCTTCTCGTACGCCTCGGCGACACCGGCGGCCGGGAAGAGCGGGTCGTCCGCGCCGTCGGTGAGGTACATCGGGCGCGGGGCGGCGAGCGAGGCCACGTCCGGGATGTCCAGCCGGCGATACAGGCCGGGGTGCAGCATGTAGAAGGCGGACTGCCCGCGCAGCGTGTTGTTGCCGGGCACCATCATGCCGGCCAGCGTGGTCATCCAGCAGGCCGAGACGGTCGCCGCGATGTGCCCGGAGAGCGCGGCCACCTGCCAGGCGCGGTACCCGCCCATCGAGAAGCCGACCGCGGCGATCCGGTGCGGGTCCACCTCGGGCAGCGTGGCGAGCAGGGCGGCGGCCCGGGTGTCCTCGCGGGCCATCAGCCCGGCCAGGGAGGAGCCGAGGTTGAAGAAGTTGCTCGCCAGGGCCTGCTGGTTCTCGTAGGTGAGACCGCCCCGGTCACCCCAGCCGAGCGCGTCCACCGCGAGCACGGTGTAACCGCGGGCGGCCAGCACGTCACCCGGGAACCGGCCGGAGAAGTACTTGTCGGCCCAGCCCTGCGCGGAGAGGCGGCGGGTCTCGTCGTACCACGGCTCGATCAGCTTCTCCTTGCCGATGTCGAACCGGGCGCCGTGGTCGTGCAGCAGCAGCGCGGCCGGGTGCGGCCCCGGACCGTCCGGGATCAGCATCGCGGCACGCACCCGGCTGTGCCGGGTCAGGTCGAACTCGATCAGCCGGCGACGGAACCCGGGGCCGGGCTGCTCGTCGAGCGTGCGCATGGCGAACCCGGTGCGCTCGGCGGGCTGCCACAGCAGCTCCTCGACGTGGGCGCGGGCCCGGCGCTGCCAGCCGCGGAAACCGAGGTGCCGGGAGTTCGCCCAGGCCAGCGGGTAGGTCAGCTCGCTCTTGAGCCCCTCGAAGAACACCGGCAGGTTCCCGCCGACCACACCTGGACTCTCGAACGCCGGGCTCTCCATCGCGGGGCTTCCAGCCGCGTTTCCGACCGCGGGGCTTTCCGCCGGGTTTCCGACTGCGGGGCTTCCCGCCGGGTTTCCGACCGCGGGGCTTCCGGTGGGCGGGAGATCGAAACCGGCCGCGGCGGCGGCGTCGTGGAGGGCGAGGACGGCGGCCGGCAGGGCCACGAAGTCACGGCGCTTCATGCCGACATCGAAACCGATCCGGTCCGGGCCGTGGGTAACCTCATTGAAATCTTTCAATTGATGCCGCTTTTCCTCTCGTACGATGGAAAAGCCGTTGATCGTCTCGCCCCGGGCCGGTGACCTATGCCGATGCGGTCCGGCGGAGGTCCGCCAGCGCGTCGGGCGGCCGGCCCCGGATCCCACCGCTGACCCGGTCGCCGCTTGCCGGGACGTGCGAAGGTCAACGTGATCACCCGGAAGGAGCATCATGATCAAGGGTTTTGGGCTGGTGGTCCGGTTCACGCTCCGCGACGACCAGGCCGCGCGGGACTTCGACGAGCTGATCGACCGGACCGCCGCCGGCATCCGCCAGAGCGAGCCGGGCACTCTGGCCTACGTCGTCCACACCGTCCCGGACGAGCCTCTGATCCGGGTCTTCTACGAGCTGTATGCGGACCGCGCCGCGTTCGACGCCCACGAACAGCAGCCCCACACCAGGCACTTCCTCACCGAACGGGACCGCTTCGTCACGTCCACCGAGGTCACCTTCCTCACCGCCCACAGCGGCAAGTTCCCCACCAAAACAGCGGAGTAGCCCACCGCGACCACCCAGCGCCATCAGTCGCGGCAGACACCAGCCGGCGCCACCGACCGCGACCGGCACCAGTCCGCGACATCAACCGCGCCTTGCCACCGGTCCGCGACATCAACCGCGCCTTGCCACCGGTCCGCGCCACCAACCGCGGCCGACACCAGTCCGCGACATCAACCGCGGCTTGGCACCGGCCGGCGACATCGGCCGTGGCTGGCACCGGTCGGCCGCATGGGCTGCGGGTGGCCGGTGGTTGCGGGTGGTAGCCAGGCGGCACGCTGCCGGCTTGCGGTCCGTCGCGCCGGGCCCGACCGCGCTGGTTGCGGCCGTCCCGAGAGGCGAGTGGGCGGTCCCGGTGCCCAGTCGGGGGGGCGGGCAGCCGGGAGAGCTGATCCGGGAGGGTCGAGGCTGGCCCGGGCGGTCGGGGGCGACCCGTTTGCGCGATGCCGCATTCAGCACGCAATGTTCCGCGTTCCCAGGCAGCCACCATGCCGACCGGCCCCCACCCCGCCATAAGGGCCACCAGGACCAGCCAAGCAGCCCAAGCTGGCCCTGACGGCCCTTATGGGCGACGCATAAGGGCCACCACAACCAGCCAAGCGACCCGAGCTGGCCCTGACGGCCCGAATAGACCACGCATAAGGGCCGTCACAACCAGCCGAGCAACCCGAGCTGGCCCTCACGGCCCTTATAGGCGCATAACGGCCGTCACAACCAGCCAAGCGACCCGAGCTGGGCCTCACGGCCCGAATAGACCACGCATAACGGCCGTCACAACCAGCCAAGCGACCCGAGCTGGGCCTCACGGCCCGAATAGACCACGCATAAGGGCCGTCACGACCAGCTGAGCGACCCGAGCTGGGCCTGACGGCCCTTTTGGGCGACGCATGACGGCTGTCACGACCAGCCGAGCGGTCGCGGGCGGGCACTCGCGGTGATCCCGGCGCCGCAAGCCGCCATCAGCGCTCGCCGGGCACGACCGGAGGGCGGCCGTCGTCGTCTCACGGCCGCGATGACCACCACCGACGCTCGCCGGGCCGGCGGCTCGCACGGGCCGGGTCAGAAGGTCCAGATGGTCAGGAACAAGGCCACCAGGAGGAACCACAGGTTGGTGCTGAGCAGGTAGACCCGCTCGGCCAGGCCGAACAGCCGGCGCAAGGACGGGACGACCATCGTCACCACGACCGCGGCCAGGCCGGCTGCGGCGATCCACTTCAGCGTCACCAGCACCGCGCCGAGGCTCGACCATGCCGGGTGGCCGGTCAGTGGCGGGGTCAGGTTCGCCACGGACAGGTAAACGAACGTGAACGACGCGACCGCCAGCAGCAGGTGGATCCGGCCCGTCGCGGTGACCGGGGTGCCCTCGACGTCGGTCGGGAAGAATGCCAGCGCCAGCCGGGTCGCCGGGATCAGCAGGAGGATCACGTAGTCGCCGGTGGACAGCGGATCGCGGCCCAGTTCGACGGCGAGCGCGCCGGTCAGCGCGAGGATGCCGAGGCTGTTGGCGAGCACCGCGGCCCGGAACTGCCCGGCGGTGCGGCCGACGCCGTAGTCGCTCACCGCGTTCCGGATCAGGTGATAGCCGGTGCCCCGCAGGTGCAGAGCCACGAAGATCGCGAGGTAGGCGAGCAGCAGGACGACGGCGGTGACCGCCAGCAGACTTCCGGACACGCTGACAGTCCCATCGATAGTGCTCACAGCGACGAGAACCGATCTTAGGGAGTCCGTTCCGCGGCCGCTGCCCGGGCGCCGGCGATCGAGGCGGCGTAGGCGTTCGCCATCCGGTCCAGCAGCGCCTCCGGGTCGGCCGCGAGGAACCGGATCGGCGGGCCGGGCAGTTGCTCGGCGGCGCCGCGGGCGACCAGCCGGCGCAGCGTCTCGTAGACCTTGGGCTGCGGCACCCCGGTGCTCTTGGCGACCGCGTACCCGGTCAGCGGGCCGGCGCCGAGCAGGCCCGCGTAGCACCGCGCTTCGTACGGGGAGAATCCCAGCTCGCTCAGGTGCCTCACCAGGCGCTGGACCGGCATGCCAGCACTATAGGCAGAGGTAAATGCCGACGGATAGGTGCCGGTTTCCCTGTGGGTGCGCTAAGCAGGACAGATGACCGACTACCGGATCAGCCGCCGACTGTTCGTGACCACCGGCGCCGGGGTGCTGGGCCTGGCCGTGGTCAACACCCTGACCGCCTGCTCGACCACGCCCGCGGCGGAGCCGCTTCCGCAACCGAGCAGCGCCGAGGAGAAGGCGGGCACGACCGGCGGCTGGCAGCGGGTCAACCTCAGCTTCGTGTCGGCCTATCTGCTGCTCCGCGGCGACGAGGTGGCCATCGTCGACACCGGCACCGCGGGCTCCGGCGGTGCGATCGAAACCGGACTCAAGGCGGCCGGCAAGGACTGGGGCGCGGTCAAGCACGTCCTGCTCACCCACCACCACCCGGATCACGCGGGCAGCGTCGACGAGATCCAGAAGCAGGTGAAGGCCACGTTCTACACCGGAACGGCGGACGCCCCGAACATCGTCTCGGACGCCAAGCTGACGTCGCTCAACGACGGCGACGAGGTGTTCGGGCTGCAGATCGTCGGCACGCCCGGGCACACGCTCGGCCACATCTCGATCTTCGACGCGTCGACCGGGACGCTCGTCGCCGGCGACGCCCTGCGTACCCAAAATGGTTTGGAAGGCTCGAACCCGGAGTTCACCGCGGACCAGGCCGCGGCGGCAAAATCGGTCAAGAAGCTGGCGACGCTGCCGATCAAGATCATTTTGCCGGGGCACGGCGAGCCGTTGACCTCGGGCGCGAGCGAGGCGTTGCAGAAGCTGGCGGCGACACTCTGACCTGCGAGTTCGCTGTTCGCCGCCAGCTTCGCGGCGGTTCCGGCCGCTATTTTTCCGGTACGACGGTACGGCGCTATTTCAGCTGCTTGAACTTCTGCACGGCCTTCCGCGTGATCGCCTCGAGCTCGTGCTGCCCGGGCTGTTCGATGTTGACCAGCAGCACGGTGATCACGGCGCCCCGGATCGAGACGGCGGCCATCTTGCCGTGCACGGTGACCCGCGGGCTGGTCATCTCGACCTCGAAGCGCACCCCGGCGGACTTGTTGCCGAACCGCGGCAGGCCGAGCGGGAACGTCGACATCCGCAGCGCGTCGGGCTCGCCCGGCTTGCCCTCGTCGTAGGACGGGCAACGGCTCGGCGCGGCGGCCACCTGGGCCACGATGTCCCGGGCGGCCCGGTCACCGGCCGGGTTGATCGCCTCGATCAGCACCGGCCCGGTCTCACCCTTCATGAAGGCGGCCCGCACCGTGTCGCTGCCGACCTTCTGGCCCTGGCCGCCGGGCTGAGGCGTGGCGGTCGGCGCGCCCGCTCCCACCGGCTTCGCGGCCGGCATGTCCGCCCCGGCCGTCGTCGCGGCTGCGGCTGCGGCCGGTTTCGCGACTGCGGCTGCGGCCGGCTTCGCGGCTGCGGCGGGCGGGGAGTCCTGGCTGGGCTGGCCCGGGGCAAGGGCGACGGCGGACCGAGGGCTGGGCTTGGCCGGGGTGCCGGGGCCGACCGGGGCGCCGGGGGCTACTGGGCGGACCGGGGCGCCGGGGGCTGTGGCCGGCGTGGTGTCACACATGCCGATCTTGGAGCCGGTGTCGGTGAAGGCCTTCAGGGCGTCCGGCATCGGCTTGTAGCCGGCCGGCAGCTCGGCCGGGGTGAGCAGGGCGGCCCGCAGGCGCTCGGGGTCGAACTTTCCGCCCGCCGCGGGGGCGTGCAGCGGGGACGTGCCCGGCAGCAGCGCGGAGCCGGCCAGGGACGCCGGCAACGCCGCCCCGATGATCAGCGAGGGGGTGGCCGCGTCGCTCATCAGCTGGGCCAGCGCGGCGTTCTTCGCGGGGTTCCAGACCACTGGCCGGGGGCTCTTCGCCGGGCTCCAGGTGGCGGCCGCGGCGGCGCGGTGGGTCAGGGCGAGGTCAGCGGTCAGCGCGGTCAGGCCCAGCCCGGCGGAGAGCGCGACGCCGAGTGCCGTTCTGACCGATTTATACCGAATGATCTGCATTTGATTACCCTAAACGGCGCCTAGCAGGCGCCAAGCAGCCTTCGCCGGAATACGCCGAAACCAGCGCGGGCGGGCGCCCGAACCAGCGCGAGGCGGGAGCCGGAACGCGCCCGAACCAGCGCGAGGCGGGAGCCGGAACGCGCCCGAACCAGCGCGAGGCGGGAGCCGGAACGCGCCCGAACCAGCGCGAGGCGGGACGGGAACACCCCCGGTGACCAGCGCGGAGCGGCGCCCGCCGGGTGGGCTCGGCCCCGGGGCGGGGCCTGCTGGGGGCGCGCGGCACGGGAGCGCGACCGGGCGGGCTCCCGGCCGGCGGGCCCTAATCGTACACAAAAGGGGTTTTAATGGTTTTTGTGATGAGAGTGGGAGAGCAGGCGGTTGTGGTCGAGGGGCTCAGTTCGGCGGAGGCCGCGCACCGGTTGCGGCACGGTGAGGGGAACACCCCGGTCAAGGGCGGGTCGCGCAGTTATGCGGAGATCTTGCGGACCAACGTCTTCTCGTTCTTCAACATCATCCTGTTCGTGATCGGGGTGGCGCTGCTGGCCCTGCAGCGGTACAGCGACGCGCTGATCAGTGTCGGACTCGGCCTGATCAACGCGGTGATCAGCGCGGCCCAGGAGATCCGGGCCAAGCGGAAGCTGGACGGGCTGCAACTGCTCGACCGCGGCGCGGTCGTGGTGATCCGCGACGGCGCCGAGCAGGAGATCGAACCCGAACTCGTCGTGCGCGGCGACGTGCTGCGGGTCCGGGCCGGCGACCAGATCGTGGTGGACGGGCCGATGCTGGACGGCGGCCGGATCGAGGCCGACGAGTCGCTGCTGACCGGGGAGTCGGATCCGGTGGCCAAAGAACCCGGTGATGACTTGCGGTCAGGCAGCCTGTGCGTCGCGGGCGACGGGCACCAGCTGGCCCGGGACGTCGGGCGCAACAGTTACGCCGGGCGGCTGACCGCCGAGGCGCGCCGGTCCACCACCGACAAGACGCCGCTGCAACGGCGGATCGAGTTCACCGTGCGCCTCGTCATGGTGCTGACCACGCTGATGAGCGGCGCGATCCTGGCGCAGGCCGCGATCGAGGGCTTCACCCTGCTGCGGGTCGTCCAGATCACCGCGGTGCTGTCCGGGCTGGTGCCCTACGGGCTGTTCTTCCTGATCGCGCTCGCCTACACGGCCGGTGCGGTCAGGATCGGTCGCCAGGGTGCGCTGGTGCAGCAGGTCAACGCGGTCGAATCGGTGAGCAACGTGGACGTGGTGTGCACCGACAAGACCGGCACGCTGACCACCGGCAACCTCGCCGTCGACGAGATCCTGCCGATCGGCGAGCACGAGTACGCCGAGGTCGCCGACGCCCTGGGCGGTATCGCGCACAACGCCACCACCCCGAACCTGACCGCGCTGGCGATCGCCGCCGAGCTGGCCGGGCCGATCTGGGAGATCCGCGACGAGGTGCCGTTCGCGTCCTCGCTGCGCTGGTCCGGACTGGTCACCGACGAGGACACCTGGGTGCTGGGCGCGCCGGACGCGCTCGCCGCGCGGCTGCGCAAACCGCTGCCGGCCGATCTGGTCACCGAGCGGACCCGGCGCGGCCTGCGGGTGCTGCTGCTGGCCCGGGCGCAGGACACCGGCGCGCCGCTGCGCGACCCGGAGGGCCGGCCCGAGCTGCCGATGCTGGAGCCCTACGGCCTGGTCGCACTCGGCGACGAGCTGCGCCCGGCGGTGGCCGACACGGTCCGCCGGTTCCGTAGCAGCGGCGTCGATCTCAAGGTGCTCTCCGGCGACGACCCGCGCACCGTCGCGGCGATCGCCGACCGGGCCGGGATGGACGCCGGCGAGCCGGTCCCCGGCGCCGACCTGGACGGGCTCGACGACGCTGCCCTGGACGCGGTGGTCGCCCGGACCACGGTGTTCGGCCGGGTAGCGCCGGAGCACAAGGAACGGATCGTCCGGTCGCTGCGCCGCCAGGGCCGGTACGTCGCGATGATCGGCGACGGGGTGAACGACGCCCGCGCGCTCAAGCAGGCGCACGTCGGGGTGGCGATGCGCAGCGGCAGCCCGGTCACCCGGGACGTGGCCGACATCGTGCTGGTCGACGACTCGTTCGCGGTGCTGCCCCCGGCACAGGAGGAGGGCCGGCGGATCATCAACGGGATCGGGATGTCGCTCTACGTCTTCCTGGCCCGGGTGGCCAGCCAGGGGCTTGTCATCCTGGCGGTGACGATGCTCGGGCTGGGCTTCCCGTACTCGCCGACCCAGGTGGGGCTGACCCTGTTCACGGTCGGGGTGCCGACGTTCTTCCTGACGTTCTGGGCCAAGCCGGTCCCGCCGGACAAGCGGCTCTTCGCGAGCATGGCCCGGTTCGTGCTGCCCGCCTCGATCGTCACGGCCGGCGTGGCCACGGCCGTCTACACCGCACTGTACGAGGCGATCTCGCACGGCTTCAGCTCCGGACGGACCCCGGCCGAGGTGATCGACGAGTTCGAGCGCTACACCGGCCTGCAGTACGGCGTCGACACCGACTTCGCCACCGCGTCCGCGACGATCGCCGCACAGACCGGGCTGTCGACGTTCTTCTGCTTCGCGTCGTTCATCATGATCCTGTTCCTGGCGCCGCCGAACCGTCTCTTCGCCGCGTGGACCCCGCCGACCGACGACCGCCGCCCGGCACTGCTGGTCGCCGGACTGATCGTGGTCTTCCTCGTGGTGATCAACGTGCCGGTGCTGTGGTCGTACTTCGGCCTGATCGGACACGCCCGCCCGGTCGCCGCGATCGTGCCGCCCGCGCTGCTGATCTGGTTCCTGGCCCTGACCGCGGCGTTCCGCTTCAAACTCCTCGACCGGGCGCTCGGGGTGCACAACCTGCATCGATGAGTAACCTTCGGTCATGAGCGCTCTGCCCCCGGAACTGCGCGGTCTGATCGAAACCGGTCCCCTGGCTCACCTGAGCACGATCAACGCCAACGGCAGCCCCCAGGTCTCGGTGATCTGGATCGGCGTGGACGGCGACGACGTGGTCAGCGGCCACCTGAGCTGGAACGCCAAACTCCGCAATGTGGAGCGGGATCCCCGGGTGGTGCTGTCGTTCGACGCGCGCCGGCAGCCGGGTGTGTTCCTTGCCGAACACGCGGTGCTGCGGGCCCGGGCCGAGATCGAGCCCGGCGAGCAGGCGTGGGAGCTGCTGGACCGGCTGGCGAAGGTCTACCTTGCCCCGGACGCGACGTTCCCGGCGCCGCGGACGTCCGGCTGGGTGATCCGCTATCACGTCGAACGGATCGGCGGGGTCGGCCCGTGGACGTCGCCCGCGTGACAGTGACGTGTGCCGTTCCCTCCGGCGACGCCTTCGCGTGATTGACTCGTGACTAATGTCGCTGGTAGGACCGGAGGGGTGACCTTTCTGTGGTCCTATACCGACGCCTTGGCCGCCGGCGATGAAAGCTGGTGGCGGGCCGCGACCCGGCACGCCGCCGATCTCCTGGAAGCCGACCACTGGTGGCTCGACCCGCCCGGACGGGTGCCGGTCCAGCACCTGCTGGTGGAGACGACCGCGCTGCTGTCCTACGCGCTCGCCCGCAGTGAGGACGACGACCCGGGAACGGTCACCGGCGCCGAACTGTCCGCCTGGGCCGCGGCCCGCCCACTGCCCATGCTGGACGAGACGGTCCCGGATTCCCTGGAGGGTTCGATCTCCCTGCTGCAGTGGAGCCGGATCTTCGAGGAGCAGCGCCTGCGCCAGCAGAACGACCTGGCCCGGCTGCTGCGGGCTGCCGGGCACCACCTGCCGGCCACGGATGATCCGGTCGCGGTCCTCTGGCAGGACCTGGTCGACCGGGACCATCCGGGGCGGCGGTACGGGCGTGACTTCCGCCTGCCGGGCCCGGCGCTGGCGCTGGGGCTGGGCGCCGTCGCCCAGCAGTTCAACCGCCCATAATCAGCACCAAAGCACGGAGCGTGTGAAGTAACGGCGCCCAGCGCACCCAAACTCCCCACGCAACACCGCCAACCACCTTGCGTGTGAAAAAACGGTGCGCAGCGCACCCAAACTCCCCACGCAACCGCCGAACCAACCTTGCGTGGGGAGAAGCGGTGCGGAGCGCACCCAAACTCCCCACGCAGCGGCCGGAACCGCCGGCTGTGGGGAGTTCGGGTTCGGAGCGGACCCGGACTTCACACACTCGGGGGCAGAGGACCGGCCGCGGGCTCGGGACCGAGGGTGTTGCGGAGGGAGAAGTGGGCGGCCACACCAGTGGGCAGGATCAGCCAGAACGAGATCAGCCGGTAGATCAGGACCACCGTCGCGGCGGTGATCTCAGGGCACCCCGCCGCGATCAGGCCCGCCAGCATGCTGGTCTCGATCAGGCCGATGCCGCCCGGAGTGAGCGGGATCTGCCGGACCACCTGGACGGCCAGGTAGATCAGCGCCAACCGGCTCCAGCCGACGTCGGCGTGGGCGGCGGCCGCGGCCAGCACCAGGCAGCTCAGGTCCAGCAGCCAGTTGATCAGGCCGGCCGTCAGGACCGCCAGCCAGGTCCCGAGCGGGATGGACCGGGCGTCTCTCAGCGCCCGACTGGACGAAGGCCGCCGCATGAGCCCCGCAAACGGCGCGACGACCCAGCGACCGGCACGAGACGCGAACAGCGCGACCACCCAGCGACCGACACGAGACGCGAACAGCCCGACGACCCAGCGACCGGCACGAGACGCGAACGGCGGGACGACCCGGCGGCGGATGTTGTCGGCAGCCGCGGAGCGGCGCGCCAGGACACCGGCGGGGACGGCGACCAGGAGAACGACACCGGTGACCGGAAGGGACCAGGTGGCGGCGTAGAGCAGGGCCAGCGCCAGGACCGTGACGACGCTGGAGATCAGGGTGGCGGTGGCCGCCGTCGCGGACGTCGCGCCGTGCCGGCGGTACGTGCGGAACGCGTAAGCCGCCGAGGCCGCGGAACCCGCGGGCAGGGCCATGCTGAGCGCCGAGCGCACGTAGGTCATGGCAAGGGCGCGGCGCGGCGGGACCCGGACGCCCAGGGCGGCGAGCAGGCGGCGCTGCTGTTCCGCGTACGCGAATTGGGACAGCAAACCGGCGGCGACCGCCGACGCCGCCCACCGCCCATCGGCGGCGCGCAGCGCGCCGCCGAACGCCGCCGGGTCGGGCAGCCGATCGCGCAGGGTGTACACGGCCAGGATCGCGATCAGACCGAACAGCACATAGCCGAGCAGCCGGCGGACCTTCAACAGAGCGGTGCCGGTGGGCTGGACGGTCAGGGTCACCCGTTCAGGGTTCCGCACCGGCGGGTTCTGGTCGTCATCCGCACGCAGGTATTACCGGGTACCGCGGACGCGGTACACGCCGCGGGACGTACTCCCCCGGGCGTGCACCGCGCGCGCCCGCGATCAGAAGTTGATCATGTGGCCGGCCAGGCCGTGCACGGCTTCCTTGACGGCTTCGCCGAGGGTGGGGTGGGCGTGGACGTTGCGGGCCACCTCGGTGACCGTGAGGTCCCACTGCTGAGCCAGGGTCAGCTCCGGCAGCAGCTCGGTGACGTCCGGGCCGATCAGGTGGGCGCCGAGCAGCTCGCCGTGCTCACCGTCGCTGAGGATCTTCACGAAGCCGGTGGCGTCGCCGAGCCCGTGCGCCTTGCCGTTCGCGGTGAACGGGAACTTCGCCACCCGTACGTCGAAGCCCTCCTCCCGGGCCTGCGCCTCGGTCCAGCCGAAGCTGGCCACCTGCGGCTGGCAGTAGGTGGCCCGCGGGATCATCCGGTAGTCGAGCGCCATCGTCTCGGCGCCCGCGATGGTCTCGGCGGCCACGATGCCCATCGCCTCGGCGGCGTGCGCGAGCATCAGCTTGGCGGTCACGTCACCGATCGCATAGATGCCCGGCACATTCGTACGGCACCGGTCGTCGATCGCGACCGCACCGCGATCGGTGAGCTCCACCCCGGTCGTCTCCAGGCCGTACCCCTGGGTGTTGGGCTGAAAGCCGATGGCCTGGAGCACCTTGTCGGCCTCGAGCACCTCGGTCTTGCCGTTGCGCGAGACGGTGACCCGGACCGACTCGGCGCGCTCCTCGATGCCCTCGACGCGGGTGCCGAGGCGCACGTCGACGCCGAGCTTGCGGTACTGCCGCTGCAACTCCTTGGAGACGTCCTCGTCCTCGAGCGGCAGCATCCGGTCGAGGAACTCCACGATGGTGACTTCGACGCCGTAGTTGCGCAGCACGTACGCGAATTCGACGCCGATCGCTCCGGCTCCCACGATGATGATGCTGTCCGGGAGTTCCGGGTCGAGGATCTGCTCCTCGTAGGTGACGACCCGGCTGGTCACGCTGGTGCCGGGGATCAGCCGGGTGCTCGCGCCGGTGGCCAGGATGCAGTTGTCGAACGTGACGGTCCGGTCGCCGACCCGCAGGGTGTGCGCGCCGGTGAACGTGCCGCGGCCCTGGATCTCGGTGATCCCGTTCTTCTTCATCAGGTAGTGCACGCCCTTGACCCGGCCGTCGGCCACGGTCCGGCTGCGCTGGTGTGCCACCCCGTAGTCGAAGGTGACGCTGCCGTCGATGCCGAAGGTCTTCGCCTGGTGGGTGAAGATGTGCGCGAGCTCGGCGTTGCGCAGCAGCGCCTTCGACGGGATGCAGCCCACGTTCAGGCAGACCCCGCCCCAGAAGCGGTCCTCGACGATGGCGGTGGAGAGTCCGAGCTGGGCGGCGCGGATGGCCGCGACGTATCCGCCCGGCCCGGCACCCAGCACGACAAGATCAAAATGTTCGGCCA
Source organism: Actinoplanes awajinensis subsp. mycoplanecinus (assembly GCF_001509495.1). Classification (NCBI taxonomy): domain Bacteria; kingdom Bacillati; phylum Actinomycetota; class Actinomycetes; order Micromonosporales; family Micromonosporaceae; genus Actinoplanes; species Actinoplanes awajinensis. The sequence continues at coordinate 4,854 of NZ_LLZH01000305.1, read as the reverse complement.
TGCCAGAAACCCTACTTTCAACAACCTCGCAGGAATGGCCACTAGGCTGCGCGGCGAGGGGAGTACCTCCGTCTGGGACGTTGCGGTCATCACGGGCATGTGATCATGCCCCCGTGCGTCCACCCGCATCGCACCACGCGGGTGAGAGAGACCTCGGACGCTGACGTATGTCCGAGGAGCTCCCGTGTCATCGATCGCCTCGCCCACCCTGTGGGCGATCACCATCGCCGTCCTGCTGGGACTGCTGGTCGCCGACTTCGTCGCCACCCGCCGTCCGCACGAGGTCAAGATGCGCGAGGCGGTCGGCTGGTCGCTGTTCTATCTCGCGCTTCCGGCGGCCTTCGGCGTGCTGATCTGGCAGGTGTACGGCCAGCGCCCCGGCATCGAGTTCTTCACCGGGTACGTCGTCGAGAAGTCCCTGTCGGTCGACAACCTCTTCGTCTTCATGCTGCTGCTCGGCGCGTTCGCGGTGCCGGCCGCCCTGGCACAGCGGGTGCTCCTCTACGGCATCGCCGGCGCCCTGGTGCTGCGAGCCGTCTTCATCGCGCTCGGTGCGGCGGTGCTGCAGTCCGGCGCGTGGGCGTTCCTGCTGTTCGGCGGGATCCTGCTGGCCACCGCGGTCAAGGTGATGCGGGACGCGATGCGCGGGGGCGAGCACAGCGTCGACGTGGAGAGCATGCGCAGCGTGAAGCTGATCCGCCGCTGGATGCCGGTGGTGAGCGACTACCGGGGTGGCGCGCTGACCGTACGGGAAAAAGGTCGTCGGGCCCTGACCCCGCTGGCCCTGGTCGTGGTCGCGGTCTTCATGACCGACATCGTCTTCGCCGTCGACTCGGTGCCCGCGGTGTACGGCGTGACCGAGGACCCCTACCTGGTCTTCGCCACCAACGCGTTCGCCCTGCTCGGCCTGCGCGCGCTCTACTTCGTGCTCCGCAACGTGCTGGACAAGCTGCGCCACCTGAACTACGGCCTGGCGCTGATCCTGGCGTTCATCGGCGGCAAACTGGTCCTGCACTGGGCGCACAAGGTGTGGCCGGACGCCGTCCCGGACGTGCCGACCGTGCTCTCCCTCGCCGTGATCGCCGGCGTGCTGGCCACCGTCACCGTGACCAGCCTGATCGCCAACAAGCGGGACCTGCGTCTCTCCAACGAGCGCCGGGATCTCGCCGCGCACTCGCTTGGTCGGCAGGACAAGCCCTAGTCACGGCGCGTTCGCCTGCTGGACGCCGGGGTCGGGTGGGATGTGCCACCGTGCACCACGCGAACCACTACTACGGGCACTCCCACGTGCTGGCCCGGTACTGCGGGCTCGACCCGGCCGAGGTCCACGAGATCCGCGGCTATCTGCAGCACGGCTGGAACATCGGCGACGGGATGGCGCCCGACCACGAGTTCGTCCCCGGCATCCCGCTGTTCGTGTGGAGCGAGACGACCCGCCGGCGCGCCTGGTCACTGGGGCGCCGGCCGGTGCACGTGATCGGGGCGCCGTGGGCGTACCTGCTGGCCATGGAGCCGGCCGCGCCCGCGGAGCCCCGGGAGGGCACCATCTACTACCCGTTCCACGGCTGGGAGGGGCAGCGCATCGTCGGTGACCACGGCCGGCTGATCGACGAGATCCGGGCGACCGAGACCGGCCCGGTGACGGTCTGCCTCTACTGGCAGGAGTACCGCTCACCGCGCCTGCGCCGGCAGTACGAGCGGGCCGGCTTCCGGGTGGTCTGCCACGGCTACCGCGGCGGTTGGTACAAGGACCTCGAGCCCGGTTTCCTCGACCGCCAGCTCGCCGAGCAGCGCCGGCACGTGCGGGTCGCGTCGAACCGGCTGTGCAGCGCGGTCTTCTACGGCATCCTGGCCGGTTGCGAGCCGGCCGTCTACGGCGACCCGATGCGCCTGGACGGCGAGCGCTCCGCGTTCGGCGGCCAGTCCCGGATCGAGCGGCAGTGGGCCGAGCTGCACGGCCCCCGGGTCGATCCGGTGCTGGCCGGCACGGTCGCCACCGCCGAGCTCGGCGCCGACCGCCTCCTCTCCCCCGCCGAGCTGCGGCACCTGTTCCACTGGTCACCCGCACGTACTTCGGAAGGTATGAATCGATGAGTGTGCGGTCTATCGGCGGGGAGATGCCGCACTGGTCCGAGCCGGCCGACTCGGTGGCACGCGGCGCCGCGCTGGGTGCGCTGGCGGCCGCGGCGCACGGCCGCACACTGGTCGTCGGACCGCTCGGGGCCGAGATCGTCGATCACCTCCCGGTCGCCGATCTGACCTTTTTGGTACGGGGGACGCCCGACGTTCTGGCCGCGCGCCACCCCGGCGTACGGATCTGGTGCGGCAGCCTCGCCAAGCTCCCCGCCGAGCCGGAGTTCGACACCGTCCTGGCCCTCGACGGCCTGGACCGGACCGGCACCACCGAATCTCCGGACCTGCCCTGGTCGGAGTCGCTGTCCCGGCTCCTCGCCGTGCTCCGCCCCGGCGGCCGGCTGCTGCTGTCGGTGACCAACCCGGCCGGGTTGCACCGGCTGCTCGCCCTGCCCGCGGAACCGCCCTCCGCGCAGTGGTCAGCTCCCGCCGAGGACGACCCGACCCACCCGGCCAGCCCGGACCACCTCCGCGACACTCTCCGGTCCACGGGCCTGGCGGTCCTCCACGAGTACGCCGCCTTCCCCACCCCGGAAGCCCCCACCGTCCTGGCCGGCGCGCCGCTGCTGGCCGACCCGGCGATGCGCGGGGTCGTGCAGTCGACGCTGCGCCGGGCGTTCACCCCGACCGTGCCGATGCTGGCCGACCCGCGCCCGATCGCCCTGCGCCTGCTCCACGCGGACCTGGCCCTGGCCACCGCCCCGGCCTGGATCGTCGTCGCCACCCATCCGGCCGCTCCGGCCCGGCCGGCCTTGCCCGGCGCCCTGCTCGCGTCAGGCTCCACGGTCACCAGGCTGGACCACGACCGGTCCCGGGGCTGGCTCCCCAGCCCCGTCCCACCCCGGTCCCCCTCTCCCGGCAGCCCTCCCGCCACCGGCAGCTCTCCCGTTACCAGCGGCTCTCCCGCCACCGGCAGCTCTCCCAGTGCCAGCGGCCCTTCCGCCACCAGCAGCTCTCCCATTGCCAGCGGCTCTCCCGCTGCCAACAGCTCCCCCGTTACCGACAGCTCTCCCGCTGCCGACAGCTCTCCCGCTGCCAGCGGCTCTCCCGCTGCCGGCAGCTCTCCTCTCGTCGGCCTGGCGGGGGTGGTGCTGCCGGTCGGTCGGTGCCTGCACGATGCGCTGCTCGGCGCGTGCCGGGGGCATGACCAGCCGGCGATGCGCGGCCTGCTGACCACCTGGCAGGGCGGTGAACTGGCCACACTCGACGCGGATCAGATCATCGTGGACATGGACGGAATCCTGCATCCGCTGACCTGGCCGATCGGCCCGATCGGCACAGCCGGACAAACAGGTCCGCTCGAGCCCACCGGCTCGCCGGATCCCATCGGCTCGCCGGGTCCACTTCACCGGCTCGCACAGTCGATCTTCGATGAGGGCCTGACCCGGCTGTGGCCGACACCCGCAGACGCATCCGAGGTGACCACGCTGCTGACCGTCATGGCCGGCCGAGACGTCCCCGGCGACTCCCGGCAGCCACTCGGCGACCAGAAGACCGCAGCCAGCACCCGCCAGCCCTCCCCCGAGGCGCCACTCCCGCGCAAAACCATGGCCGAGCGCCCAACCGAAGCGCTGCCCCTGCGCGAAACCGTGACCGGGCGCCCAACCGAAGCGCCGACGCTGCGCGAAACCGTGGCGGAGCGTGACCGGCTGCGCCGCGAGCTGGCCGAGGCCCGAGCCCAGACCGACTGGTATCAGAAGCGCGCCGCCCAGCGAGACGCCGAGCTGATCCGCGCCAACCGCATCATCTCCGCGCTGAAGGCCACCGCCCCCGGACGAGCCGCCACCGCAATGGCCGGCGGCCTCCGCACCGGAAAGCGGGTAGCCCGAGCCGCCCTCCGCCGCCTACGCCCCGACGACTGAGCCGCCCTCCCATCCGGCTGGTTCTGAGGGGTGCCTCAAAGGCCCGGAGGCACCCCTCAGAACCAGCCGGACACCCGCCAGACGCACTCCCACCGCAAGCCGCAACCGCCCACGCGAACCAGCTCGCAACCCCAGCTGGCGCTCAGAGCTGCCTCCCGGCCCCCGATCACCCTGCCGACGGCGCAGGGGTGCACGATGCCCGCTCGGCTGCGCCTGCCGCTGCCGGGCGGGGCGGGGCGGGGCGGTAAGAGTCCGCAATGCCAGATCGCGTGCGGCTACCGCCCACCTGGGGGCGCTAGCCGCACGCACAACCCGACCGCGGACCGCCACCGCCCCCGAACCCAACCCAACCCACCGCGGACCCCTGCCGCCCCTTCGGCGCCGAGCGCGGACTCCGACCGCCCCTTCGATGCCGAGCACGGACTCCGACAGCCCCACCGGGGCCGAGCGCGAACCTCCGCCGCCCCACCGGTGCCGAGCGCGGACTCCGGCCGCCCGTTCCGTGCCGAGCACGGACTCCGACGGCCCCTTCGGCCCTGAGCGCGAACCTCCGCCGCCCCACCGGCATCGATCGCCCACGCCGACCCATCGAAGCACCACTGAGCGACCGAACCTCTCGGCCCGCAACGACCCCCACCCACCTGCGCCCGAACACATCGGACACCGCTCCAACGCTGCAGGGCCCCGCCGAGACCGAACAGGCTAAGCGGCATTGCGGCAAACCCGGCTGGCGCTCAGGGCTGCCTCCCCGCCGCCGAGACGACCCTCAGCGCCAGCCGGGCATGCGCTTCAGGCCGCGGGCCGGAACCACGCGGTCCTCCGGCCGGGTCTCGGCCGACGCGGGGGCGGCGGCGGGGCG